>DYGW01000028.1 GCA_020724485.1 Thermoflexus sp. | reverse complement strand
CCCCCTTGACCATGGTGATGTCGTAGTCGCAGGTCGGCTCGTACATGGCGATATGGCCGGGGTCAATCTTCAGGCGCTCGCCCGCTTGTAGCTCGACCATCATCACCTCGCCGATGATCTCGACAAAAGCCGTGCCCGGTCCGGTCAGCTTTTGCAGGATGAACCCCTCGCCGCCAAACAGCCCTGTGCCTAGCCGCTTGCGGAAATGCATGGCCAGCTCCACCGAGTCCTCGGCGCACATGAAGGCGTCCTTCTGGCAGATCATCGAGTGGCCGGCTCGCAGTTGCAGCGGGATGATCTTGCCCAGCGCTTCGGGCGTGAAGGTGATCACGCCCTCCGGCGCGGTGCAGGTGTACGTGGTCATGAACAGACTCTCGCCGGAGAGCACCCGCCCCAGCGACTTGCCAATCCCGCCGCGCCCGCTGGTCTTCATGTTAATGCCGTCGCTCATCCAGGCCATGCCGCCGGACTCCGTGAAAACCGCTTCGCCGCGCTGCAAGCGAATCTCAAGCGACTGCATGACCGTGCCGTTGATGGTGTATTCCATGCTGTGCCGCTCCTATGTCCACTCTGCTTGATGATCCAGGAGTGTATCCCGTTCTGGGGTGGCGCAATAGTCGGGCGGTCGGCTAGCCCTCGGGGTGCGTGCAAAACCTGTCAGGCAGTATAGGAGCGTTGCTCTGCTGCGCCCTGGCTTGACCTCACCTCCGCTCGGCGCTGACGCGCCTCACCTCCCCCTCTCCGCTAGCGAAGAGGGGGAAAGGCCGAGTGCAGCGAGGCCAGGGGGTGAGGTTGGTGGCTCGGCGTCAAGCGAGTCACTGAAAACCTTGGCACACACCCAGCCCTCGGCAAACACGGTCGCCGCCCCAACACAAAAGAGGGCAGCCTGTGCTGCCCTCTTGCGGTTCTGTGCACTACATTAGGAACATCGGCATACCGAAGACGTGGCGCACCTTCGGGCGGTACTGATCCACGTCGTATAGCTCGGCCACATTGACGCGCTTGACGCCCTGCATCAGCGTGCTCATGTTGATGTCGGTATACAGGCCGCGCTGCAGCGCCACCATGCGCCCAAAGCGCCCCTGCTCCACCAGACTCATGGCCATCTGCGCGTAGTTGGCCGCCACCATCAGGTCGAGCGAGTCCGGCGCGCCGGAGCGCATCAGGTAAGCCACCTGCTGGTAGATGATGTGTTGGCCGGTGATCTCCTTGAGCAGGTCGCCGGTGATCTGGCCAATGCCGCCCAGCTTCTTGTGGCCGTAGGCGTCGGCCTCGCCGGTCTCGATCACCTCGCCCTCAACTAGGCGCGCGCCTTCGGAAATGGTCAGCATGGCGTAGTTGCTGGGGTTCATCTTTTTGTCTTCGACGAGCAACTCGGCCAGGCGGTGAACGTCGAACGGCACCTCGGAGATGATCGCGCGGTCCACGCCGGCCAGGTAGGCTGCAATCAGCGACGTTTCGCCGGAGTTGCGTCCGAACAGCTCAACCACGGCGATGCGCTCGTGTGACCCGGCGCTCGTGCGCAGGTTGTGAATGAACTCCACCGAGCGCGTCACGGCGGTGCTGAAGCCGATGCAGTAGTCCGTGCCGTAAACGTCGTTGTCCATCGTCTTGGGGATGGCTACGACCTTCATCCCCTCGCGGTGCATCCGCTCGCCATAGCTGAGCGTGTCGTCGCCGCCAATGGGGATCAGCACGTCAATGCCCAGGTGCTCCAGCACCTTGAGCACGTGCTCCGTGTAGTCGTAGACTTCGCGCCCGCGCTTGTCCGTGTGTTTGCGGACTTCCATGTCCTGCAGGTGCGCGGGGATGCTGTCGGCGAGCACATTGCCGGGGTTGGTACGCGAGGTGTGCAGGAACGTGCCGCCAGTGCGATCCACCGTCCGCACGCGCTGCTTGTTGAGCGGCATCACCCACTGCTCGCGCTTTTCCTTGTTCTTCTCGTCAATGTTGAAGTCCAGCAGGCCAGCCCAGCCGCGCCGGATGCCGAAAATCTCGTGACCGGCGTCTTCCGCACGGTACACAATCTGCTTGATGCACGGGTTCAGGCCGGGGACATCGCCCCCACCCGTGAGCACACCAATACGCAACATCGTTCTCCTCCAGTCCTCAAAACTGCTTACAGGCTCAGGCAGCCTATGGGGAGTGCGGTGCCTGGAATCCATGACAAAGGGGGCGTGCGGGCTACGCACACCCCCTTGATTATAGCGGGTCAGCGGGCGCTGCGCGTTTGACAAAACTCACGAATCGGGGCGTAGGTGCGCCACAAAAAACGCGATCCGGCGGCGATACATCACTTGGCGAGAATCTCGGCCATCGAGATGTATTCCTCGGAGACGGCGCGCTGCTTGGTTGTGGCGTCTTCCAGACTGACCGTCCCGATCTCGCGCCCGTGCAGCCCGACCATGATCCCTGACTCCCCGGCGAGCAGTAGCTCTACCGCCTTCACGCCGAGGCGCGTCGCCAGCAGCCGGTCGAACGCGCCAGGGCTGCCGCCGCGCACCACATGCCCCAGCACGGTGATGCGCACCTCGAAGCCAACTTCGTGTTGTGACAGGTACTCGGCCACCTCGTGAATCTTGGGCGTGGCGCCCTCGGCAATGACGCCCATGGCATGGCTCTTGCCGCGCATATAGGCGTTCTCCAGCACCTTGCCGATCTCTTCGAGCGTGGTGGGGTGCTCCGGGATCATGACGAACTCAGCGCCGCCCAGGATGCCCCCCATCAGCGCCAGGTAGCCGCAGTTGCGCCCCATCACTTCCAGCAAGAAGCAGCGTTCGTGGCTTGCCGCCGTATCGCGCAGCTTGTCAATCGCGTCGAGGATCGTGTTCAGGGCGGTATCCGTGCCGACCGCCATGTTGGTGCCCCAGATGTCGTTGTCAATGGTGCCAGGGACACCTACCACCGGGAAGCCCAGCTCGTGCAGCGCCAGCGCCCCGCGCAGGCTGCCATCGCCGCCGATGACAACCAGCCCATCAATTCCGTGCTCGTTCAGACGGCGCAGGCCGCGCTTCTGCCCCTGAACGGTTTTGAACTCCAGGTTGCGCGCCGTTTGCAGAATGGTGCCGCCGCGTCCGATGATCCCGCTCACATCGCGCGAAGTCAGGCGCTCGAAATCACCGGCCAACAGCCCCGTGTACGCCTGCCGGATGCCATACACTTCCACGCCGGCGGCAGCCGCCGTGCGCACCACCGCGCGAATCGCCGGGTTCATGCCCGGCGCGTCACCGCCGCCGGTCAATACTGCGATGCGTCTCATGCTCGCCATGCACAACTACTCCTGTCCTTGAGCCGGAGGCTAGCGGCCACAACGACTCTGGATAATCCCCCCGGCTCCAAAACGACCGGCCATTATAGCAATGCGCGCGGCTGGCCCACTAGATTTCCTCGACCTCTGACCTCTACTCAGGGCAATCGCATCTAACATGCGCACTGTTTTACCTCACCCCCAGCCTCGCTACGCTCGGCCTTGCCCCCTCTCCGCCAGCGGAGAGGGGGCGGCGAGGCGCGTCAGCGCCGGGCGGGGGTGAGGTCAACTGGCTGGCCCACTAGATTTCCTTGACCTCTACCGACTCGATCAGCGCCTGGATGTCGTCCCGGTAGTAGTCGAGCAGGTCGGCGGGCATCTCCAATGACCATTGCAGCCCTGTCTGCGCCGTGATTGGCGTGACAAAGGAGATGCTGGTCCATTGGTCGGGCGCTGTAACATTGCGGAATATATTCTCGGACGGGACAGATTGGGTCGTGTCGGTGCGGTAGCCGCACAGTCCGCCCTCGTACTCGTAGATCGTGGACTGGCTCTGCTGCGCGCGCACGGCGCTGCACGAGAAATCGCCGCTGACGGTCTGCGCCAGGTTGACGGTCAGCCGGATCGGTGCGCCGGCGCTGTTCGAGTGTGCACCAGAGAGCACCACCGGATTCACCTCGACGATGGCGATGAGATCGTCTGTTCCCTCGAAGTCCTTCCAGGTAGCCTGGTCATCGGCGAACGGCAGCGCCTCGTCGAGCACGTCTCGCCATATCTTCCACATCTCGTTGTTGGCGTCGGCCACATACCAACTGCGTGGCGTCTGGAGGGTCGCTTCAAGCCGTGTGCCTTCCACGCGCACCGTCTTGCGCCCGAAGTCGTCCGGCAGGTAGACGGCGATCATATCCAGCGGCCCCAGGCTGAAGGGAGCCAGGCTCAGCGCGCCGCAGGCGATGGCCGGCAGGACGATGATCAGCACCAGCGCCACCAGGCAGCTTTGCCAACAGCCGCAGCCCAGACAGCCGAAGCAGCCAGGAACCCCGCAGCCAAACAGCCCGCGCCGCCTCTTCTCAACATGCTCCACCTGGACTCTCTGGGCCTCGGGCGGCGTCATCGGCTGGCCCATCAGCGCGTACTGCGAATACGGCAGCGGCGACGGTGGCGCATACTGCCGGTAAGGCTCTTGCTCCGGCGCGCCGACGATCACCCCCTCATAACCCACCGGCCTGGGGGGAGGAGGCGGCGCGTATGTGTCGGGCGTGGGCACTGAGGGAACCGGAGCAGGCGGGCGCGGGCCGTACTGCTGCTGGAACTGGTCGAGCAGCGTGCGCGCCTGCTGGTTGGCTGGGTTGATGCGCAGCACTTCGCGCAGCGCGCGCTGGTATTCGGCCTGGTCAGCGGCGACGGAGGCCAGCCAGAGCCAGGCGACTTCGTTGTCCGACGACGTTTGGAGATACTCTTGCAAGAGCCGGCGCGCCTCGTCGCGGCGTCCGGCCTGGGCGTGCTCTACCGCCTGGTGAAGAAGGGAAGACATGAGACCGTGCCTCCTGCCGCGCGCCGCGCAGCCCGCTATCAATGCCCGCCAGAGATGATCACACCCCTAGCATTATGCTCCAATTTGCGCCAGCGACCAAGTGACTCGTAGCAGCGCGCTCGCACAACCCGTCTGGTGGGGGTTCTGCTCCGCGCCTCCCCAGTCTTGGGGCGCTGCTCTGTTCCGCCCCAGGACAGCCTTCTGGGATCGCAATCCTATGCCTTCCCTGCGCCTGGCAGATTCCTCGCGCGGGCACGGTTGACAATCCCCCGTCCTGCCGCCATAATCGCCCGCATGTTTACGCCCACCGTGCGCCGGCTGATCCCGGCGGCCCTGGTGATCGCCCTGGCCGCCAGCGCGTGCAACTTCGCCACGCAGCCAGACCCGATCATCGTCACCGCCACGCCGAGCAACGCCGCCCTGCTGGACCCGGCGACGGCGACCGTCCCCTACGTCACGCCGACGCCCCCCTTCGTGCCGACGCCCACCCTGCCGCCCGACGTGGCCTTCGCCGACGCCGAGCAAGCCCTGCATAACGGCGATTACGTCGCTGCCGTCGCCTACTTCGACGCTGTGCTGGCCCAGCCGGACGCCGACCCGTCGCTGCGCGCGGCGGCGCGCTACGGCCTGGGCGAGGCCGCGCTGCGCGAGGGGCTGTTCGCCCAGGCTGCCGACGCGCTCTCGCGTTTCATCCTCGAAAACCCCGGCGACGCGCGCCTGGCTCACGCCACCTTCCTGCGGGGCGACGCCTACCTGGGGCTGAGCGAGTGGCAGCTTGCCGTCAACGACTTCCAGACCTACCTCACCCTGCGCCCAGGGCTGATTGACAGCTACGTGTACGAGCGCATCGGCGATGCCTACCTGGCGCTCGGCCAGCCTGCCCAATCGCTCGCCGCTTACAGCAAGGCCGCCGACGCCACGCGCGAGCTATCGTCGCTGGTCGCGCTGCGCGAACGCGTCGCCGCCGGGTATCTCAACGCCGGGCAGCCCGCGCAAGCCATCGCCCAATACGACGCGATCCTGGCCGTCGCCCGCAACGCCCCCTACCGCGCCAGCATCGAGTACCAGGCGGCGCAGGTGCAGATCGGCCAGGGCGACGTGGCCGGGGGGCACCTGCGGCTGCAGCGCATCGTCCGCGACTACCCGGAAACGTCGCCTGCTTACCGGGCGCTGGCCATCCTGCTCGGCGCGGGCCTGCAAGTGGATAGCTACCAGCAGGCGCGGATCAACTTCGCCAACAAGGACTACAACGCCGCGATCCAGGCGCTCAACGCCCACAGCAGCGAGAACGGCTTCTCCTCAGTTGAGGCGCTGATGATGCTGGGCCGCGCCTACCGCGAAGTGGGCAACGTTCAGGCCGCGATCACCACCTTCCAGACAGTGCTGGACACCTACCCGACCGACCCGGTCTTCGGCGAGGCGTGGCTGGAACAGGGCCGCACGCTGTTCCTCAGCGGCGATGTCGCCGGCGCCATCCAGAAGTACACCGCGCTGGCCACACTGCACCCGGACGTGCCCGAAGGGGCCGAGGCGCTGTGGCGGGCGGGGTACCTCTACAGCACGCAGGGCAACACGGACGCGGCCAGAAGTTCCCCGGCACCACCTGGGCGCATGAAGGGCTGTACATGGGCGCGACGATGGCCTACAACGCTGGCAAGATCGGCATGGCCGCCCAGCTTTTCAGCCAACTGGCGGCGACCGGCAGCGGCGAGCTTCAGGCGGCGGCCTACCTGTGGGTGGGCCGTCTCTACCAGGCGGACGGCAAGGACGATCTGGCTCGCCAGGCGTACCAGGCCGCCGCAGCCGCCGATCCTGGCGGCTACTACAGCATCCGCGCCGCCGACCTGCTGGCCGGGCGCGATCCGTTCGCGCCACCACCCGCCACCAGGTTCGAGTTCGACGAGGCCGCCGCGCTCGCCGAAGCGGAAACCTGGCTGCGGGCCACATTCAATATCACCCAGGAAGGGCCGCTCTACCCGCTTAGCGCCGCGCTGGAAAGCGACCCGCGCCTGGTGCGCGGGCGCGAGCTGATGATCGTCGGCGCGTCCACCACCGCCTACGAAGCCGCCGAGAAGGAGTTCGACGCGCTGCTCAGCGATGTGGAAGGCGACCCGCTGGCCCTTTACCAGCTTGCCCTCTACCTGCGCGACCTGCGTCTGTACCGGCTGTCCATCGCGGCGGCGGCCAGGCTAATTGACGCCGCCCGGATTGACACGATGCAAGCGCCCGGCGCCATCGCCCGGCTGCGCTACCCCGCGTACTACCGCGACCTGGTGCTGCCTGCCGCCGCCGAGCACAACCTCGACCCGTTGCTCGTCTTCGCCCTCATCCGCCAGGAAAGCCTGTTCGAAGGCTTCGCCACGTCCTACGCCGCCGCCCAAGGCTTGATGCAGATCATCCCCGACACCGGGCAGTGGATCGCCCTGCAGCTTGGCTGGCGCGACTACCAGAACAGCGACGTGTACCGCCCCTACGTCAACGTCGCCTTCGGCACCTATTACCTGCGCTACGTCATGGACAGCCTGGACGGGCTGCCCTACGCGGCCCTGGCCGGGTACAACGGCGGGCCGGGCAACGCTGCGCAGTGGCTGAGCATCTCCGGCCCAGACCTCGACCTGTTCGTGCAGACCATCGGCTTCGACGAGACGCGCACCTACGTGCGGCGCATCTACGAGCAGTACAACGTCTACCGCGCGCTGTATGGGGTGAGTTGAGAGACTGCCTCACGGTCAAACTTAGCCACAAGGGATTTGGGAGGAAGGATTATGGCAAGATTCGCACTTGTGTGGATCGAGATACCCAAAACTCCAGGCGGTTTCAATGTGATCACAACGCATCCTGAGGTTATCCGAGAGCTAGCAGCAGTCGCGGCCCAGATTGTCCCCGGCGCTAAGTTCAGGGATTCCCTTGCGTCCCATTGGGTTCATTTCCACGCGCTCAAGGACGAGGACACACTGGTCGCCTTTGAACTTGTCCGCTATCTATGTGATCAGGGGTGGGAGCCATTTGAGGCTCAACTAGAGGGTCACCATGTAGGCGGGACTGTTTATCTGCGAAAGACCTTCTAGGGCACGTAACCTCGGAAGACTCAGGAAGACTCTGCGCAATCCGGCAGTTTACCTCACCCCCGCCCGGCGCTGGCGCGCCTCGCCTCCCCCTCTCCGTTGACGGAGAGGGGGAAGAGCCGAGCGTAGCGAGGCCAGGGGGTGAGGTCCGTAGGGGAGGGTTTCTAAACCCTCCCCCACAAAGGCGCTGCTCCGCTGCGCCCCTGCCGCCTGAAGAGTATCGCACCCCACGGCACGCCCGTAGTTGCCAAACCCGGCTGAGGGGGTATGATCGCTGTCAGGCGAGAAGTGGAGCGCCTGGGCGATCTGGCGCGCAGGCGGGGAGCGAGCGATGAGCCGAGGGTCGGCATGGCGGGCGTGGGCGCTGCCGGTAGTTCTGCTGCTGGCGGCGTTGGCGTGCAGCGTAACGGTCACGACCGCGCACTTCGAAAACGTCCGGCTCTACCGCGAGGCAGACCGCGAAAGCACGGCGGTGCGCGCCTTCTCCGCCGACGAGACCATTTTCTGCCTGGCAGACCTCAAAGACGCTGACGGACAGGTGCCTGTGCGCGCCGAGTGGGTGCGCCTGCCGAAAGAGAAGACCGACCCGCCCAGAGCGACGGTCGTCCGGCAAGAGCTTGTGACGAGCGACGGACTGGTGACCTTTGAAGCTCCGCCGCCCGACGGAGGCTGGACGCCGGGGCCGCACCGTGTCGAGCTGTACGTGGACGATCACCGCACGGCTTCGCTCGATTTCACCATTCGCTGAGCGGCGGGCGGCGGGCGATCCGCCTTAGACGAAGGGGGGGCCATGAAGGCAGTGCTGCTCACCGAACACGGCCCGGCGGAAGTGCTCCGCGTCGTGACGGATCACCCCGTCCCGGAGCCAGGGCCGGGCGAAGTCCGCATCCGCGTGCGCGCGGCGTCCCTCAACTATCTCGACATCTGGGTGCGCAATGGCTGGCCGGGCATCAAGCTGACCTACCCGCACATCCCTGGCGCGGACGCGGCGGGCACGGTGGACGCGGTCGGCGCGGGCGTCAGCGAGTGGCACGCGGGCGACCGCGTCGTCGTGAACCCGACCATCGGCTGCGGGCGCTGCGCGTTCTGCCGCGCCGGGCAGGAGCACCGCTGTGTACATTTCGCGCTGCTCGGCGAACACACCAGCGGGACGCACACAGAGTACATCACCGTGCCCGCGCGCAACCTGCTCGGCCTGCCGGAGCATGTCTCGTTCGAAGAGGCGGCGGCGGCCTCGTTGGTCTTCGTGACCGCCTGGCACAGCCTGATCACGCGCGGCAATCTGCGCCCCGGCGAGACAGTGCTGATCGTCGGCGCGGGCGGCGGCGTCAACACGGCCTGCCTGCAAGTCGCCAAGCTGGCCGGGTGTACGACCATCGTCGTCGGCAGCACCGACGAAAAGCTCGAAGCAGCGCGGGCGCTCGGCGCGGATGTCGTCGTGCGTCGCGACGTGGAGGGCGGCTGGTCGCGCGCCGTGTACCAGATCACGGCCAAGCGCGGCGTAGACGTGGTGGTGGACAACGTGGGCGCGGCGACCTTCGCCGACAGCCTGCGGGCGGCGGCGCGCGGCGGGCGCATCCTCACCGTCGGCAACACCAGCGGCGCGCAGTTCGAGATAGACAACCGCTACATCTTCGGCAAGCACCTGAGCATCCTGGGCAGCACGATGGGGCCGCACACCGACTACGTGACCGCCATGCAACTGTTGTTCAAGGGGCGGCTGCGGGCGGTCATCGGCGCACAGTTCGCGCTGGAAGAGGTGCGCGAGGCGCACCGTGTATTGGAGGCGGGCGAGCACTTCGGCAAGATCGTGCTCACCGTCTGACAGCGTAAAGGAGCATAGTTGCCAGTGAACGATCACCCCCGCTGTGACTGGGTTCCCCTGGACGATCCGCTGTACGTTGCCTATCATGATCTGGAATGGGGCACACCAGTCCACGACGACCGCCTGCTGTTCGAATTCCTGATCCTGGAGGGCGTGCAGGCGGGGCTGAGTTGGGGGCTGGTGTTGCGCAGGCGCGAGCACTATCGCGCGGTGTACGACGGCTTCGATCCGGCCAAAGTCGCGCGCTACGACGAGGCAAAGCAAGCCGCGCTGTTGGCCGATCCGGGCATCATTCGCAACCGGCTGAAGGTGGCTGCCGCCGTGCAGAACGCGCGCGCCTTTCTGCGCGTGCAGGAGGAGTTCGGCAGCTTCGACAGCTATATCTGGCAGTTTGTGGACGGGCGACCGCGTGCCAACGCCTGGCGGACGCTGGCCGAGATTCCCGCCGTGACCGCCGAAGCACAGGCGATGAGCAAAGACCTGAAGGCGCGCGGCTTCACCTTCGTCGGCCCGACGATCTGCTACGCTTACATGCAGGCGTGCGGACTGGTCAACGATCACCTGGTGATGTGCTTCCGCTACGGTGAGTTGGTGGGTGGGTGAGATGGGGCGCTGCGGTGACGGCGTGGTGGTCTGGAGGGGCCGGTTGGGCGGGTTTCGAAACCCGTCCCTACAAGGTTCTGCCGTCCATGTGAGATATACCTGTTGACCTGGGGAGAACCGTGACATGGAAGCGCGGCGGGCCGATCCCATCCGGCTGATTGCGTTGCGGCTGCGCCAGGGTGAACTGCGCCAGGTGGTGCAGCAGCCGGGCGTCAACGAGGCCGTGCGCGTCACCGTGCAGTATCACGACGGGCGGCATCCCAACCAGGTGGCGACGCTGACGCGCGGGCACGGGCCGCAGTGCACTTTGCTGGTGGTCTACGATAAGCCCAACAAAGACGTGCGCTTTTCCTATGCCATCCCGCTGGAACGCTATCTGGCGTTGCTGGCGGCGCTGCGCCGGGCGCACTTCGACGCGCTCGACGACCAGCCGGACGTGCCCTTCTTCGGCGTGGACTTGTGGCTGGTCGAGCGCGCGTCGGGCAGCTTCTACCACGACGTGGTGATCCAACCGGAGAGCGCCACCGGGCTACACGGCGAAATCGTGATCGCCATCCGCGCGCAGCTCAAAGAGGCGCTGCGCCCGGTGGTGGCCTGAGCATTTCGCCCGCCCGCCCGCCACCGGTTACAATGCGAGGCCGTCATGATCATACACGGGAGCCTGGCGGCATGATCCGTGCCCTGTCGCGCAGCCCGCGCGCGCTGTTCGCCCTGGTTCTGATCGCTTACGCGCTCTATGCCGGGGCATTCATCTTCAAGACGAGTGCCGTCGTCGAGCAGAGCAGCTACGTGCCCCACACGCAACGCTACTTCGTGCTCTTCGACGACATGATGATCTCGATGCGCTACGCCCGCAATCTGGCCGAGGGCGAGGGCCTGGTCTGGAATCCCGGCGGGCCGCGCGTCGAGGGCTTCACCAATCCCCTGTGGGTCGGCTACATGGCCATCTTCCACCTGCTTGGCGTGGACGCGGCGCTGACCAGCCTGTGCATCCAGGTCAGCGGGGCGCTCTTCATGCTGCTGACGCTGCTCGTCGTCTGGCGGCTGGCCGATCTGCTGACCGGCGATCCCTGGGTCGGGCTGGGCGCGGCGATCTTCACCGCCTTCTACCTGCCACTGAACACGTGGAGCCTGCAAGGGACCGAGGTCAGCGTCCTGGCGCTGATCGTCAGCGCGGCGGCGTGGTGGACGTTGCGCGCGCTGCGAGCCAGGCGCTTCAGCGCCGGGCCGTACCTGTTGCTGGGCCTGGCGACCTGGATTCGCCTGGATATGGCTGTGCCGTTTGTGGCGCTGGCGCTGTTCCTGGCGCTGCAAGACCGCCCGCGCCGCGCCCGGCACCTGCTCATCGCCCCGTTAATTCTGGCCGCGTTTCTCGCCCCGCAATTCCTGCTGCGCCACTGGTACTACGGCGAGTGGCTGCCCAATACCTACTACCTGAAGATGGCGGGCTACCCGCTGGTCAAGCGCCTCACGCACGGCTACGAAATCGCCACGCGCTTCCTGGTGCATCTGGGCGCGCTGCCGCTCGGCGTTTTCGTCTTCCGGCGCGACCGGGCCGTGCGCTTGCTGGCCTGGCTCTTCGCCGCGCAGATGCTCTACAACATCTACGTCGGCGGGGACGCCTGGGAGCACTACGGCGGGGCCAACCGCTACCTGAGCGTGGCCGCGCCGCTGTGGTTCGTGCTGCTATGGGCGCTGCTGCGCCACGTGTATCGCTGGCTGGTCGCCAGCGCGCGGACATTGGCCGCCCAGGAGACGGGATTCCGGCTGAGTCCAGCGACGGCGCGGGCCGGGCTGATCGGGCTGGGCGCATACCTGCTGGTGGCCTTCAACTACACCTACGGCACCGGCGCGCTCAAGGAATGGCTGCTGATCGCGCCGTCGCTCTACGCCGCCGAGAACGGCATGAAAGTCGAGCAGGCGCTACTGCTGGAGACGCTGACGACCGAAGAGGCGACGGTTGCCCTGGCCGGGGCGGGCATCGTGCCCTATTTCGCCGAGCGCACCTACATTGACCTGCTGGGCAAGACCGATCCGATCATTGCTCACCTGCCGATGGATCAGACGGTCATCCCGGAGTTCAAGCCGGGGCACATGAAGTGGGACTACGCTTATTCGATCGGGATGCTCAAGCCGGACGTAGTGCTGGAGCTATGGGTGAAACCAGAAGACGCCGGGCCGTACCTGAACGCGGGCTACCTGCCGATCTGGTTCCCGCCCAAGAACGGGGATGTGTGGATGCTGCGGGAGTCGCCGCACATTCTGTGGGAGCGTATCTGGGGCGGCTAGCGCTCAGCGACGCCGTATGAACAGAGCGGCGGCTTCTTCTTCGGCTTCGCGGATGATCTGGCTGACGCGGTTGACGGCGTCGCCTGCTTCTAGCAGGGCGTTGGCCAGACGGTGCAGGGCGGGGAACACGTCGTTGTGCATTTCCGCGTAGAAGCTGTTCGCTCCGCGCCCGATCCAGCCGCCGTATTCCAGGGCGTCCACGCAGCGCCGCAGCCGCGCAATCAGGCTGTCCACGCCGTAGCCCTCCTGCTGCAGCTCGTGGGCAACGGTCGCCAACTCGTCGTAGTCGGCGCGGATGCGGTCGGTGGGCATGAGGGTCTCCCGTCGGGTGCAAGTCAACAGACGCAGGAGGCAACGCTCGCAGGCGAGTTGTGAGGGCGGCGGCAGAGTGGTACAGTGAGCAGCGCGCAGCGAGTCACACAGCTATATTCCAGTGTACACGAGAACGCCGCGCCGCGCCAGGAGTGAGCACTTCGGGTGTATTTCGCGAAAGGGGCGAGATTCTTGAACCGCGGAGACGCAGAGGACACAGAGGAGAACCACGAAAATTCTTTCTTTTCTCCGCGATCTCTGCGCCTCTGCGGTGATGTTTTGCCCCAGAACCGAAATGCCCCTGCACTTCGCGCTGACGCGCGCACAAAGGACAGCGCCATGAGCGATCATTCCGAGACAGAAGTCAAGCTCTACGTGTCCGATCTGGACAGGCTGGCTGCGCGCCTCGTCGCAGCAGGCGCGACGTTGCACAGCCCGCGCACCTACGAGCACAATGTCCGCTACGACACGCCCGGCGGTGACCTGAGTCGCCGGTACGTGGTGCTGCGCCTGCGCCGCGACACGCGCGTCCGGCTGACGTACAAAGGCCCGGCAGCCATTGCCGACGGCATCATGTCGCGCTACGAGGCGGAAGTGACCGTAGACGACTTCGCCACGATGGACGGCATCCTGCGCGCCCTGGGGTACGTGCCGTTCATGATCTACGAGAAGTACCGCACGACGTACCGGCTGGGCGAGGCAGAGGTAGTGTTGGATGAAATGCCCTTCGGCCCGTTCTGTGAGATCGAGGGGCCGCTACCGGCTATTGAGGCGGCGCTCGATGCACTGGGGCTGGCGGAGTATCCACGCATTGGTACCAGCTATCTGGGCATGTTCTCCGCGCTCAAGCAGCGCCTTGGCCTGACCTTCCATGATCTCACTTTCGCCAACTTCGCGGGAATCGCCGTGCCGCCGGAGGTGTTCAATAACCTGACATAAACAACTCCCGTGCTCAGTTCTGAACAAGTTTTGAACAGGCGTTTACAAACTTAACATAGGCGGCCTACAAACTTAACGCGCTCAATAAGAGCGCGCACAGTCACCTGAAAGGGGGCATCTGATGCTTATTGGCGGCATTGAAGGCGGCGGTACCAAGTTCGTCTGCGCCATTGGCGACGCGGAGGGGCGCGTCCTGGCCCGCGAGCGCATCCCCACCACCACGCCGGAGGAGACGCTCCGCCAGTCAGTCGCCTATTTCGCAGCGCAGGAAGCCGCGCGCGGCGAGAAGCTGGCCGCGTTCGGCATTGCGTCCTTCGGGCCGGTTGACCTCAACCCGGCGTCGGAGCATTACGGCTTCATCACTCGCACGCCCAAAGCGGGCTGGTCGTATGCGGACGTAGCCGGGGCGGTGCGCCGGGCCTTCCCCGGCGTGCCGGTCGGCTTCGACACCGACGTGAACGCCGCCGGGCTGGGCGAGCACCGCTGGGGCGCGGCGCGGGCCTGGCGGACGTTCGTCTACATCACCATCGGCACGGGCATCGGCGGCGGTGGAATGCACGACGGGCGCATCCTACACGGGCTGATCCACCCGGAGATGGGCCACATCCAACTGCCCATCCGCCCCGACGATCCGCTCAAGCGCGGCGTATGCCCGTTCCACGCCTATTGCTTCGAGGGGCTGGCCTCTGGCCCGTCCATCGAGAAGCGCTGGGGGCAGCGCGGCGAGACCTTGCCGCCCGACCATCCGGCCTGGGACCTGGAGGCGCACTACCTGGCGCACGCCATCATGGACATCATGGCCGTGCTGTCGCCGGAGGGGTTTGTGCTGGGCGGCAGCGTGATGCACCAGCGCCAGCTATTCCCGCTGATCCGGGCGAAACTGGCGGCGCTGGCTAACGGGTATTTCGTCCACCCGCGCCTGGAGACGTTCGAAGACTACATCGTCCCGCCGGGCCTGGGCGATGATGCGGGCGTGTGCGGGGCGTTCGCGCTGGCGCTGCAGGCGCTAGAGGAGGGGTAGTATGACCGAGCATCAGAGCGAGCTATTCCCGCGCGCGAGCGGCGTGCTGCTCCATCCCACGTCGCTGCCGGGGCCGTATGGCATCGGCGACCTCGGCGCGTGGGCCTACCGTTTCGTGGATTGCCTGGTCGCCGCCGGGCAGCGCGCCTGGCAGGTGTTGCCGCTCGGCCCGACCGGCTTCGGCGAATCGCCGTACCAGGCGCTTTCGACCTTCGCCGGCAACACCAACCTGATCAGCCTGGATGGGCTGGTCGCCGATGGCTGGCTGACCGCCGAGGAACTGGCCGAGCACCCCTACTTCTCGCCGCGCAAGTGCGATTACGCGGCGGCCATCGCCTTCCACGACGAGCTGCTCTCGCTGGCCTTCGACCGTTTCGTCCGCGACCGCGCCGCCGTCGCCGCGCATGAGGCGTGGTGCCGCGACCCGGAGCGCGCCTGGCTGGACGACTTCGCCCTGTTCATGGCCCTCAAGGAGTTTCACGGCGGGCGGCCCTGGGTGGACTGGACGGAGAGCGAGGTCTTCCGCGAGAAGCAGGCGCTTGGCGCGGCGCGCAACATGCACGCCACGCGCATCGCCGAGCACCGCTTCCGGCAATGGGTGTTCTTCCGCCAGTGGGACGCGCTGCGCGCCTACGCCAACGGTAAAGGCATCTGCATCGTCGGCGATATTCCGATCTACGTGGCCCACGACAGCGCCGATGTGTGGGTCAACCCGGAGCTATTCGACCTGGACTTCTACGGGCGGCCCAACTTCATCGCGGGCGTGCCGCCGGACTATTTCAGCGTCACCGGGCAGCGGTGGGGCAACCCGCTCTATGTGTGGGAGGAGCATCAGCGCACCGGCTATGCCTGGTGGATCGGGCGGATGCGGGCCATGCTGCAGATGGTGGACATCGTGCGCATTGACCACTTCCGCGGCTTCGACCTGTACTACAAGATTCCCGCCGAGCGCCCCACTGCCCAGGGTGGGCGCTGGGTCAACGGGCCGAAGATCGGCTTCTTCCGCGCGCTGAGTGCCGGGCTGGGCCGCGAGCTGGATCAGTTGCCGATCGTCGCCGAAGACCTGGGCGACGACCTGGGCGCGGCCATCACCCTGCGTGACACTCTGCATTTGCCGGGCATGGCCATCTTGCAGTTTGCCTTCAGCAGCTACGAAGGCGACGAGAACCGCTTCCTGCCGCACAACCACGTGCCGAACATGGTGGTCTACACCGGCACGCACGACAACAACACGGTGTGGGGCTGGTGGACGAACGAATCCAGCCCTGGCGAGGGCGAGCACCTGCGCCGCTACGTGGGCAAAGACCGCGTTGACGAGCCGAACTGGGAATTGATCCAGATGGGCATGGCCTCGCCCGCGCATACCTTCATCGTGCCCTTGCAGGATGTGCTGGGGCTGGGCGCGAGCGCGCGCATGAACAAGCCGGGCGTCCCAGCGGGGCAGTGGCGCTGGCGCTGCCTGCCGGATGACCTGCCCGCCGACATCGGCGGCACACCCTGGGAACGGCTGGCCACGCTGACACGCGAACACGACCGCGCGCCGGGTTAGGCAGAGGCATATGGGAGCACACTTCTACCGGGCGCAGCAGAGCAGCGCTCTGGGTTGACCTCACCCCCGCTCGGCGCTGACGCGCCTCGCCGCCCCCTCTCCATTCGAATGGAGAGGGGGCGGCCGAGCGCAGCAAGGCTGGGGGTGAGGTCAAGGCGGCAGGATCGAGCAGGCGGGCGACAACCGTTGCACGCACCTCAACGGAGTCGGGCGCAGCAGAGCAGCGTCCCTGGCTAGCCATGGGAGCCGACAACGATGAGCCAGGTGATCGAAATCTCCGACGCGCGCCGTCTGATGCGGGGGTGTTACATCTGTGGGGCGCGACTGTGGGACTGCACGGTGGACGGGTGTAAGCCGGGCCGTAACCGCGCTGGCGACGTGCTGCACTGCAAGGTGTGCAACACGGTTTATGTGGTGACGGGCAAGGTCGGGCAGTCCGGCAGTCGGCAAGCGAGACGAGGATGAGCGAAACCGATCCTCTGGTGCTGGCCGTGTTCCGCCAGGGCAAGCCGCCCGAACAGACGCGGCGCGAAGCGGACTACATCGAGGACTTGCTTGGACTGGCGGCTCCGGCACACCTGCTGGACGTGCCGTGCGGGGGCGGGCGGCTGGCGGTCGAGCTGGCGGGGCGCGGCTACCGCGTGACGGGCGTGGACAGCGAAGCGGCGCTGCTCGACGATGTGCGGGGGGCCGCCATCGCGCGCGGCCTGGACGCTGCAATCCGTGTCGAGCAGCGCGATATGCGCGACCTGCCCTGGCGCGAAGTGTTCGATGGGGCGTACTGCTTCTGGGAAAGCTTCGGCTTCTTCGACGACGACGGGAACCTCGCTTTTCTGAGCGCCGTTGCCGCTGCGCTGAAACCCGGCGCAAAGTTTGTGTTCGATACGCACGTCGCCGAGACGATGCTGCCGCGCCTGCCCAGGCAGTCCTGGAAGCACGTGGACGAGGATCTGCTTGTGCTTGAAGAGCAGGACTACGATCCCGCGACGAGCATCATGACCCGGCGCTTCGTCCTGGTTGGCGGTGGGCGCACGGCGACTTTCGACGTGAGCACGCGGCTGTACACGTACCGCGAGCTGGTGGCGCTGCTCGGCTCCGCCGGATTTACCGCCTGCAAGGGCTACACCTGGCTGAGCCTGGTGCCTTTCATGATGGGCGCACCCCGCCTGTTGATGGCGGCGAGCAGGGGGTGAGGCGGGGGCCATCGCGCCTGGCCCTGCAGACTTCCGAAGTCTCGCAGACTTCGGAAGTCTCGTCCGCCGGGTGAGGCTGATTCATTTCTGCACTAAGGGATACAACCATGACCGAGACGCTACAAGACGCGAAGAACCGCTGGGAAGAAACTGTCCTCAAGCCCGTGCTGGCGCGCTTCCCGGAGCGCAAGCCATTGTTCGAGACCTCGTCGGGGATCGAGTGGGAGCGCGTGTACCTGCCGCCGGACGGCGACGCGCAGACCTATTTGGACAAGCTCGGCTTCCCCGGCGAATATCCATACACGCGCGGCGTGCAGCCGACCATGTATCGCGGGCGGCTGTGGACCATGCGCCAGTACGCCGGCTATGCCACCGCCGAAGAGACCAACGCCCGCTATCGCTTCCTGCTCGACGCCGGGCAGACGGGGCTGAGCGTCGCCTTCGACCTGCCCACGCAGATCGGCTACGACTCCGACGATCCGCTGGCGCTGGGCGAAGTGGGCAAGGTGGGCGTGAGCATCCCCACCGTGCACGACATGGCGCGGTTGTTCGAGGGCATCCCGCTCGACAAAGTCTCGACCAGCATGACCATCAACGCGCCGGCGGCGATTCTGCTGGCGATGTACATCGCCGTGGGCAAGCGGCAAGGCGTGGAGCCGTACCAACTGCGCGGGACGGTGCAGAACGACATCCTCAAGGAATACATCGCGCGCGGGACGTATATTTTCCCGCCCAAGCCCTCGATGCGCCTGATCACCGATCTGTTCGCCTACTGCGCGCGCGAAGTGCCCAAGTGGAACACGATCAGCATCAGCGGCTACCACATCCGCGAGGCGGGCAGCACCGCCGTCCAGGAAGTCGCCTTCACCCTGGCCAACGGCATCGCCTACGTGCAGGCGGCGCTCGACGCCGGGCTGAGCGTGGACGACTTCGCCCCGCAACTTTCGTTCTTCTTCAACGCGCACAACAACTTCCTGGAGGAGATCGCCAAGTTCCGCGCGGCACGGCGATTGTGGGCGCGCATCATGCGCGAACGCTTCCGCGCGCAAGACCCGCGTAGCTGGCAGCTCAAGTTCCACACGCAGACGGGCGGCAGCACGCTCACCGCGCAGCAGCCGGAGAACAACATCGTCCGTGTGACGCTGCAGGCGCTGGCGGCGGTGCTCGGCGGCACGCAAAGCCTGCACACCAACAGCATGGACGAGGCGCTGGCCCTGCCCACCGAAGCGGCGGTGCAGGTGGCGCTGCGCACCCAGCAGATCGTCGCCCACGAGTCCGGCGTGGCCGACACGATAGACCCGCTGGCGGGCAGCTACGCCATCGAAGCGCTGACCGACCAGATTGAGGCGGGGGCGGCGGAGTACATCGCCCACATTGACGCGCTGGGCGGGGCGCAGGCGGCCATTGAGGCGGGCTACATTCAGAACGAGATCAACGAGGCGGCCTACGCTTACCAGCGGGCCGTGGAGCGCGGTGAGCAGATCGTCGTCGGCGTCAACGCCTTCACCGCCGACGGCGATGAGCACCCTGCCCGCGAGATTCTGCGTGTTGATCCGGCGATTGAGGCGGCGCAGCGCGAGCGGCTGGCCCGGCTGCGCGCCGGGCGCGACAATGGCCGGGTGCGCGAACTGCTGGCTCACCTGGAGACGGCGGCGCGGGGCAGCGAGAACCTGATGCCGCTGTTCATCACCTGCGTGGAGAACGACGCCACGCTCGGTGAAATCTGCGGGGTGCTGCGCGCCGTCTTCGGCGAGTACCGGCCCAGCATCACCCTGTGAGCTTGCTCGCGCCCTGATGCGAATTGACGATCATGTTCGGCAATCGCCTGTAGGGGGAGGGTTTTCGAACCCTCCCCCTACAAGACACTTGGTGCGCGTCACCTGTCTTGAATATCAAGTCTCATTAGGGGCGTATCGCAATACGCTCCTACGGGCGCGGCAGTGCAGCGCAGACCAAGCGCCCGCTTGCCGTACCTGACAGCGTCTGGCCTTGGGGTATGATCGGCGCGCGTTTCCTGCCGCCGGAGGTCACCACCATGTGCTGTCTCACGCTCCAACGGGCGTCCGCTGCCCTGGTTGCCGCGCTCTTGCTCGCCCTGATCCTGCCGCCGCTGGTCGCGCCGCCCGCCCGCGCGCAAAGCCCCTGCGATGTCCTGGTCGCGCCGCGCCTGCAGGCCGGGGCAACGGGCCGCGTCACCTCACCTTACGGCCTCAGCCTGAAGAACCAGCCCATGACCGGCGCTGCTGGCGCGATTGAACTGGCCCTACTGCCCTTCGGGACGGTCGTCAGCGTGCTGGACGGGCCGCGCTGCAACCTGGGCTATGTGTGGTGGCAGGTGCGCCTGGCCGACGGGACGATCGGCTGGGTAGCCGAAGGCGACGCCAGCAGCTACTTCATGGCTCGGCACGCGGACACCCTGCCCGTTTTCCGCCCGCGCGACGGCGGGGCCGCGCTAGACTACTTCACGGTTGCGCGCGACGGGAGCGCCGCGCAGCGCGGCACGATCCCCATCGCGCCACAGCCCGCGACGCCGGGCGCGCTCTGGCAGCAGGTGGAGGTTGACGCGCTCGGCCAGGCGCTCGACGCCGTGCGCGCGCAGTGTCCCGAACGGCTGATCGGCACGCCGCTGGAAGGCGCCGCCACGCTCGACGAGGCGCTCGCCCTGCCCCTGCCCCCGCTCGAATACGACCTCTATCCTGCGCCGTCCGGCGAGCGGCTAGTGCTGGTGCGCCACCATCACCTGCTCGTCCCGCGTTGCGACACGGTTATCCCTCAGCGCATCGGCATGAGCACAGTCAGCGTGCTCGATGCGACTGGCGCGGAGACGGTGCTCTTCCCCTTCCCACAGCACGGCTCCGTGCCCGCCTCCGAAGACGCCTACACGCCCTCCGGGCCGGACGCCTGGAACGTGACGCTGGACGAGGTGATCTGGTCGCCGCACGAGAAGTTCATCGCCTTCGCCGCCGCCTACCGCGACGCCTGCCCCGGCGGGCCGTGCTACCGCTTCCATATGTACATCGCCAACCTGGAAACGGGCCAGCTTTACCTGCCCGGCGAAGGGCGGCACCTGGGCTGGACGAATGGCGGCGAGGGGATCGCCTTCTTCCGGTTGGTGGCAGGAGAGGCCGGGCAGAAGCAGGCGCGGCTGTTCACGGCCCGCCCCGACGGGACGGCTCGCCAGGAAGTATGGCTGCCGGGCGGCGCGGAGTACGTCTCGGCGGAGCGGCGCGACTTTGGCCTGCTCTGGAACGCCAGCGGCACGCGGGTCATGGTCGCCAACCGGGGCTTCGGCGAGGTGATGCTGCTCACCCTCAGCGACCGCGCCTTCACGCCGCTGGTGCCCGTGCCAGACCTCATGCCGCAGTCCAACCGCCTGGCCGTGCACCTGGTGCGCGGCGAATCAGCATTGCTGTGGACGACGATTCGCGGGGATTTCGTGCTGCAGGATGCGCGCACGGGCCGCTGGGAGCGCCTGCGCAGCGAGCTGGCCTCAACGGGGATCGCCCCGCGCCGCGTGCAGCCCTTCGGCACTGGCGACGCGGCCCTGGTCGAGATGGCCGACGGGACGGCCTACGTCCTCGACCTGGACGCCGACCGCCTGACGCTGGTCGCCCTGCCCGCGCCCTAACGCCGCGATCCGGCGGTCGCGCCCTCCACCGCGAGCGGGATGGTGAAGTGGAAGGTCGTCCCCTCACCCGGCGTGCTCTCCACCCAGACCTTGCCGCCGTGCTGCTCGATCAGCCCGCGCGTGATGGTCAGCCCCAGGCCGGTGCCCGGCTGCTCGCGCACGGCGGGGTCATCGCTGCGGAAGTACGGGGTGAAAAGCTGGCGCAGGTCGTCTTCGCTCATGCCGACCCCCGTATCCTGCACGCTGCAATGAATCACCTCCGGCGCGCCCTGCGGGTCCCACACGTTGCGCACCGCCCGCGCCCGGATGGTCACTGAGCCACCTTCGGGCGTGTACTTGTTCGCGTTGGAGACGAAGTTGGTCATGATCTGCACCAGGCGGGTGCGGTCGCCCAGCGCCGCCGGCAGGCGCTCCGGCACGTCTACGGTCACCGTCTGCTCCTTGTCGTCGAGCATCCGTTGTTGGGCGCGCAGCGTCTCCGTCACTACCTCGGCAAAGCTGACCGGGGCGATGTCCAGGCGCAGGTTGTTGGTCTGCTGCTTGGTCAGGTCGTTCAGGTCGCTGACCAGCGTCTCCATGCGCATGACATTGTGGAAGATCGTGTGCAGGAAGTCGGACTGCTGCGGGTTCACCGGCCCGACCACGCCCTTGAGCAGCAGGTCGGTGTACCCGCGCAGGCTGGTCATGGGATTGCGCAATTCGTGGGCCACGAACGACACGAACTCGCTCTTGGCGACGTTGGCCCGCTGCAATTCCTGGAACAACTGCGAGTTGACGATGGCTGGCGTGGCGTGCTCGGCCAGGCGCGCGGCGAAGTCCAGGTCGAGCAAGTCCAGCGCGCCGTCCTGGTCGCTTTCCAGCAGCATCACGCCGATGATCTGCCCGGCGCTGATCAGCGGCACGGTAAGCTGGGCCACACTTCCGGGCAGCGTCTCGCTGTAGTCAGGGTCGAGCGCCAGGTCAGAGACGAGCGAAGGCCTGGCCGTGCGCACGACGCGGCCCAGCACGCCCTCGTCGTCGCGGAAGGCGCGCGCCTCCGGGCTGGGCGCGAACGGCGAGCCGGGCGGGTATCCGTAGGACATCACCATCTGCAGAGTGCCCTGCGCGCGGTTGCGCATGAAGAATGCGCAGGCCGCCGCCCCGCTCTTGCGCAGCGCCCAGTCCATCATGATGTCCACCACGCGCCGCAGGTCGAGCGTGCGGTTTAGCTCGTAGTCAATGCGCTGCATCGTGTCTAGCTCTTGCACGCGCAGGGCAAGCTGCTGGTCGGTCATGTCTAACAGGCGCGCGTTCTCGATGGCGACGGCAGCCTGCCCGGCAAAGGTCGAGAGCATCTCGGCGTCTTCGGGGCCGAAGACCGCGCCGCCGCGCTTGTCGCGCACCTGCAGCACGCCGATGGCCCGCCCGCTAGCCAGCAGGGGCACGGACAGGATCGCGCCGGGCGCGCCGGCATCGGGCGGGGGCGCGTTGGCGATGATCGGCGCGCCGCGCTGAACCGTCTCGCCGGCCAGCCCCTCGCTCAGCGGCAGGCGCGTGCTCACCAGGTTCTGGTCGCCGCCGACGACGACGCGAATCTCCAGGTTGTCCGCGCTCTCGTCCACCAGCAGCAGAGTCCCGGCCTCCGACTCCAGGATTTGCACGGCGTTCTCGGTGATCAGGCGCAGCAGCCGGTCTACGTTGCCCATCTCCGAGGCCAGCTGGTTGGCGATCTCGTTGATGGCGGCGAGTTGGCGGGCGCGCTGTTGCATCTTGTCGAAAAGCTGGAGCTTGTCAATGGCGCTTGCGGCCAGGTTCGCAATGTCCACAAACAGGTTTTGTTGCTCATCGCTGAAAGTGACGCCCGCCTCGGTCATCGCCGTGATCATCACACCGAGCACGCCGCCGCCCGTGTCCGCCAGCAGCGGGACGCCCAGCCACGCCTTGAGCCGGGGATTATCCGGCGGGGTGTGCGCGTCGCAGCGCAGCGACTCGCGCGCGTAATCGTCGGTGCGCAGCGGCTGCTGCGCCCGCGCCACCTCGCTGACCAGGTCAGCGCCGAGGGGCCAGCGCCGCCCTTCCAGGTCGGCGACACGGTCTTCGCCCTCGTTGTAGAACACGTAATGCAGCGTGTTGGTGTTCGCGTCGCGCAGGGCGATGGCGAACACCGGCGCGTCAATCACGCGCCGCGTCTGGGCGTAGATCAGTTCCAGCAGCGTGTCGAGGTCAATGGCGAAGTTCAGCGCGCGGCTGACCTGGCTGAGCGCGTCCTGCACGCGGACGCGCCGCTCCAGGTCGTCCACCGCCTGCGCCCGCTCGACGGCCAGGGCCACCTGGTCGCTGAGGCTCTCGATGAAGCGCAGGTCTTCGTAGCCGTAGGGCGCGCCACCCCTGCGCGGACCGACGGCAAGGATGGCGTTCAGCCCCTTCTGGCCGCCCAGGCCCACGATGACAGGCGCGCCCAGCACGGCCAGGCTCGCCCGGCTGCCCACCACTTCCAACGGCAACGGGCGTCCCTCTTCGAGGTACAACAGGCCGGGCCGCGCGCGCAGGTAGCGCACCAGCCCGCTCTCCGCGCCGAAGACGATGTCGGTCAGGCGCTGGCCCGTCGCCGGGTCGGGGCGCGGGCGGTAGTCGCCCGTCGCGGCATCGCGCACGAACAGGATGGCGTGAGCCGGGGCCAGCGCCGCTTCCAGCGCGTGCATGAGCAGCCGCGCGACCTGATCCAGCCCGACGGCGTTCGTCACTTCGCGCGAGAACTTCTCCAGCAGCGGCTGGTAGGCGCTGCGGGCGCGGTAGTACACCGCGTCAATCCGGCGCTGCAAGCTCTGGCGCAGCGGGTTGAAGGCCAGCGCCACGCCGAAGATTGCCAGCACGATCAGCGCCGGGCTGACGGCCAGATCGCGCATCGAGCGGCCAATCAGCGCGGCCACGCCCGCCACCAGCACGAAATAGCTAAGGGTCAGCAGCGCCAACAGCGCCGCGTAGAGTCCGGCGCGCGCCGCGATGCGGTCGGTATCTAGCTGCCCCCCCTGGGCGACGGCGAACAAGGCGCTGAGCGGCAGCAGCGCGGGCAGCGTCTGGGTGAGCACGGCCAGCGCTGGCACCCCCGTCCCGGAGATGATCAGCGCAACCAGCCACGCCGCGATCGGGAGCAGCGCCGGGAGCGCGCCGAAGATCAGGATCGTGCTCTGGCTGCGCACCGCCAACGACGACGCCCGCCCCCGCCGCCACAGCATCACCGCCAGCAGAATCGCGCCGCCGAGCACGTGCGTCCCCAGGGCGAGGCCCAACCCCAGGCGGCTTGTCTCCGCGTCGTGCGCGCCATAGAGCGTGGCGCTCGCTGCGCCAGCGGCCAGCGCCGCAACCGCCGGAGCCACTCCCAACGCTGGCATCTGCTCGACGGCGGCGAAACGGTAGGGTACCTCCAGCGCCAGCACGACCAGCAGCCCGCCGCTCAGCGCCAGCGCCACTACCCAGGGCCAGGCGGCGGTCTGCGCTGTCAGCACAGCGAACTGCCCGGCGACGAGCACGGCGAACGCCGCCGCCACCAGCGTCATGCTCTGCTGACA
>DYGW01000299.1 GCA_020724485.1 Thermoflexus sp. | reverse complement strand
CTTCCCCGGCGCGGAGGCTGTTGGGACGCTGCACATCGCCGACATCGGCCTGCCGTCGCGCCTGCCCGAACTGGACGAGATCGCGCTGACGCTGGTGGACGCCGCCGAAGTGCGGGCGCGGCTGCCACAGCGCCCGCGCGACAGCCACAAAGGGACCTTCGGCAAGGCGATGGTCGTCGCCGGCAGCCTGAACTACACCGGCGCGGCTTACCTGGCCGCTGCCGCCGCCTATCGCGCGGGTGCGGGACTGGTCACTGTCGGCGCGCCGCAGATCATCGTGCCCGTGCTGGCCGGGATGCTGCCCGAAGCGACCTGGCTGCTGCTGCCGCATGATATGGGCGTGATCAACGAGGCCGCCGTCAAGGTGCTGCGCGCGGAGTTGGCGGGCTACAACGCTCTGCTGCTCGGCCCTGGCTTTGGCCGCGAAGACGTGACCGGTGAGTTCCTGCGCGAGTTGCTGCGCCCCCAGGAAGAAGTGCGCCGCTCGCGGGCGATTGGCTTCGTGCCGAATGAGCCAGCCAGCAAAACCGCACGCACTGCCACCGACCTGCCGCCACTGGTCATTGACGCCGACGGGCTGAACCTGCTCGCCGCGATGGACGACTGGCCGCGGCTGCTCCCGCCTGGTACGATTCTCACCCCGCACCCCGGCGAATTCGCCCGCCTTGCCCGGCTCGACCGCGACGATGTGCAGGCCGACCGCGTCGCCCTGGCGGGGGCCAAAGCTGCCGAGTGGAACTGCGTGGTCGTGCTGAAGGGGGCGTTCACCGTTGTTGCCGCGCCAGACGGACAGGCCGCCGTCGAGCCGTTCGCCACGTCCGCGCTGGCTAGCGCCGGGACGGGCGACGTGCTGGCCGGAGCCATCGCCGGGCTGCTAGCCCAGGGCCTCGCGCCGTTCGACGCGGCGCTGTGCGCGGCCTGGCTGCATGGGATGGCGGGGGTGCGTGCGGCGGCGCTGTTGGAAACGGCGATCAGCGTCACGGCGGGAGACGTGCTGGAGATGCTGCCAGACGCGCTGGCCCTGGCCGAGCACGCCTGATTCCCCACACGGGCCGGGCGGCCTTTGCAGGCGCGGGCAAAATCTGTTAGGCAGGGGCGCGGCTCCGCTGCGCCTCCGTAGGGGCGTATCGCATACGCCCCACCAGACTTCTGAAGTTTTGGAAACTTCGGAAGTCTATTCCGAGGCCGGGCGTTCCACCTGTGAGCGATCCCGTCTAGCCGTACTGCCGTCCAGGGAGCTTGCCTTTGCGGTTGTAGACGATGCGGCGCGCTTCAGGGGACATGCGGAAGCGCGCCAGATAGAAGAATATGCCGCCTTTGGTGCGGCGCTGCGTGCCATCTGAGGTCATCAGACCCTCTTGGGCGTCCAGCGCCAGCGCCTCCTCGACGAGCGCCTGGGCGAACTGCCCGCCGCACAGGTATACGATGGCTTCGATCTGGCGGAGCGGCTTCTCCTCGGTCTCCTCCAACCTGGCAGCGATCTCTTCGATGGTTTTCCGCTGGCGCGGCGTCACGTCTTTGTCGAGGTCTGGCACCAGGTAGCTCACGTACAGCCGTTTGCCGCGCAGTTCAACCCCGTTCAGCGCATTCAGCGCGCGCGTCGCCTGTTTTTCCGACGCCATCTCGACCACGGCCACCGGCTCGCCGGTGCGCTGCGCCACCGAACTCTCCAGCGCCACAATCTCGCCATGCCCCGCAAAAAGGGCGCGCAACTCCTCTGCTGTAACTTGTTCGTCCAGATTGGCCGCAAATAACGCTGTTGCCATTAGCGCACTCCTGCCTGGGTCCTCTATCCCTGAGAGTCTCGTGCCAGAGGCCATCGCCGCGCGGCGATAGCCCTGCCCTCTTCAAGCGCATCTTCGAGCGACTCGCCTTTGATCTGCTCAAGCTGCTGCTGCACCTGTTCCAGCGGCCCGCGCACCGTCTCGCCGACGCGGTGACGGATGAGCAGCCCGCGCTGCACGACGGCCTGGCGCGTCTCGGCACCGCTGCGCGGCGACAGCCAGGCCACAACCGGCGCGCTGACCACAAACCCGATGATCAACCCGGCAACGAACTCCACTGTCCCGACGCCCTGCTGCTCGCTCGCCATGCCCGCCTCCCTACGCCGTCTTCTTGCCCGAACCGGCGCGCGCCTTACGCACGGTGCGCCGCAGTCCCAGCACTTCGCGCAGCACGCCGCCGATTCCGGCCAGCAGCGCCCCGGCCTTGATCACCGGCTCGACCACGTTCTGGCTCATGAACTCGGCAGTGCCGCGCACGGTCGTCACCGTCTCGCTGGTGTTGTCTACAATCGGCTGAATCTCGCTCTGCAGCAAATTGACCAGCGCCGCAAGCTGGACGATGAGCACGATCAGGGCAACGCCCATCAACATGCCCTCCATCGCCAGCACGATAATGAAGATGTCGCGGATGATACCCACCCAGTTGGCCGCGTCGTCGGGGTCGGCCAGGATTGCCACCAGCACCGCGCCGACCAGCCCAGCCACGAACACCACCACCACCGCCGCCACGCCCACCAGCGGCCAGAAGAACCAGACGCGCCCCTTGCCGCTCTCGACGGCGGCGCTGTCCGCCGCGTCTTGCGGTGCGGCAAGCTGTTCCGGTTTGTTCGCTTGTTGCGGCATGGTCGCCTACTCCCCTCAATGACGGGCTTGTGATCGGACAGACGGCGTCCGTTAGCGCGCACGCGCGCCGCGCGCGGGCTGCCGGGTGAGGATGCGCGCCGTGACGAGCGCCAGCCAGGCTCCCACCGTCGCCGGCAGCATGTGCAGCGGGCCGATGTCCAGCAGCGTGATCCCCAGAATCTCGCCGGCAGCGTGCCCCAACGCAAAGCCGAGCCACGACGCCAGCAAGAACAGCGCCAGCCGCCGCGCGTCGCCGCCGCTGACCAGATGGTAAGCGGCCCCGTAGAGGGTGGCGACGATGACGCTGAACACAAACGACGGACTCGGCATGTTCCCCTCGCTGAGCCGGATTGGCAGGCCAACGCTCGCCCCCGGCACCAACGCGCCTAAGTGTAGCACAGACTGCCCGAACTCACGAGAGGGCTGTATCCCGCGGGTCCACGAACAACCTGTTAGGGCTGGGCACTTGGGCGCTGGGATTGCCCC
>DYGW01000298.1 GCA_020724485.1 Thermoflexus sp. | reverse complement strand
GCGCGCCTCACTTCCCCCTCTCCGCCAGCGGAGAGGGGGAAAGGCCGAGCGCAGCGAGGCCAGGGGGTGAGGTAAAGCAGTGCGCACGTTAGATGCGATTGCCCTGCGGGTAAAACCCACAGCGCCCTCCCGTGCGTTCTCCCACCCCCGCAGGCCGTGCGCCATCCCCATTTGACAAAAGTCAAAGACCCCCCCAACCGCTTGTGATACGATGCACGAAAAGGGGGGCGAACCAGCAAAGCGTGTTCGCCTACCGCAACATTGAGCGCACACCTGGCCGTTGACTCATCCTGCCACCCCCAGCTGGCCGCCGGGCACCGATCTCGCTGGCCCAGGCGGCGCTGCGTTTGCTTGGTTTGGCGCGGAGGACACACAAGAGCTTTGAGGAGATGCACATGCGCACGATAAGAGAAATTCCTTTGTGGCTCAGGCTGTTGGCCTGCGCCTGCGTCGTGTTGGCGGTAGCGTTGGCAGTCGGCTCGATCCGCTCGGCCCAGGCTCAGGGGCCAGACGACATGAAGCCGCTCTCCGACTACCCCAACATCATCCAGGCGTGGGAAGGCAGCGCGCACGGTAACACCTACGATGAGGGCAAAGGCCCCAACACCTATTGCTCTCGCTGCCACTCGCCGCAGAACTGGGACCCCGCCTCGCGTCCGGCGGCACCGCCCAACTGCATCACGTGCAAGTTCCCAACCGACCCCGAACTGCGCATCGCCCCGACGATGGACTTCGTCAGCCGTGAGGACTGGGTGGGCATCGGCTGCTCAACCTGCCACGTGGTCGAAGGCGACCTGATCAACGCCACGTCAATCGCCTGGTTCAACCCAATCGCCGAGGAATACGAGCCGGTTGCCACACCCATCGAGCTATGCGGCAAATGCCACACCAACTCGACAGGCGTCTCTGAGACCGGCGGGCGCGGCGTGGATCACGAGATCATCCTCGGCGGCAGCGCGCACCGCAACTGGGCCGCAACCATCGAGGGGCGTCGCCCGGACTATTGCTCCGACTGCCACGATCCGCACACCCAGCAGCCGATGGCTTGCATTGACTGTCACGGTGAAGTGGCCGAATTGGACACGCACATCAAGGGCATGAACGCCATTCACCTCGACAAGGTGCAGTGCATCGCCTGCCATGACGCTTCTGGCGCTGTTGTAGGCCCGCACCCGGTTGAGGCGATGGGCGGCGTCTGGACGACGCTGGAGAAGGGCGTCAGCCGCAGCGGGGAGCCGACTGTCACGGCCATCGTGTCGCACAGCGTGCAGCATGATGTGCGTGGGAATCCACAGCAACACAGCCAGCGCCAGCAGCAAGCCCACCGGCTCCACCTGGCCCATGCCCAACGTGCGCCCGGCCAGCACCGGCATTCCCCCGGCGATGCCACCCCACAGGATAGACCAGGGCGTGCGCCGCTTGAGCCAGATCGTGTACACCATCACGTCAATGAACAGCCCGGCGGCCACGATCAGGCCGTAGAGCACATGCAGCGCCAGCGCACCGCCCACACCAACCCACGACAGCGCCAGCCCCACCAGCAGCGCCTCTTGCGCGCTGATCTGGCCGGACGGGAGCGGGCGGCGGGCCGTGCGCGCCATCCGCGCGTCAATGTCGCGGTCATAGACCATATTGAGCATCGTGCTGCCACTGATGGCGCAGAACAAGTGGCCCCTCACGGCACACGCTGGTCGTACTCGTAGTAGCGCCCGCCCTGCCCTGAGCCGCGCCCGTAGTAGTGCCACTGCGGGAAGTTGAAGTCCGCCGTCACCGAGCGAGGGCGCAACAGCACCGCCGCCAGGAACGTCTCCAGGTCCACCACGCCGTACAGGTTGACCTCAAATCCCCAGCGCAGCATCAGGTCGTAGAACTGCGGGCGCTCGGCGCTCATGAAGTTGATCGAAAAGCGGTTCATCCCCCAGCCGCGCAGCGTGTCGAGGATGGCCCTGGTGTGGTCGGGCAGGCTGGCGGCCAGCACGCCCATGAAGTCCACCGGCGCTTGCAGGACGGCCCCTGGTCGCGCCTCGGCCAGTTGGCGCACGCCCGCCTCGCCCAGGAACTGCAGGTAGCCGTTGAGCCACAGGTGATCGTCGTCGAAGCCATGCCGCTCAACCAGCGCCAGCGCCCGCCCGATTAGCGCCCCGCCGCCTTTCAGGTCGAGCTTGACCGCTTTGTCCCGCTCGCGCATCCGCGCCAGCAGGTCGTCGAGCGTCAGCAGAGCAGCTACATCGTCCGCTGGCGCGTCGTCAAGCTCGTCATGGTGCAGCACCAGCCGGTCGCTGCGCGGGTCGAGGTGAATGTCGCACTCGCCCCACACAATCTCCGACGCCAGGAACTGGCGGACGTTCGGCTCGTCGTTCAGCCCGTGCCAGACAAGCCCCACGTCCGGCGGCAGATCGCGCTCGGCGATCAGATCGGCCAGGCGGTAGGCGTCGCCAGAAAGGGCGCGCGGCGGGAGCGTACCCTTGCGCGGCGCGCCGTCGAGCGCCGCGTGCAGCAGCAGAATCTCGCCCGCCTCGTCGCCCGCAGCGACCGCCGCCAGCGCCTCCGGCGCGCTGTCCAGCACGGCAACGACGCGCCAGCCCGCCGCCTGGAACGCGCTCACCCCCGCTGCCCTGGCCGCCGCGTCATCGCCCGCCCACCCTTCCGGGCGCAGGCGTAGCTGCGCGTCCTCGAACTGGACGCGACACGCCGCGCCCAGCGCGTTGAGCGCGGCCAGCGTCGCCGCGCGCTCCGCCCCTGGCCGCGCCGAGACCAGCCCAACGGCGCAGCCCAGCCCCATCTCCAGCCAGCGTATCGTCTCCAGCGCGCCAGGGTACGGGCGCAACGTCGAGCCAAACGAGCGCCGCCGGTCAATGAGCGCGCCGTCCGCGTCGAAGACGACCATCAGCCGGTCGCCTGGATGCTGCTGGCGCGCGTGCTTGCAGTGCGCCGCTAACGCGGCCATCCAGCTTGTCATAGGCGCGTGTCGCCTCCTCAATCGGCGTGGGTGTAGGCCAAACGCAGAACATCACCACAGAGACGCAGAGAGCGCAGAGAAGAGATAGGTGAAAAGCTTCAGGCTTCTTCTCTGTGTCCTCTGCGTCTCTGCGGTTCGGATTATCTCGTCCGTCAGCGCCAGAGCAGCGATAGCTCGGTCT
>DYGW01000297.1 GCA_020724485.1 Thermoflexus sp. | reverse complement strand
GGAAGGGAGAAAAGCGGCGGGCCGGCTCCCCTTCCCTCCGCGCAGCGTGGGGGAATGGGGGGCAATCCCAGCGCCCAAGTGCCCAGCCCTAACAGGTTGTTCGTGGACCCCAAGGGCCGGTGCGTGCAAAGGTTGTCAGCGACTCGCTTGACGCTGAGCCAGCAACCTCACCTGGCTTCACTTCCCGCCCTGGCAGATCACTTCTCCAACATTGACACGATTCCTGCGCTTTGTTAATGGAAATCTATCACTGATTCGCTACACTACAGGCGCTGCGAGTGTACAGCACCGTCTATTGCCAGTGCTAGAGGAGAGCCGCGTGACCCCTAAGAGAACACACCCTGAAGGCGAGACGCTCCGTACAGAGGACATCGGCGCGGAGGACGAGGCGCCCCGCCGGGATCAGGAAACCGTAGCGGGCCAGGCCCCTCAGCCAGACGCGAATAGCGCCGGCCCAGCAGCGATGGCAGACGTGCAGGCTGATGCTGCCCTGGCCGTCCGGCTCGAAGAGGCACAGACCCTCGCCGGTGAGTACCTGGACAGCCTCCAACGCGAGCGTGCCGCCTTCCAGAATTATCGCAAGCGCGTTGAGCGCGAGCGCGCCGAGCAGTCGCAGAGCGTCGCTGGCGACCTACTGCTGAGGCTGTTGCCCACGCTCGATGACTTCTACCGGGCTATGGACGCCGTCCCGGAAGGGGAGCGCAACGAGTGGTTCGCGGGGGTGGCGCTCATTCTGCGCAAGCTGGAACGCTTCCTGGCCGACGAGGGCGTTGTCGAGATCGAGGCGCTCGGCCAGCCGTTCGACCCCGTTTTCCACGAGGCCATCGGCATGGACGCCGACTCCGGCGCTGAGAGTGGGACGATCACGCAGGTCTTGCAGCGCGGCTACCGGCTTGGTGACCGCGTGCTGCGCCCGGCGCTGGTGCGCGTAGCGCCATAGCCAGGCCGGCCCTACCGGAGTCTGGCAGGCAGTAGCAATTATTCGCAATCATCCAGAGTCGAAAGCATCTAACACGAGGTGAGCACATGGGTAAGATCATAGGAATTGACCTGGGGACGACGAACTCCGCTATGGCCGTGATGGAAGGCGGCGAGCCGACTGTCATCCCGTCGGCAGAGGGCGGGCGGCTGGTCCCCTCGGTGGTAGCCGTCAACAAGCAGGGGGAGCGCCTGGTCGGGCAGCTTGCCCGCCGCCAGGCGGTGATGAACGCGGAGAACACCATCTTCTCCGTCAAGCGTTTCATGGGGCGCAAGTTCGATGACCCCGAAGTGCAGCGCGCCCTGAGCACTGTGCCTTACAAGGTCAGCGCCGCGCCCAACGGCGACGTGCGCGTGCACATGGGCGGCAAAGCCTACAGCCCGCCGGAAATCTCGGCCATGATCTTGCAGAAGATCAAGCAGGATGCCGAGGCGTACCTGGGCGAGGAGGTCACTCAGGCGGTGATCACCGTCCCGGCGTACTTCAACGACAGCCAGCGCCAGGCGACCAAAGACGCCGGGCGCATCGCCGGGCTGGAAGTGATGCGCATCATCAACGAGCCGACCGCCTCCTCGCTGGCCTATGGGATGGACAAGAAGGGCGACGAGACGCTGGCCGTCTATGACCTGGGCGGCGGCACCTTCGACATCTCGATCCTCGACGTGAGCGAGGGCCTGATCGAAGTCCGCTCCACCAACGGCGACACCTTCTTGGGCGGCGACGACTTCGACGAACGCATCATCGAGTGGCTCGCCAGTGAATTCAAGAAGGAACAGGGCATTGACCTGCGCCAGGATCGCCAGGCGCTGCAACGCCTGAAGGAAGCCGCCGAGAACGCCAAGAAGGAACTCTCGACGACGATGCAGGCCGAGATCAACCTGCCCTTCATCACGGCGGACGCCAGCGGCCCCAAGCACCTGAACATGACCCTGTCGCGCGCCAAGCTGGAAAGCCTGGTGTCCGACCTGATCCAGCGCAGCATCGAGCCGTGCAAGCGCGCCCTAGCCGACGCCAACCTGAAGCCGGGCGACATCCAGGAAGTGCTGCTCGTCGGCGGCATGACCCGTATGCCGGCCGTCCAGGAAGCGGTGCGCAAGCTCTTCGGCAAAGAGCCGAACAAGAGCGTCAACCCGGACGAGGTCGTGGCCGTCGGCGCGGCCATTCAGGCGGGCGTGCTGGGCGGTGAAGTGAAGGAAGTGCTGCTGCTCGACGTGACGCCGCTCACCCTGTCCATCGAGACGCTTGGCGGGGTAGCCACGCCGCTCATCGAGCGCAACACGACCATTCCCACCCAGAAGAGCCAGATTTTCAGCACGGCCTCTGACGGGCAGACTCAGGTCGAGATTCACGTTGTGCAGGGCGAGCGCCCGATGGCCGCCGACAACAAGACGCTGGGCAAGTTCATCCTGGACGGCATCCCGCCCGCGCCGCGCGGCATCCCGCAGATCGAAGTGACCTTCGACATTGACGCCAACGGCATTCTCAATGTCACCGCGCAGGACAAGGCGACGGGCCGCCAGCAGAAGATCACCATCACCGCCAGCAGCGGCCTGAGCGAGAGCGAGATCGAGCGCATGGTCAAGGAGGCCGAGAAGCACTCCGCCGAGGACGCCAAGCGCCGCGAGCAGGTCGAAGTGCGCAACAACGCCGACGCCATGATCTTCAACGCGGAAAAGGCGCTGCGCGAGTACGGCGACAAGATTCCTGAAGCGACCAAGAGCGAGGTCGAGACCAAGATCGAGGCCGCGCGCAAGGCGCTCGAAGGCAACGACATCAACGCCATCAAGCGCGCCGCCGAGGAACTGAGCTACGCCTTCCAGCAGATCGGGGCCAGCATGTACGGACAGCAGGCCAGCGGCCCAGGCGACACGCCCGGCGGCGATGGCTACGGCGAGCCGACCGACGAGGATGTGATCGAAGGCGACTTCACCGAGCAGTAAGCGGCCCCTGCTCACTGCACAGCGTACAGGCCCCGCCGGGCTTGTACGCTGTTTTTGTGGGCGGAGAGCTGCCACAGTCGGCGTATCTTGCTTCGGCGCTGTAGGCGAGATGGCTCGTAGGGACGCAGCAGAGCGCCTGCCCAACCCGCTGCGCTACGATTCGGGGAGCGCCCAAGGGTCCACGAACAAGCTGTTAGGGCTGGGCACTTGGGCGCTGGGATTGCCCCCC
>DYGW01000027.1 GCA_020724485.1 Thermoflexus sp. | reverse complement strand
GGGGGCAATCCCAGCGCCCAAGTGCCCAGCCCTAACAGCTTGTTCGTGGACCCCACGCTGCGCAACCAGCAGATTTTCTCGCTTTGGGCGCTTTTTGTGTTACCATTCACCTTTGCAAACACACCAACCCGCATACAGAAAGGTCCCCAGACAATGCGCGTGGTTATCAACGAAGCGCAGATCAACCGCAACCGCAAAATCTCCCATCTCTTGTTCTTCATCAGCTTGGGTGGCATGGTTTTCGGGTTCTTCTTCACCTGGACAGCCGATCCAGCGTCGGGGGCGAGCCAGCTAAGCTGCTTCATCCTGCCCATTCTGCTCCTGCTCACCCTGACCTCGGTGCGCATGGCCAACGTGTGGATTCGCGAGCCGCGCCCGGTTGATGTCCTCGACAATGGTCTGAAGGGCTTGGGGCCGAAGCACACCATCTTCCACCACCTGCTCCCTGCTCCGCACGTCCTGATCGGCCCGGAGGGGGTCTTCACCCTCACCGTTGTCTGGCAAAACAAAGCTTATCGTGTCAAGGGCAAGCGGTGGTATGGCGATGAAGGATTCCTGCGCAAGCTGAACGGCTACCTGCGCCAGGACTTGATCGGCAACCCGTTTAACGACGCCACGCTGCACGCCCAACAGGTGCAGCGTCTCGTCAACAAGATCGCGCCCGATGCTGAGATCACCGTGCAGCCGCTCGTCGTGCTCACTCACCCCAACGCCAGCTTCGAGCAGGAAGACCCACTCTACCCCGTCCTCTACGCCGACCCGAAAAAGAAGCCGTCGCTGCGCCAATACCTGCGCGAGCAGCAGGGCACTGCTGCGGGCACGCTGCGGCCCGAACACCTCGACGCCATTGATCGCATGTATGGGCTGATGACCCGCCAGGAACTCGCCGAGTTAACCGGCGAAATGCTCGATCAAGCCGACGACGACTTCGCACCCGATCAGGAAGCCGAGGATGTCGAGGCCGAAGGCACTCCGGCAGCCCAGGGCGCGCGTGGTACCGTGTTCCTGGCCCAGATAGGGCAGTTGTACTACTTCGGCGCAACAACCGGTTCCGTCGAGGAATCCCTCGGCGCGCTAGAAGCTGACGGGAAAGGGCCAGTCGAGCTGGTGCACGCCTTCGAGACAGCAAACGCTGACGGCGTGCGCGACGCCCTCCAGCGCAAATACGACCGCAAGCGCCAGAAGGAGAATTGGTTCGGGCTGAGCAAGAAAGACGTGGCCTGGATTAAAGCGCGGCGCGGGAGCTAAGAGCGACCGAGAATCTGCTGGGATGGCACCCATGAAGCGCCCGCGCACCCCCTCCCTCGCCGCGCTGACTGTGCTGCTGGCTGCTGCCTTCCTGCTACGCATCGTTCAGCTTGGCGACGTGCCGCTGCGCGGCGACGAAGCCTTCGCCGTGCGCTACTGGGCAGACGACCCTGCAACCGTCGTGCGCGATCTCGCCCAGTGGGAGCCGCACCCGCTGGGGGCGTTTCTCAGCTTCTGGGCGTGGAAGTCCGCCGCTGGCAGCAGCGAGTTCGCCATGCGCACGCTGTCCCTGCTGGGCGGCTGGCTGGGCGTAGCCGCAACGGGGGCATTGGCCCGCTACCTGCTGCGCAACCGCCGCGCAGCGCCGGTCGCGCTGGCCCTGGCCGCGCTGCACCCCTTCCTGATCTGGCACGCCCAGGACGCGCGCAACTATGCGCTGTGGTTCGGCGCGAGCAGTCTGGCGATGTGGCTATTCCTGCGCGCCGCAACCCGCAACCGGCGGCGCGACTGGACGCTCTATCTGATCGCCGAGACCGTCGCGCTGTACTTCTTCTTCCTGGAAGCGTTCCTGCTCGTGGTACAGGCGGCCTACCTGGTCGCGCAGCGGCGACCGCGCCGCGTCATAGCGGCAGCGCTGCGAGCGTGGCTCGTCCTGGGCATTCTGCTGCTGCCCTGGCTTGTCCAGGCCTGGTATCTCGCCCACAGTGGTTACGAGGGCGCCACCTCGGACGCCGCCCCTGCCCGCCTGCTGACCTGGTTCCTGCCCGTTTTACTTACCGGGCGCGAGTACTTGTCCCCCTGGGAAATCCTGCTGCCGCTGGCCTGGATCGCTGCGCTCGTGCCGCTCTGGCTGCACAGGCCCCAACGCCGGCAGGGTATCTGGCTGGCCGTCTGGATTGTGCTCCCAGCGTCCCTGCTGCTGGTCGCCGCGACGCGCATGAGCGTCTTCGACCCGCGCTACCTGATTGCCACAGTTCCGGCCTTCATCGTCCTGGCGACGGGGGCGCTAACCGCGCCCCATTCGGGGTGTCTGCCGCTGCCCAGGCCAGCCGCGCGCGTGGCACTGGCGCTGATCCTGACCGTGCCTGTGCTGAGCGTGACCGAGTTAGCGCCCTACTATCGCGGCGAGTCGCCCAAAGCGCCCGACTGGCCGGGGCTGGCCGCCTACCTGGAGCAGCGCGCCGCGCCCGGCGATCTCATTCTGCAAACCGCCCCCGACCCCGCCTTCGGTTACTACTACCCCGGCCCCACAGACGAGACCAGCTTGGTGCCGGATGCGCCGATCCGCGCGCAGCTTCAGCCGCTGGTCAACTTCCACAGGGGCATCTGGCTCGTGGGACGCTCACCGGAGGCCGAGAGCTTCCTCGCCGACACCATGCAGCAGATCAGCTACGACGCGCCCGCCGGGTTTGACGTGATGCAGTTCCGCCGCTGGACACCGCGTGAAACCGAGATCGCCGTCCGGCATGATGTGCGCTTCGGCGAGATAGCGCGGCTGGCCGGGCACACCCTGCAAGGCCCAGGCGCGACCGCCCCGGCCCTGACCGTCCTGCTGTACTGGGAGCCTCTGGCCCAGTCTGCGGTGGACTACACGGTGTTCGTCCATCTGACCGGCGCGCCGAACCCGGCGACGGGCGGCCCCCTGTGGGATCAGGACGATCACCGCCCGCTGGACGGCTTCGCCAGCACGCTGGCCTGGGAACGGGGGACGCTCTACCGCGACCCGTACCACCTGCTCGGCTCGCCGGAAGTGCGCCTGGCCTCAGGGATATACACCATCACAGTAGGATTGTACGACCCGCAATCGGGCGACCGTCTGCCCGTCTATGACGCGGCAGGCGTCCTGCTCGGCGACTCCTTCACCCTGACGACCATTCGCTGGCCCCCGTCCCAATAAAACAGGGGTGCGCGCGCGGCACACCCCTGCCTTGATCGTTCCCTGGCCTGGCGACCTGACTCAGCCGCCAAGCTCCTTCAGGCGCGCTTCCCATTTGGCATACAGCTTTGTGTAAAGCTCCTCAGAGACCTCACCGGCCATCAGCTTGGCGTCAAGCTGGTCGAGGTAGGCGCGCACCTCAGCCGCCGTCTGCGGCACAGCGGGAGCCGCCTGCGCCGGAGCCTGCTGGCCTGGCTGCCCCTGCCCCTGCTGTTGCTGCATCATCTGCTGCATCATCTGCATCATCATCATCTGCTGTTGCTGTTGCAGCGCCGCCGCGTCAGGATTCAGCGCCGCGCCGATCTGCTGGCCGACACCCAACCCTACGCCTGCGCCAGCCAGCCCGCCGCCCATGCCGGTGTTGCTGGCTGCGGCGTCGGCCACTTCCAGGCGGCGAATGCGCTCCCACGTTTCAAAGTCAACGTAGTTGCGCAGTTCTTCGGTGCTGACCTCTTTGGCGGTGAACGGCTTGGCCTCGAACGCCTTGATGCGCATCCCAATGGCGGCGAACTGCTCGTTCAGTCGGGCCAGCGCCGCACCTTCTAGGTCTGATAGCAACCGGTTGGCGTCCATAACGCTGGCCGCGCCAGACGATGACAGCAGCGAAGCAACTTCGCCCAGCAGCATAGACTGGATACGCTCGCGGATGTCGCCCAGCCGGACGATAGGCTTGCCGACGCCGTACTGCTTCATGAAGCGCAGCGGATCGTCAATGCCGATGTCAATCACGCCGTGTGTGATCAGCAGCACAACGCCTACGCCCTTGCCCGGCGTTTCCAGCACAATCGGCGGGTTGGTTCCCCAGGGCACCTGCGGCAGGTCTTTGAGGTTGACGAAGTACAGTTCCGCCGTGAAGGGGTTGCGTCCCCCGGTCACCAGCCCGATCAGGCCAGATAGAATGGGCAGGTTGGCCGTGCTCAGCGTGTGCGACCCCGGCCCCAGCGCGTCAAGCACCTGGCCCTGGCGCACAAACACCGCCGCCTGGCTCTCCTGCACAATCACCTGCGACCCCATACGAAAATCGCCTGAGCCACCCTGTGGTTCGCGGTAGCACAGCTCGTCGTCCATGATATTGTCGTGCGACACAACATCAATAATGCGCGGCATCGGTCATCTCTCCTTGCACGCCCCTGTTGCTGGCAACCAGCGTGAGCTACTCAATCCCCTTCAGCACATTCTCGCGCAGGCCGTAGGCTTCGTTCGCCTCCACCGTGAGCGCGTCCAGCGTGCGAATCGCCTCTTCGACGCCCTCGCCCCGCAGCGCCGCGTCACGCAGCGCGTCCAGCGTCAGCGCGAACTTGTCCACATAATCGAGCAGCGCCTGGTCAAACGCATAGATCACGCTCAGGTCGTCCTCGCCGATCTTCACCGCGTCGAAAAAGCCGGAATACCCCGGCGCGTCGGTGGCAATGCGGTCAATGAACGTCTGGAACTTGGTTTTCGCGCTGCGCGTCTTACTCATGTACGCCAGTCCACCGGCATCAAGCAGCACCTTCTCGATCTCGGCTAGCCGGTTAAGCTGCGTCTTGAGCTGCGCCACCACATGCTCGCGGATCAGCCGATCTGCCTGGCGGCGCGCCGTCATCTCCATATACCCCCGGAACCCAGGGATGCGCGCGATCAAGCCCTCCAGGGACCCGCGCTCGCGCACAATCTTCGAATACAGATCGTCCATGCCCGCTTCTCCTCGCGTCGAGATACCTTCGCTAAGCATACACCAACGCCTGCCCCAAGACAAACACCGGCGCGCAGTGCTATAATCCGCACGGGCCACCCTACACCGAAAGGATGCCGCGATGGGTGCCAAAGACCAGGGCGCGGATGCCACCGCCGGGCGCTGGCTGGTGATTCCCCGCACGCTCTGTTTCGTCACGCACGGGGACGATGTCCTGCTACTCAAGCGCGCCGGCCACAAGCACGTTTACCCCGGCCTGTACAACGGCGTGGGCGGTCACCTGGAACGCGACGAAGACCCGCTGACCGGCGCGGTGCGCGAGATTCAGGAGGAGACAGGGCTGGAGCTGGCCGGCGTGCGTTTCTGCGGCGCGATTCACGTGGACGCGGGTGCCAGCAATGGCATCCTCGTCTTCGTCTTCCAGGCCGAGGCCGCCTCGCGCGACCTGACCCGCACCGACGAGGGAACGCTCGAATGGGTGCCGCGCGACCGGCTCGATGCCCTGCCGCTGGTCGAAGACCTGCCGCTGCTGCTCGACCTGATTCTCGACGGCGAGCCAGGCGCGCCGCCCTTCTTCGCCCACACGAGCTACACTCCCGACGACCAGATGATCATGCTCTTCGCCAACCCCTCTCTGAGCAGTCGAGCGTGAGCGTCGCTGGCAAGGCAGCGTCTTCCTCCCTCTGCCAGGCACAAACCTCGCTCTGGCGCAGGCCAATGGCGCTGTGTGGGGAACTGTACTAAGATGATGCCATGCGATGTCACCACGTGAAGGAGGCATGACTATGCAGCATGTGCGGCAGTTTATGATCGCCCTGGTGGCGCTGGCCGTGCTCCTGACGACGCCCATGCTGGTCGCGGCGCAGGGCGGTCAGACGACGCATACGGTGCAGGTCGGTGAGAACCTGACCCGTATCGCCCTGAAGTACGGGACAACCGTCCAAGCCATTGTCCAGGCCAACAACATCACGAATCCAAACCTGGTGTTCGTCGGTCAGGTGCTCATCATCCCCGGCGCGGACATCACACCGACACTCCAGCCCACCGGCACCGTGACCCCGCCGACACCCCAGCCCACGACTGCACCAACGCCGACCGAGACGGTCCATGTGGTGCAACCCGGCGAGAATCTGTTCCGAATTGCGCTGAAATACAACCTGCCGACAGCGTACCTGGCGACCTACAACGGCATCACCAACCCGAACCTGATCTACGTCGGGCAGAAGATTCGCATCCCCAGCGGTACGGCAGCCCAGCCTGCTGCAACTGTCCCGGTCACCGCGACGCCGGTTCCCACCAGCGTCGGGGCGACCGCCGCCGCTACTGCGACTCCCGCAGCGACGCAGACGCCTGCCATGCCTGAGAACACGGCGACCAACGTGGGCTTCGCCTACGGGGTGCAGCTTCACCTGCCCAACCAGAACATCCCCCAGGTCATCCAGGCCGCCAGTGCACTGGACGTTGCCTGGGTGAAGCAGCAGATCGAATGGGCGGTTTACGAGCCGAACGCGGGCAGCATCAACTGGGCACCGCTTGACGAGATGGTGAACGCGATGGATGCTGCTGGCTTCAACATCCTGCTGTCGGTTAGCTCCGCGCCGGGCTGGGCGCGCGACTCCGACCAGGAGAAGGGGCCGCCGACCGACTACCAAACCTACGCCAACTTCATCGGCCAGCTTGCCCAGCGTTACAAGGGCAAGGTGGACGCCTACGAAGTCTGGAACGAGCAGAACCTGCGCCGTGAGTGGAACAACCCGCGCGGCATCAGCGCGGCCAGCTACGTTGAGTTGCTGCGCCTGGCCTACACTGCCATCAAGAATGCCGACTCCGCCGCGTTGGTGGTCACCGGCGGGCTGGCCCCGACCGGTTTCAACGATGGCGTGAATGCCATTGACGACCGCGTGTACCTGCGCCAGATGTACGCTGCTGGCGCCGCCGAATGGTCGGACGCTATCGGCGCGCACCCCAATGGCTGGGCCAATCCGCCAGACAGCACGTGCTGCCGCAACAACCGCCCGGCGGTGCCCGCCTGGGACGATCACCCGAGCTTCTTCTTCAAGCAGACGCTCGCCGACTACCGCCAGATCATGGTTGAGAACGGCGACAGCGGCACCTTCATCTGGCCGACCGAGTTCGGCTGGGGATCGAATGACGGCTTGAACGTCGAGCCGCCGCCCGAATACGCCTTCGTCGCCTTCACCAGCCTGGACGAGCAGGCTTCCTACATCCTGCGCGGCTTCCAGCTTGGCAAGGAGCTAGGCTACACCGGCCCCATGTTCCTCTGGAACCTCAACTTCTGCCCGGTCGTCGGCGTGACCGGCGAGCAGTGCCTGTGGAGCCTGCTCGACCCGGCGGGCAACCCGCGCCCGGCCTATCTGACGCTGCGCGACCTGGCCAAGTAGCACCGCGCGCACCTCTGCACGCACAGCAGCCCGCCCGGCGGAACTTCGTCGGGCGGGCGAGTCTCTTTCAATTCGCGGAAGACGATGAGACCATATGAGAGCGGTCAGGTTGCGCTCACCTGGCCCTCGCCGGTCACGATGTTGGCGTGCTGCTCGTCGGCGTGGGCGTGCGTGTGGGCGTCCGCGTGATCGTGGCTGTGCGCGACGGAGACGGCGTGCGGGTAGGCGTCCGCGATGGCGTTGCGGTAGCGGTGGCCGTTGCTGTGTACGTCGCCGTGGGCGTCTTCGTCGCGGTCTTCGTCGGCAAGGGCGTCTTGGTCGGCGTGTCCGAGGCGGTGGGTGTCGCCGTCGCCGTGAATGTGGCAGTCGGGCTTGGCGTCACCGTCGCTGTCGCCGTGTACGATGGGGTTATCGTCGGCGTCGGAGTCAGCGTGATCTGCGGCGTGCGCGTGGCAAACTGCGTGGCCGCTGGAGTCTCCGCGACATCCGGCCCCGCCACGCGCACAGCGCGCAGCGCCAGCGGTAAGGTCATGGGCGGCAGGCTGATGCGCAAAATGCCACCGGCCTGATCGCTCAGCGTCACGGCGTCATCGCCCAACACGCTGCCCGTCACCACATCCCAGAACACAACGCGGTACTGGCCGGTCGGCATGTCCGGCAGCAGCAGGTCAAATGTGACCGGCTCCAGGCTCAGCACATCCGCCGCTGACTCCCACGTGTAGCGCCGCTGCTGCACCCAGGCCAGCGCATAGCCGCGTTCGCTGTCGGCCAGACCCAGCGCGCGCGCTGGCGTGCGATAGCGCGCGACCTCGATATAACCAAGCTGAAGCCAGTCCTCGCCCAGGTTATCGAGCACGACCAGGTGCTCGCCGGCGCTAATCGGCAGCGTCACCAGAATATCCTGGCTGCCGGCGCTGAAGTCCACCCGCGCCACTTCCACGCCGTCAATGGTGATGACCAGCACCGCCGGCGCGTCCACCGAGACATTCTGGATATGGATACTTAGCTCGGTGTCAACGGGTGGCGCGATCACGAAAGTCTGGGGCCGGCTGCGCTCGGCGTTCCGCTCGCCATACAGGAAGCTGGGGAGTTCCCCAACCGAAGGGACTGCCCCATCAGCGGTGATCCGGTAAATCTGGTCGAGCGGGACCGGCGCGAAAATGTCGCGGCTGAACCCATCTACGCGCACCGCATCATAGGCCAGGGGATCGCCGGCCACCAGCCGCGCCTGCACGGGAGCAAGGCCCGGCGTATCCCACAGCACGTCGCGCGCGAAGATCGCCAGCGGGTCGTAGATGCTGTACAGGTTCTGGCGGTCAATATACGTGTCCCACCACCAGGACATCGCGCCGCCCGCCGCGCCCGACAGGGCCGCAGCCCAAATCGTGTTGCTGACATGGATTCCGGTAGGGTCATCTGCCGTCGGCTCGAACCAGGGATTCAGCGAGAACTCGGTCAGCAGAACCGGGCGCTTCGTCCGGCTGAGCGCGGCGGCCACGCTGCGCACCGCCCCCGCAACCTGGTCTTCCGCCGCAGCCAGGGGGCGCGACTGGTAGTAGTGCACGGGCACGAAGTCCAGCACATTGCCGTCAAACAGGATCGCATCGAGGTTGCGCGCCCCTACCGTGACCAGGTGATCATATGGGTCAATGTCGCGCAAACACTGCGTCATCTCGCGCAGCCACGGCTCGGCGCGTGCCGGGGAATATCCCAGCACGCCATCCACCGCGTCAACTAGCTCCCAGGCGAAGATGCGCGGGCTGTACCCCCAGCGGGCCACAGCGTAGCGCAGCCGCTGCTGGATCAGCGCCCTGGCCTCCGCGTCCGTGAACAGGAGACCGGGTCTGCTCAGGGGGCCACCGTTGGTCACATTCAGCGGATTGAGCGCCCAACTCGCCTGCAGCGGGGGGCGCGGAACATCATCGGGAATGGCTACAGGCGGCACCACCTTGTTGGTGAGCGCCTGGTGCCACACCAGAACCACCTGCAAGTAGATGTCGCGCTCCTCGGCCAGCCGGAGCAGCGAATCCATGCGCCAAGCCGCCGCCTGTGCCGCGTCGTAGTCGCCCGCCGGCCCCGGCCAGTCCAACCCAATGAACCAGGGCACGTCAATGAACACGCGCGCGTAGTTCGCGCCGGCGTCGCTCAGCGCCTCCAGCCAGCGCGCGTAGGCGTAGATGCCACCAATCTCATCCCACGACCAGGCGAGATTCTGCCCAATCGGGAAGTACGGTGCACCGTTATCGAACGCAAAATAGCGCGAAGTCGGCCCGACGGTCACGAAGCCTGGTTGTTCCGACGGCACGACATCGAACACGCCCTGCTCAATGGCGCGAATGCCTGTGCTGTCGCGCGCTTCGATGGTGTACGTCCAGCGCCCCACCTGGTCTGGCGCGAAGCGCACGCGCCATTCACCGTCCCCCGCCGGTTCCAGCTTCTCCACGATGCAGTCCATCAAGCAAACGTCCCGGTACGGTCGCATGAAGAAGCCGGGCACGCGCTGCGCTGTGCCAGCCGGCGGGCGGAATACGGCCATAACGTCAATTTCGGCGGGATCGTAGGGGTTCTCGTAGGAGCCGTTCAGCGCGACGGGCAGCTCCAGCAACTCGTACAGCCTAACGGTGGTGATCGGCGCCACCGTCGGCAGCGGCGTGCGCTCCGGCGATACCGCTGGGGTTGGGCTGGGCGTCTGCCCCTGCGCGGGCTGCAGGGTCTGTGGAACGATCACCACAGCGGTGACCCACAGGGCGATCACCAGAGCGAAAGTCCAGGGAGTGTGTTTCGCGCGCAACATGACTGAAGTGTAGAACGGACTACACGAAATGTGCAAATTGCCATTCTTACCGAAAACCTACTTTCGGCAAGGGAGCATGTCGGGTGCTGTACGCTTGCGCGCTTCGCCGTCTCGCCTCGCTGTTGGTACAATCGGTGCTGTTGGCACACCGTGACTCACGAGCGGGCACCGCTCCCCTATCCGACCGGAAAGGACAGCAGCATGGCCGTCGTCAAGCCATTTCGCGGCGTGCGCTTCAATCGGGATCGCATCGCAGACTTGCAGACCGTCGTCAGCCAGCCCTATGACAAGATTGACGACGCGCTGCGCGAGCGTTACCTGGCGCTCAGCCCTCACAACGTGGTACGCATCATCCTCAACCCGCCTCAGCCGGGCGACAACACCGCCAACCCCCAGGGTCCGAATGCCTACACGCGCGCCCGCGACTATTATCAGGGGTGGCTGCGCGAGGAGATTCTGTGCCGCGAGGAACAGCCTGCCTTCTACGTCTACGCGCAGACATTCCGCGTGGATGGGCGCGTCTACACGCGGCACGGCCTGATCGCCGCCGTTGCCCTGACCGATTTCGCCGAAGGCACCATCCTGCCCCACGAGCGCACGCATAGCGGCCCGCAAGAAGACCGTCTGCGCCTGCTGACGACCGTCCAGGCCAACACCGAGCAGATTTTCCTGCTTTACCCCGACGCACACAACGCCGTCAACCGGATCGCGCAGGACGCGCTCGGCGACCGCCCGCCAGACGTGGACATCGCTGAGCTTGGCGAGCCGGATGTCCGGCAGCAGCTTTGGGCGCTGACCGACCCGGCGGCGCTCGCCGCCATCGAAGCCACCCTGGCCCCCCTCCGCCACCTGATCATCGCCGACGGCCATCACCGCTACAGCACCGGCCTGACCTACCGCGACCAGCAGCGCCGCGCTCACCCCGCCGCGCCACCCAACGCGGCGTTCAACTTCGTCCAGGCGACGCTGGTCAGCATGGACGACCCCGGCCTGGTCATCCTGCCGACTCACCGCGAAATCTGCCGGTTCAGCGAGCGAAGCGCGGGTGACGTGCTGGGCCGGGCAGCGCAAGCCTTCACAGTCGCGCCGGTCGCCAGCCTGGACGCCTGCCTGGCCCAGGTCAACGCCCACCCCGCCGGCCATGCCTTCGGCTTCTACGGCGGGCCAGACACCGGCTTCTACGTGCTGACGCTCAAGGACGCGACGCTGGCCCACACGCTTATCACCGGCGATCACTCGCCCCAGTGGAAGGAACTCGGCGTCAGCGTGCTGCACAAGATTCTCATTGAGCAGGTCGCCGGGGTACCCGCGCGCGGCATCGAAGACAAGACGATGATTCGCTATCACCGCGACCCGCGTGAGCCGGTTGCCAACATAGACGCGGGCCGCGGCAATTTCGCCTTCTTTCTGCGCTCCACGCGCCTGGATCAGATCAGGACAGTCGCCGCGCAGGGCGAGCCGATGCCGCAAAAAAGCACCGACTTCTACCCGAAGGTGATCTCTGGCCTGACCATGCTGCCGGTTGGGCCGGACGAGCGGCTGTAGCACACACGGAAAGGACACGGCACATGGACCCGGCACACCAGGCATTGGCTAACGCCACGCTGTACGTGGATGAACTGGACTACACCCTGATCCACCTGCCCGCCCCGGCGATCACCGCCGCCGCTGGCGTGCTGGCTGAGATCGGCGAGCCGTTCAGCGCCTTGATTGTGGACAAAGACGAGGTCACGCTCGTGCTGCCGGCTGGCGACTGGCAAGACTTCAAGGCGCGGCTGCCCGATCATCGCGCCGCCGACCCCTTCCGCCTGATCACCTTTGACACGCCGCTGGCGCTCGACCTGGTCGGCTTCCTGGCGCTGGTCAGCCGCGCCCTGGCCGACGCAGGCGTGACGGTGCTCGCTTTCTCAGCCTTCGAGCGCGATCACCTGCTGGTGCCAGCTAGTCAGCTTGAGCGGGCCGTCGCCGCGCTGCGCGCAGCGCAGGCGCGCGCCGCTCAGGCATAGCCAGCGCCGAGAGAAACGACCTTGCCACACCGCCCCCTGACCCGACGCCAGTTTGTGGCCGCCGTTGGCGCGCTGGGCGTGCACTGGCTCGCCAGCTGTCGCAGACTGGCGCGCGCGCGAGGCGCTACGGCCATGCCCGACCACGTGCCGATCTACCTCACGTTCGACGACGGCGTTGAGACAGAGGCAGCCCAGGGCGAGCGCGGCCCCACCCTGGATGTGCTCGATCTGCTCGACGAACGCGGCGTCCCGGCCACCTTTTTTGTGCACGGGCGCAATACGAGCGATGCAGAGGGGACCGTGTTGGCGCGTATGCTGCGCGCCGGGCACCGCGTCGGCAACCACCTGTTCCACCAGGGTGGGGCCACACTCGACGCCCAACCGCAGCCTTCCTACCTGGCCCGGCTCTACCTTGAGACGGAACTGCGCATCCGGGAAGTGCTCGCGCCCCACACGGACGCCCTGTCGCTCTTTCTGGCCCAGCCGCGCTTGTTCCGGCGTCCAGGCGGGGGATACGACAGCGCCGCAGGTAATCTATTCCTGCTCGCCGCGAGTGGCTACTGGGAAGTGTTCCCCTACGATCCTGAGCTGGCCGCCTACCGCAATTTGCTGGACTGGCTGCGCGGAGTCTACGACTACAGCGGGTGGCACATCAACCCCCTGCCGCTGTGGGAACAGCGCGCTGATCCTGACGTGGTTGTCTGGCGCACCATTGATGGCCCCGGCGGGCTTCGCTCGCTGCTTTCCCCCTCGCCTGACCAGCCGCACCTCACCGCCCAGGCTGCTATCGAGGGGGTGATCATCTTGCTCCACGACCCCGACCCGCGCGTGGCAACCGCCCTGCCCGCGCTGCTGGACGCCCTGGATACCTTGGGCGCGACCTACCACGCGCTGCCCCGGCCCGGCGATCTGCCCAATCGCTACACCGTCGGCATCGCCCGCCCGGAACCGCTGGTCATTGCCCGCGAGTCGTACCGAGACGTAGCCTCCATTCCCTGATGAGGAGTACCGCCCATGACCAGCGGCCCCCTGAACCTGATCCCTGGCCTGCCTCTGCTGCCGCCCGACGAAGTGCGCATCGAGCGCGTGCGCGCCGTGCCCTACTCCGACCGGCGGCGCGTCAAGGTCGAAGTGGACATCACGCCCTTCCGCGAGCGCCCCAACCTGGAGATCGCCATCCGCAGCGACGCGGGAGACATGGTCGCCACGGCCAGCGCCATAGACGTGATGGCCTTTCACCTGGCCTTCACCCTCCACCTGCGCGACGGCGGCGAGGTCAGGCCGGGCTATGAGGTCGTCGTGCTGCTCTACTACGATGATCCCCTTTCGCCGCAAGATCAGCGTCAGGCCCCTCTAACGCCAGCCGACTCGCCAGCAGGGCCGGATTCCAGCGCGTAGTGCGCCCGCCTGTCGCTTGGGACAAGCCCCAGTTCCGGCTATACTTATGCGCTGGCGGGCACAATCGGCGCCAGCGCCGATCAACACGATCCCGATGGGGATGAGACTGACGTGTCCAGACGTAATCTCGGCAAGTACGAAGTCATTGACCGGATCGGTCGCGGCGGCATGGCCGAAGTCTACCGCGGCTACCATGCCGCGCTGGATCGCTATGTGGCGATCAAGCTGCTGCATTCCTTCCTGGCCGACGACCCGGAGTTCAAAGAGCGCTTCGAGCGCGAGGCGCGCAGCGTCGCCAAGCTCAAGCACCCCAACATCGTCCAGGTCTACGACTTCGAGCACGACGCCGACAGCGACAGCTACTACATGGTGATGGAGTTCATCAACGGCCCCACGCTCAAGGACCGCCTGTTCGACCTGGGCGCGGCGGGCAGCCGCCTGCCTGTCGCCGAGGCTGTGCGCATCATCAAGACGGCGGCCCACGCGCTGGCCTACGCCCACGAGCGCAAGATGATCCACCGCGATGTGAAGCCAGCCAACCTCATGCTCGACGAAGATGGCCGCGTCGTGCTCACCGACTTCGGCATCGCCAAGATCGTCACCGGCGCGCACATCACCGCCAGCGGCGGCATGATCGGCACCCCGGCCTACATGGCCCCGGAACAGGGACTCGGCCAGGCGGGCGACGAGCGATCCGACATTTACTCGCTCGGTGTGATCCTCTACCAGCTTGTGACGGGGCGCTTGCCCTTCGACGCCAACACACCCCTGGCCATCATCCTCAAGCACGTCAACGAGCCGCTGCCGCTGCCTCGCCAGTTCATGCCAAACTTCCCCGCCGACCTCGAAGCGGTCATCTGGCGCGCGCTGGAAAAAGACCCGGACGCGCGCTTCCAGTCGGCGCACGAATTCGCCGCTGCCCTGGACGCGCTCGACATGTCGGGGCAGCTCAGGCTGGCCGCCCCATCTCCAAACGGCCCGTCAGCGCAAGAATCCGGGCGGGCTACCCCAACGGAGTACCAGAACGGCGACACGCCGATCCTGGGACCAGCAGACCTGCCGCTGAGCAACGGCACGGCCCCCAACCGGCGCGTCCCGCGCTATGCCCGCGTGGTGGGCACGGCGGCGCTGGTCATCGCGCTGGTTGTGACGGGGCGGGCTGCCCTTGGGCGTGATGGCCGCGCATCAGCCCCCGCCGCCACGCTGAGCGAAGTCGAGTCGCCGGTTGCTGCTGCGACCACCGCCGCGCTCAACCCGACCCGGACTCCGCCGCCAACGCGGACACCTTCGCCCACGTCGTCAGCCACACCCTCAGCCACACCGTCACCCACCGTCAGCGCCACGCCGACGCCCACCCAGACGAGCACCGTCGCGCCCTCGCCGACTCACACGGTCACGCCCGATCTCACCAGCACGGCGGTGTTCCTCATGGTTCAGCGTGCGACGGCGGCGACTCCCACCCCGAACATGGCCAGGACGCTGGCGGCCTGCGATCTCGAATACATCGTCGTCGCCCCAGACAGGCACGATCGCCCGCCGTCGCCGACTGACTTTGCCAATATTCGCCTGATCCGGGCCAATACCGATTTCGAGTTTGAGATTGTGCTGCGTAACACGAGCACCTGCGTCTGGCCAGAGGGCGTGCGGCTGAGCTACAGCGCCGCTCTCACCGAGAACCCCAATCCCTCTGTAGACCTGACCGCGCTGATCGAAGCCTGCCCGGACAACCTGCGCCCTGGTCTCAACTTCGCCCGCCAGCAACAATCCAACTTCTTCATCAAGGAGAGCGTCGGCATCACCGAAGATTCGCCGCCGCTCGTCTTCACCGGCACTGCGCCGCGCACGTTTGGCTGTTACTATGGCGTCTGGGAACTGATCTACCCCAACAGCAGCGTGCGTATTGGCCGTCCGTTGGTGCTCACCATCCGGGCCTGGGGCGGCGGATAGTATAGGCGACTCGGCCTGTGCAGCGCCCGGCTTCGCCTGGGCGGTATTGACTATACGAAATCGCCCGTCCCCGGCACTTGTATTAGCGCCGCACTTGTCCCCAAATCGAAATCCACGTACACTCAATCGCAATTGTTCGATTCAGTCCAGCGCTGATCGATGCTCACAAGACGCCAGCGCCAGCCTTTCACGGGAGAAGACATTAATGACATGGGCCGTTCTTTGCGCTAAAACCTGCGGGCATCGCCGCGTGCTCCTGGCACTCATCCTGGTGATTGCGCTCGCCACGTCCGTCCAATACAGACCAGCCGCCGCCCAGAGCGGCACGACTCACACCGTCCAGCCCGGAGAAAACCTGTTCCGCATCGCCCTGCGCTACGGGTTTACCACTGACTACCTGGCTACCGTCAATGGCATCGCCGATCCGACGCGCATCTACGTGGGCCAGGTGCTCACCATTCCTGACGCCAGCGCACCTCCGGCCCCCGCCCCGGCTAACCCTGAGCCGGCCCCGGCGCCCGCCGCCAACCCGCTCTACCACACCGTCCAGCGCGGCGAGAACCTGTCCGGCATTGCCCGCGCCTATGGCCTTAGCTGGACGGACCTGGCGACAGCCAACGGGTTAACCGATCCCAGCCGCATCTACGCCGGGCAGCAGCTCATCATCCCCGGCGCAACTGCCGCGCCTGCCGCCAGCCCGGCCCCGGCAGCCGCCCAGCCTGCCCCGGCCACCGGCCAGCGCACGCACGTCGTCCAGCGAGGCGAGCACCTGTCGGCCATCGCCCGCGCCTACGGGGTCACCTGGCCGGCTCTTGCCGCCGTGAACAACATCACCAACCCAAATCACATTTACGCCGGGCAGACCCTGGTCATCCCCGACGCTGCCACTGCTGCCGCCTACGCTCAACCTGCGGCTTATGCGCCGGCAGCGCCTGCGCCGACGATCACTTCCGGCAAGCAGATCATTGTGGACTTGAGCGACCAGCGCGTTTACGCCTACGAGAATGGCCAGCTTGTGCGCAACGTCCTGGTCTCGACTGGGCTGTGGGGCACGCCCACTGTCACCGGCAATTTCAGCATCTACACCAAGTACGACTCCCAGTTGATGTCCGGCCCCGGCTACTACCTGCCCGGCGTTCCCTGGGTGATGTACTTCTACAGGGACTACTCGCTGCATGGCACCTACTGGCACAGCAACTTCGGACAGCCGATGAGTCACGGCTGCGTGAACATGCCCACCCCGGAGGCCGCCTGGCTCTACCAGTGGGCGCCCATCGGCACGTCCGTCCGCGTCCAGGCGTGACCGTTGCCTGCTGAGTATTTGAACGCAACCGGGATAGGCAAGAGCGCCTATCCCGGCTCATTTCCGCGTCGAGGTCAGGAGCGATGTCACGCTGGTTGGATCACGCTGCGCCCGGCGCGAAACGCCTCTACATTCTTGCTGACCACTGCTTCGCCTTTGCGCCCGAACAACTGGGCAATCGCTGCTTCCAGGGCGCTGGCCTCCAGCGGCAGGAACAGCGACGCCGCGCCAAGCAGCACCATGTTCGAGGCGCGCGCATTGCGTAGTTCCTGGGCTATCCCGGTAGCGTCCAGCAGGTGGGCGCGTGGGAACTGCCGCAACGCCGCCAGTACAGCGTCCAGATCGGGGTAGTCCGGGATGTTGAGCACTGGCGCACGATCCGCCACGATCACGCCGTCGGGTGCCAGGAACGGCACGTAGCGCAGCGTTTCCATCGGCTCCAGCGAAAGCAGCATGTCGGCCTGGCCCTCGCTGATCAGGTCTGAGTGAATGGGCCGGTCGGCAATGCGCAGGTGACTCTGCACCGCCCCGCCCCGCTGCGACATGCCGTGCACTTCGGCCTGCTTGAGGTGCAGCCCCTCGCCCACCGCCGCTAACCCAATAGCCGCCGCAATCGAGAGCACGCCTTGCCCGCCGACCCCGGCCAGGATCATATCGTACTTCATGCTCACGCCTTCCTCTTCCGCTTGGCCGTCTCGATGCACTCGCGCCGGGCGATGATCACCGACACGCCCTCGTAGCCCAGTTCCTCGCTGATGACACCCACGTTCGCCTCGTGCTGGCGCGGCAGCGGGGTGATCACCCGCACGTGCTCCTCCTCCACGCCCAGCCCTACAGCAATCGCCTCCAGGTGCCCCTGCCCCGCCGACTCCTGGCCGCCGGTCATGGCTGTCGTCAGGTTGTCCATGATGATCACCGTCACCGGTGAGTGCGCATTCACCGCGTCCAGCAGTCCGGTCATCCCCGAATGGCTGAACGTCGAGTCGCCGATCACTGCCACCGCCGGGACCAGCCCGGCGTCCGCCGCGCCCTTGGCCATCGTAACCGACGCGCCCATGTCCACGCACGAGTTGATCGCGTTGAACGGCGGCAGCACGCCCAGCGTATAGCAGCCGATGTCTGAGAAGACGCGCCCCTTCGAATAGGACTCCAGCGCCTCATTCAGCGCGCGGTAGGTGTCGGCGTGCGGACAGCCCTGGCAGAGCTGCGGAGGCCGCTCGGCCACAACGGAGGGCACCTCGAAAAGCCGACGGGAGTCCTCGCGCCCAAGCGCGCGGGCCACCAGCGTCGGGTTTAGCTCGCCCGCGCGAGGCAAATGCCCGTCCAGACGGCCATGCACCCTCCCGCTGTCGAACGGGTAGCCGCGCAGCATTTCCTCCACCAGCGGCATCCCCTCCTCCAGCACCAACACCTGATCACATGCCTCCACCAGCCGCGCGACCAGCGCCTGCGGCAGGGGGTACTGCCCGATCTTCAGGACAGGGTGCGGGCACCCGTCCGGGAAGTTCTCCATCAAATAATTGTAGCTGATGCCGCAGGCGATGATGCCCAGCGACGTATCCGGCCCGTCCTCGTAGCGGTTGAACGGCGACGCCTCCGAGTCGGCCACGAATTCGTCCTGCTTGGCCAGCAAATCGGCGTACTTGTGCCACGCGATGGCGGGCAGCAGCACGAACTGTAGCAGGTCACGCGGCAGGGCGAGCGCGTTCTCCGGCAGCGGCTCGCGCCGCCGCACGTCGGCCCGCGAATGGGACAGGCGGGTCGTCATGCGCACCATCACCGGAATCTCGTGCTTTTCCGATAGCTCGAAGGCGTGGAACGCGGCGTCATAGGCCTCTTGCTGGTTCGCCGGCTCGATGGCGGGAATCAGCGCGAACTTGGCGAAGAAGCGCGAGTCCTGCTCGTTCTGCGACGAGTGCATCGAGGGATCGTCGGCGATGGCGTAGACCAGCCCGCCGTGCACGCCGGTGAAGGCGGAGTTCATGAACGGATCGGCTGCCACGTTCAGCCCGACGTGCTTCATACAGACCAACGCCCGCTTGCCGGCATAGGACATGCCCAGCGCGGCTTCCATGGCTGTTTTCTCGTTGGCCGCCCACGCGCTTTTCACGCCGCGCGATTGCGCTTCGGGCGAGCGCTGGATGTACTCTGTGATCTCAGTGGACGGCGTGCCCGGATAGGCATAGACGCCGGACAGCCCCGCGTCCAGCGCCCCTTGTGCCAGAGCTTCGTTGCCCAACGGAACAAACGCTGTCATGCAGGCTCCTCTCAAAACCTAACGGGTCTTTCATTTATTCGCGCCCCCGGCTGATCCCAGTATAGGGATCATGCGCCGGGCAGACTATGGCATTCCGCCACTTCTTGGCCTGACGAACGGTACTCTTGCGGGGCGCACGTGCCGTATAACCACATTTTGTCCCTTAGTTGACTATTTGCACAACTGCGTAATATAGACTGGACGCCCGTGCCGTTTTTCGAGTATACTAAGAGCCTTGCCGGGTTCACAGCAACCACTCTCTCGCTCATGCAGCGCATCGCCCTCTCACCGAGGATGCGCGGCGTGCCCTGGCGAGACGCGCGGAGATCGCTCACCGGTTCGGAGAAGCGCCCCATGAAGATTCTGTTCCGCATCCTGCGCTACATACGACCCTACTGGCGCATCGCCATCGTTGTTTACACCTGTCTGATCGCCGTCACCCTGCTCACCCTGGCTGGCCCCTGGCTGATCGGCAACGCCGTTGACACGGCGCTCGGCACCCAGGAAGACACGCCCCTTTTCCCCAGCGATTGGAGCCAGCGGCAGATGCTCACAGCCACCACGCTGCTGATCGTCGGGCTGGCAGCCGTGCGCGGCCTGGCGAACTTCGGCCAGCGTTACGGCACCCAGTGGTTGGGGCGCAAGGTCGCCTACGACCTGCGCCTGGACCTGTTCACCCATCTGCAACGGCTGCCCTTCTCCTTCTACGACCGCATCCGCATCGGCCAGCTCATGAGCCGCACCATTGGCGACGTGGACGAAATTCGCTTCTTCGCGGGCATCGTCATCGGCGATGTGATCAACCTGATCATGCTGCTGGTAGGCATCTACGGGATCATGTTCAGCCGCAACGCCGGCCTGGCGGCCATCTTCCTGCTGCCCATGCCCATCCTCTTCGTCGTCGCTTACCTGTTCGGCATCCGCATCGAGCCGCTCTTCGGCGAGATTCGCAGCAAGCGCGGCGAAATGTACGCGCGCATCCAGGAGAATCTGGCCCAGGTCGTCGTCGTCAAGGCGTTCGCCCGCGAGCAGTACGCGCGCGAGCGTTTCGAAGAAGACAACGCCGCCGTCCTGCGCGCCTGGATCAAGCTGGCTAACCTATTCACGCTGGCCCAGCCGGCGGTCTGGTTTATCGTCGGCTTCCTGACCTTTCTGCTGCTCCTTTTCGGTGGCAACCGAGTGTTGGACGGCGAGATTACCCTGGGCATGTTGGTCGAGTTCAACAGCTATGTCGCTCTGCTCGCCCTGCCCACCCACCGCCTGGCCTTCATGATTGACATCACAGCCCGCGCCATTGCCAACGGCAAACGCATCTTCACCATCATGGACACCGCGCCGGAGATCAAGACGCGGATGGGCGCGGTGAACCCCGGCAAGCTGCGCGGGCATATTCGCTTCAACGGTGTATCGTTCGTCTATGGCGCGCGCGAAGACGAGCCAGAAGTCGAAGTGCTCGACAACATCTCGTTCGAGGCCCAGCCCGACACAGTGACGGCCATCGTCGGCACGACCGGCAGCGGCAAGACTACGCTCATTGACCTCATCCCGCGCTTCTATGACGTGTCCGCCGGCAGCATCACCATTGACGGTCACGATGTCCGTGACATGCCGCTCAAGCTGCTGCGCGCCCAGGTCGGCTTCGTGATGCAGAACACGTTCCTGTTCAACGCCACCATTCACGACAACATTGCCCTGGGTCGCCCCGAAGCCACCCGCACCGAAGTCGAGCGGGCCGCCCGCGCCGCCCGCGCCCACGACTTCATCACCGAATTCCCCGACGGCTACGAGACGCTGGTCGGCGAGCGCGGCGTGACGCTCTCCGGCGGGCAGCGCCAGCGCATCGCCATTGCCCGCGCCCTGCTGGTTGACCCGCGCATCCTCATCCTGGACGATGCCACCGCCAGCGTGGACAGCCGCACCGAGTACGAAATCCGCGCCGCCCTGCAAGACCTGATGAAGGGCCGCACGACGCTCATCGTCGCCCAGCGCCTCAGCACGGTCATGCACGCCGACCAGATCATTATGCTGGAGCACGGGCGCATCGTCGAGCGCGGCACGCACCGCGAATTGGTTCGCCTCGGCGGGCGCTACGCCAACCTGTGGCGCTTGCAGTCCGACCAGGAAGCGCCCATTGAGGATATCCGGGGCATCGGCCTGTCCGACGACGACACCTTGCCGCCGGACGAGCCGCCGCCCCCTGTGGAAGATCGCTCGACGGACAGCCAGATTCGAGCCGAGTTCGCCGCCACGTCCAAACGCAGCTCGCGCCGGGAGGAGAACTGATGGACGACGCCAAGCCCAAGCTGGAACGGCCCATGCTGGAAACGCTCACCCGGCTGCTCAGCTTCGCGCGCCCGTACCGCCGCCGCGTGCTGCTCGTCCTGGTGCTGATGCTGGTCACGTCTGCCAGCGCGCTGGTCGCGCCTGCTCTCGTGCGCCAGGCAATCAATCGGGGGCTGGGGGAGCAGGACGAATCAGCGCTGATAGGGTTCAGCGTCGCCTTTCTCGCCGTGCTGATCATCCAGGCGATCGGCCTGCGCGTTCAGTTGTACAACATGGTCTGGATCGGCCAGCACGCCATCATGGACGTGCGCCAGGGCCTTTTCTACAAGTATCTCGACCTCAACCTGAGCTACTTCGATCACAACCGCGTCGGCGACCTGATGGCCCGCGTCACCGAAGACAGCAACTCGCTGCAGAACTTCATCACCTGGGCCGTCGTCAACACGATCAGCAGTTCCTTCACCCTGATCGGGATCATCGCGCTGCTGCTGGTCTTCGACTGGCAGCTTGCCCTGCTCACTTTCACCATCCTGCCAGCCATGATCGGGCTGACCTTCTGGTGGCGGCGCAACGCCAACCAGCGTTACCGCGCCGTGCGCGAGGCGGTCGGCGTCGTCTCGGCCACGCTACAGGAAAGCCTGGCCGGCATGCGCATCGTCCAGGCATTCGTGCGCGAGTACCGCGAGGAACAGCGCTTCCGCGAAGTCTCCACCACCGAGCTGAACGCCGCCCTCAGCGCCGACAAACTGGCCTCCATCTTCATGCCGGGCATTGATCTCATCTCCCAGGTCGGCGTGGCGATTGTCCTCGGCTTCGGGGGCGTGCGCGTCCTCGACGGCGAGATGTCCGCCGGGACGCTGGTCGCCTTCCTGCTTTACCTCAACATGTTCTTCGACCCCATCCGCGACCTGGCCATGCGCCTCGACCAGTTCCAGGAGGCCGCCGCCGCCGGCGAGCGCATCCTGAATGTGCTGGACACCCAGCCGGACATCGCCGACACGCCCGGCGCGCGCGAGCTTCCGCGCATCAAGGGCCGGGTCGAGTTTCGCGGGGTCAGCTTCCACTACACCAAGCCGGAGCGGGCGCTGACCGACGCCCCACCCCCGGTCAGCGCAGTCAGGGGCGGCAATGGCGCGTCGCCGCCCACCGAGGCCGAAGAAGCAAACGTCCTCCACGACATCAGCCTCACGGTGTCGCCCGGCCAGACTGTCGCCCTGGTCGGCCACACTGGCGCGGGCAAGAGCACGCTCGTCCGCCTGTTGGGGCGCTTTTACGAGGCGCAGAGCGGCCAGATTCTCTTCGACGGCCACGACATCACCCAGGTCACCATGAAATCGCTGCGCGATCAGATGGCCTGGGTTCCGCAGGACACGGGCCTGTTCGCCACGACGATCAAGGAGAATCTGCGCTACGGGCGGCTGGACGCCACCGACGAGGAGATCGAGGCGGCGGCCCGTGCGACCGGCGCGCACGACTTCATCGCCCTGTTGGCTAAGGGTTACGACACCGACGTGGAGGAAGGCGGCTCGCGCCTGAGCACCGGGCAGCGCCAGCTTATCTCGTTCACGCGCGCCCTGCTCGCCGACCCGGCGATCATCATCCTGGACGAAGCCACCAGCAGCGTGGACACCGTGACCGAGCTACAGATGCAGGCTGCCCTGGGCAGGCTGCTGGAGGGACGCACCGCCTTTGTCATCGCCCACCGCCTGAGCACGATTGTGCGCGCCGACCAGGTCATCGTCCTGGATCACGGGCGCATCATCGAGCGCGGCACGCACGAGGAACTGCTGGCCGCGCGCGGCCACTACTACGACCTATACATGACTCAGCTTCAGGGCGGTCTGGCCACCGCCTGAGCGTCGAACCGGCAAGGGTGTTGCTCCGCTGCGTCCATCGCAGAAGTGTATTGCCATACGCCCGTCTACGAAGGCATCCTCACCCACAACATACAGGCATGAGACCACCGCCGTCAGGCGGCAGTAGGCAAATCATTGTAGACAAATCGGCGCTTTTCGTTCACAATACCCCCTCAGCCTGGCCGCGCCTGCTATTTCATGTCGCCCAGCGCCCGGCCCTATGACCGCAGCCACTCCCGGTTCGCCAGACCTGGAGACGTGAAAGGATGTTTCGCCGCGATGAACCGCAAAACCTTGCTCTATGCTCTGCTCGCCACTGTGATCATGCTCGTCGGGCTGACGCCCCTGGCCGCCATCGCCAGCAGCACGGTTCCCGCTGGCCTGTCCAGCGCGCCGCAGTCTGGCCCTACCCCCACCCCCACCGACCCCGGCTGGCTCGCTTTCGCCGCCGCGCGCGCCGCCCTTGAAGAGAAGACCGGCCAGGACCTCACCTACGTGCAGCAGTGGACGTATGAGGAATACGAGTTCATTGACGGCATTGATAGCTGCCGGACGCTCGAAGAAGGCGAAGAAGCCCGCCAGATTTACTTCGGCTGGCGCTTCGTCATCACCACGCTGACAGGCGCGCAGTATGAAGTGCGCACCAGCTTCAACCGCCAGATCATCGCCATCTGCGACGCAGTCACCGAGGGCGCGTCGTCCGTTGTCGCCCCCAACCCCGATGGCAGCCTCCCCGCGCCGGTCACCGGCTCGGCGGTCAGCGGCAGCTTTGAGGTCGGCGGGCAGGTCACCGGCCTGTACCCCAACACCCGCAATGCCCTGCAAGCCGCCAAGATGAAGTGGGTCAAGATGCAGCTTTCGATGGGCCAGAGCGCCGGCGGCCTCATCGCCGAGGCGCACGCTGCTGGCTACAAGGTTCTGTTCTCGGTCATCGGCGATAAGAACCAGGTCATGAACGCTGGCTACCAGGACTCCTACGCCCAGTACGTGGCGGGCCTGGCCGCTGCGGGCGCTGACGCTATCGAAATCTGGAACGAGATGAACATTGACCGTGAATGGCCTGCCGGCCAGGTCAATGGAGCCAACTACGTGCCACTGCTGGCCAAGTCCTATAACGCCATCAAGTCGGCCAACCCCAACACGCTGGTGATCACGGGCGCGCTGGCCCCCACCGGCTTCTTCGGCGCGGCTGGCTGCACGGCGCAGGGCTGCAACGACGACGTGTACACGCAGCAAATGGCCGCCGCTGGCGCGGGCCAGTACGCGGACTGCATCGGCGTGCACTACAACGAGGGCATCGTCAGCCCCAAGCAGAGTTCCGGCGACCCGCGCGACAACTATCCCACGCGCTACTTCGGCACCATGCTCAATCGCGCCATCGGTCCCTTCGGCGGCAAGCAAGCCTGCTTCACCGAGCTAGGCTATCTCTCGCCGGAAGGGTATGGCGCGCTGCCCGGTGCCTTCGCCTGGGCGCAGAACACCAGCGTTGCCGAGCAGGCGACCTGGCTGGCCGAGGCCGCCGTGCTCTCCGCGCAGAGTGGGCGCGTTCGCCTGATGATCGTCTTCAACGTGGACTTCTCAACCTACGGCGCAGACCCGCAGGCGGGCTACGCCATGATTCGCGCGGACGGCACGTGCCCGGCCTGCACCGCGCTGGCGGGTGTGCTGCAGTAGCCATCCGGCGCGGCATCAGCGATAATCATACAGGGGCGTTCCTGAACCGCCGGAACGCCTCTTGTCTTGTGCAAAGCATCACCGCAGAGCCGCAGAGAAAGCAGAGAAAAGACAGGTAAGGTCATTCCTACTGTTCTTCTCCGCGTCCTCTGTGTCTCTGCGGTTCAAGGAATCGCGCCCCCAACGGGAGATGCGCCCCGGACAACTGTCCGGTTGCCATTGCACAAATCTGATTTATACTGTTTTATAACGTAACATAAACGCAACGGCTGCCGGTAACTCCGCAGCCCAAAGGGAGCGAAGCCTGCGATGGCGCGCATGTCCCCCCTTGAACCCGGCGATACGCTTGGCGAATACGTCATCAAGTCCATCATCGGCAACGGCGGCTTCAGCGTCGTATACCTGGCCGAAGACCTCACCCTGGAGCGCCCGGTCGCCATCAAGCAGCTTGACCGCGCCGACTTTACGATTGAGGGATCGCGCGACTGGCTCGTGCG
>DYGW01000296.1 GCA_020724485.1 Thermoflexus sp. | reverse complement strand
GGACTCCTGCCTTTCCGCATGGGGGCCTTCCTCGCGGCCGCGCGCGCCGGGGTTCCCGTTGTGCCGGTCACCCTCAGCGGAACCCGTGCCCTGCTCCCCGGCCGGCGTCGCTGGCCGCGCCACGGCCCGCTGGCCGTGACGATCCATGCGCCGCTCGTCCCCGCCGGGACGGACTGGCACGCGGCACTCGCGCTGCGCGATGCGGCGCGGGCGGCCATCCTCGCGCAACTGGGCGAACCGGACGCCGGGTAATGATGCGCGCATCGCAAGGAAAGGAGACACGCTCGTCATGACGTTCAAACGCGCCCCGGCCGCCCTCCCGGCGATCCTGGCCGCATTGGCGGCGTGCCTCGGTCTAGCCCTCCTGAGCCTCGCTGCGACCCAAAGCGTCGCGGCCGGCTTCGACCGCGCCCTGCTGGCGTTCTTCGCCGCCCGGCGCGGCCCGCAGGCCGATGCGTTCTTCCTGGCCGTGACCTGGCTCGGTTCCAGCTTCGTGTTGATGCCGGCGGCGATCACGGTCGTCGCGGCGCTGGCCGCCCGGGGGCGTTGGGCTGCGGCCGGCCTCGCGGGCCTCACGTATTTCGGCGCTTCGCTCACCACCTGGCTGCTCAAGCTGTCCATCGGCCGCGAACGGCCGGCGCTGTTTCCATCCTTGCCGGACGTCGCTCCGACGGACTGGTCGTTTCCCAGCGGCCATGCCACCCACGCCGCCGCCTTCGCCCTGGCGGCGTGGCTACTCTTGCACGAACGCCGGTCGCGCTGGCGCTGGCCCGCCTTCGTCGCGCTCGGCGGACTGGCCCTGCTGGTCGGGGCTTCCCGCCTGCACCTGCAGGTTCACTGGCCCACCGACGTGCTCGCCGGCTTGCTGGTGGCGGGATTCTGGGCCGGGGTGGCGCTGATCGTGACGCACCGCGGCGTAGCGCCGAAGGAGGGGACATAAGAAACGAATTCCTCGGTACCGGCGAGCCGGGCTAGCGCCCGATCCGGAAGCTGCGCGTCATCGCGTCCGGGCTGCGCTACGCGGTGCTGCACGATTTCAGCGTCATTTCCAGGGGTCAGGCAAACCGAGGCGACCCTTTCAGCTCGGGCTGAGGGTCGGTTACGGTGATTCGGTGAGCATCGTACGAACCAGGGGTGACATCGACCTGGTACGTCTTCCGGCGCGGGGGAACCCAGTTGTGTGCGTCAAGTTGTGCAAAAGGGTTGATCAGGTATTCGGTTGATTCCGGGTTGCCGTGGTCGGCGCGCAGGGCGTAGCCCGGAGCGCCGACCACGGCGGCGGCCGTCAGGCGGCCAGTCTCAACTGCTCCTTCTTTTGCTCGGCCAGCAGGGCCATGTTCAGGTAACGGTTGTCTTCGAGCCACGTCTCGTGGGTTTCGACGCACAGCGCCCGAATCAGCCGCAGGCACGACTCAGTGTTCGGGAAGATCCTCACCACGCGCGTGCGCCGCTTGATCTCCTCGTTGAGGCGCTCGAGCATGTTGGTGCTCTTCAAGTGCTTGTGGTGCGCCCGGGGCAGCCGGTAGAAGCTCAAGGTCTCGCCGATGTTGCTCTCGACCCAGTCGACGAGTTTCGGGTACTTGCCCTGCCACTTGGTGATCCATGCCGCCAGGTCGCGGTTGGCTTCCTGCAAGTCGCGCCGGTCGTAGATCCAGCGCAGCTCCTGCAGACAGTCGTCGTCGGCCTTCCTGGGCAGGTAGTCGAGCGCGTTGCGCAGGAAATGCACATAGCAGCGCTGCCAGGCCGCTTCGCACAACACCTCGCTGATCGCCTTCTTCAGGCCCGCGTGGTCGTCCGAGACCACGAACTCCACGCCGGTGAGCCCACGCTCCTTGAGCCGCAGCAGGAAGTCCTTCCAGCTGCTCTGACTCTCCCGGTTGGCCGTCTCGACCGCCAGCACTTGGCGCTGCCCCTCCCAGTTGATGCCGATGGCGATCTGCACCGCCATCGAGCGGATCACCCCATCCTCGCGCACCTTCTCGTAGCGCGCATCCAGAATGACGTACGGATACGCCTCTTCCAGTTGCCGGCTGGCAAAGCGCTCGAGCGCCTCGTCCAGGCTCTTGTTGATCGCCGAGATGGCCGAGGCGGAGAAGCTGTGCCCGCACAACTCTTCGGTGATCGCCTTGACCTTGCGGGTCGAGACACCCTGCACGTACATCTCGGCTAATGCCGCCACCAGCGCCTTCTCGCTGCGCGCGTAGCGCTCGAAGAGCGCCGTCGAGAATTCGCCGCTGCGGTCGCGCGGAATCCGCAGTTCCAGCTTACCGATCCGCGTCACCAGCCCCCGGTGGTAGTAGCCCGCTCGGTAACCGCTGCGCGTCTCGCTGCGCTCGCTCGGTGCCGCACCGAGAAACTCCGTCATCTCGGCTTCGAGCACCTCCTGCAGCGCTTCCTTCATCAGCGTCTTCATCAGGTCCCGGTCGCCCGACACCCACTCTTTCGCCGACAACGACACCGTATTACTCTTGCTCGTGGTCATGGTTTGCCCTCCTCAGGGGTCAAGGTCGATCTGCACAATCAACCTCTTACCATGACCACCCCTCTCTGCAAGCCCCTCCGGGCTTTTGCACACTGTTCAGAACACTACCGAACCTTCGTCCAGGCTGGCAGAGGGAGAACTCTGGAGGCAGGAGCGGTGACTCATAAGGCGGAGTGCGTGCCAGCCTGCGGTCGCAGGCTGGCTGACGGCAAGATTGGCGCCATCGAACAGTTCGGATCCGCTTTCACGCCGAATTGCCCAATCTGCGCTCGAGCCGTGTCAATGACCTCGGATCTGCGACGACTCTGCAGTTAGAGGCCGCGCCGGCACATCAAGCGCTGCACTTGGTTCGCCTTCAGCCCGTTGGCCGGCAAGGCGTGTCTCCGCCGCCTGACTCCCCGGCGGCGGGGGCATCATTGCCGGTGGGCACCGCTGCAATTGCGGAAGGTTCGAGCGATCAGCGCACGGTGAAACGCACGGTAATGGCCTTCTGGTCGGCGGTGTTGATAGCGGCCACCACCTTTGCGCCCTTGGCGAGCTTGACGCCCTTGGCTTCGAGCTTGTCGCCGCTCACGACCAGCGGGGCTTCCGATTTCTCGGTGCCGTTGAGCACGGTCAGCTTGCCGCTCATGCCGGTCGGGACCATGGGCTTGCCGTGATCCTCGACATACACCATCGCAGCCCCCTCGCCGGCGACGAGTTCGAACGACAGGTCGCTTG
>DYGW01000295.1 GCA_020724485.1 Thermoflexus sp. | reverse complement strand
GCTAGGCAGAGCGGATGCTGCGCCGCACCTGCTCGGTCAGCGCGACGAAGTCCGGCTGGTGCAGCAGGGCCAGGCTGCGCGGGCGCGCCAGCGGAATGGGTACCTCCGCCACCAGGTGCCCCGGTCGCGGCCCCATGACCAGCACGCGGTCGGCCAGCAGCACCGCTTCGGGGATGCTGTGGGTGACCATCAGCACCGTCTTGCGGTGACGCGCCCAGATGCGCAGCAACTCTTCGCTCATCTGCTCGCGGGTCAGCGCGTCGAGCGCGCCGAACGGCTCGTCGAGCAGCAACACTTGCGGATCGTGGATCAGCGCGCGGCCAATCGCCACCCGTTGGGCCATCCCGCCCGACAGCGCCCCCGGATACGCCCCGGCGAATCCCTCCAGCCCGGTCAGCTCCAGCATGGCGCGCGTACGCTCCTCGCGCTCGGCGGGGGGCGTCCCGGCCAGTTCCAGCGGCAGCGACAGGTTGCCAGAAACCGTGCGCCAGGGCATCAGATTGGCCTTCTGGAAGACGATCCCCACGCGGCGCTGGGCGCGCGTCAGCGGCTGCCCGTCGAGCAGCACGCGCCCCTCGGCGGGCGGCAGCAGGCCGGCCAGGATGCGCAGCAGCGTGCTCTTGCCGCAGCCGCTCGGCCCCACCAGGCACACCAACGATTCGCCGGACAGGCGCAGCGTCACATCGTCCAGGGCGGGCACGTCCCTACCCGGCGTGTGGTAGGTGTGGCCGATGTGCTCGGCGGTGAGCAGGGCGTGGGCAGCCATGCGCGCTAGGGCTGCTCCGGCAGGAAATCCGTGTTGTAACAGGCGGCGAGGTCGTCCAGCGGCGCGGTGAGCAGACCCGCCTCGATCAAGATGTCCTGGGTTGCTTCCCAGGCGGCGGGATTGGTCTGGCCCAGCGCGTCCGAGTGCCACAGCTCGACCGAGTTGAGCAAAACCTGGCGCTGCGTCTCGTACTGGTCTTTGGGCAGGTCCTTGACGTAGTGGGTCACGGCGATGTCGAAGGCGGCGTCCGGGTCGGCGATGGCGTCGGCGATGCCGCGCTGCACGGCGCGCACCATGCCGCGCACCAGGTCCGGCTTGTCGCGGATGGTCTGCTCGTTGGTGACCAGGCCGTTGGAGACCAGGGTGGCGTAGTCCGAGACCTCGATCACGTTGACCTCGGTGCACTGCTGCTGGATGGTCAGCGGCTCGTTGACAATGTAGACGACGGACGCCTCGACCTTGTCTTCGCAGATATTCTCCGGCGCGGCGAAGCCAATGGAGCGCAGCTCGCCCAGGTCGTCCTCGGTCAGGCCGGCGGCGTTGAGCAGCGCGCGCAGCCCGATGTAGCTGGCCCCCTGCGGCCCCGGCACGCCAACCACGCGCCCAACCAGGTCTGCGGGCTGGGTGATGTTCAGACGGGCGGGCGAGACGATGCCCACCGGGAAACGGTGGAACCACTCGAAGACGTAGACGACGGGCCGCCCCTGCGCCCGCGCCAGCACGACCTGCTCGCCGCTGATCAGCCCGAACTGCAAGTCGTTATTGGCGAGGCGCTCGACGCCGTCGGCTTCGTTGAAGCTGTTCTCGAAGGAGATGGCGATCCCCTCGTCGGCGAAGTAGCCACGCTGCGCCGCGACGTAGACCGGCGCGAACTGCACGCTGGGGATGTAGCTCATGAACAGCGTGACCTTCGTCTGATCCCCGCCGGCATCGTCGTCGCGCGTCAGGGCGTAGGCGGCGATCAGCGCCAGCGCCAGAGCAACAGCAAGCGCCGCCAGCAGCAGTGCCCGCTGGCGAGAAGACAGGGTTTGTGCGGACATAGTCTCGGACTCCGTTTCTGTCTGAAGCGAAATAACCTGCGGCAAGTTTACCAGGGCTGGGGCAGAACGCTAGGGAGTGCCGTTAGCGCGCTGCCAGCCGAGCAAGAGACGTTCCAGCCAGGCGGCCAGACCGTACAGGGTCAGGGCGAGCGCGGTCAGGGTGAACACGGCGGCGATGACCAGCGGCGTGTCGTAGGTGCCGCGCCCGAAGTTGATCAGGTAGCCGAGGCCCGCGCTGGCGCTGACGAACTCCCCGACGACGGCGCCGATCACCGACAGCGTGGCGCTGACCTTCAGCCCGCCGAGGACAATGGGCAGCGCGGCGGGCAGTTCCAGGTGCCAGAACGTCTGCAGCGGCGTGGCTTCGAGCGAGCGTAGCAGGTCGTGTAGCTCGGCGGGGATGCTGCGCATCCCGATCACCGTGTTGACCAGCATAGGGAAGAAGACGATCAGCGCGCAGATGATCACTTTGCTGGCCACGCCGGAGCCGAACCAGATGATCAGCAACGGGGCGATGGCGACGATGGGCACGGCCTGCAGCGCGACGAGGTAGGGCGTCAGCGTGAAGGCGACGGCGCGGCTCTTGGCGATCCAGTAGCCCAGCCAGAAGGCGACCGCCACGCCAATCAGCAGGCCGCTGAGCACCTCGCGCAGCGTCACCGCCGCGTGGCGGATCAGCGAGCCATCCGAGGCCAGCCCCCACCACCGCTCGGCCACGCTCATCGGCGTCGGCACGATGAACGCTGCGTACATGCCGGAGCGGGCGACGAGCGCCCAGCCCGCCAGCAGACACAGTCCGAATGCCGGCGCCAACAACAGGTGCCACCGCCGGCGGCGAGCGCGCGGCAACGCGGCGGGCGCGCTCGCGCGCGCCTCGGCTGCGCGCTCGTGCGGGAGGGGCTGAACCAGGTGCGCGTTATCCATCCTCGCTTACGTGTCCTCGTCGTCCCACAGGGTATCGTCGCCGGACTCCAACTCGTCCCAGAAGTCTGCGGCCTCGTCGAGCAGCGCCCGCGCTTCCAGGTAATGCGCTTCTGGCACGGCCACGTCCACGCCGCCGAGCAGCCCCACCGACAGCGGAATGGCGCTGGTGCCCAACGCTTCGTGGAACAGGAACACGGGGATGTCGGCGCTGCGCAGCAGCCCGGCAGGAATGGCGGCGGTGGCGAGGTCGCTAGTGTGGGCGACCACGTACCAGGTGCGCTGGTCTGGGCCGCGCCGCTTCATGAGAGCCTGCGGGTTGTTGTCCATAGCGAGATCATACCGGGTGGGGGGCAGTCCGGCAATGGGCAGCGGGGCAACCGGTTTCTGGGCACTTGGGCGCTGGGATTGCCCCCCATTCCCCCACGCTGCGCGCAGGGAAGAGGAGCCGGCCCGCCGCTTTGCTCCCTTCCCCCCTCGTGGGGGAAGGG
>DYGW01000294.1 GCA_020724485.1 Thermoflexus sp. | reverse complement strand
GGGGGCAATCCCAGCGCCCAAGTGCCCAGCCCTAACAGGTTGTTCGTGGACCCGCCCAGGAGGGGTGCCGTGCAAAGCCCGTCAGGCGGTATAGGAGCGCTGCTCTGCTGCGCCCGTGGGGGTGCATGGCGATACGCCCCCGCGTGATCTCACCCCCGCTCGGCGTCATACGACGCCTGTGTTATAATGCGCCCGCTGAGCCGCCCCACTACTGAGGTCGAGGTATGTCCACCAAGCCGCTGTCGTTTCAAGACGTGATCATGAAGCTGCACCAGTTCTGGATGGATCAGGGCTGTGTGCTGTGGCAGCCGCACAATGTCCAGGTCGGCGCGGGTACCGGCAACCCGGCCACGCTGCTGGCCGTGCTGGGGCCGGAACCCTGGCGCGTCGGCTATGTCGAGCCGAGCGTCCGCCCCGACGACGGGCGTTACGGCGAGAACCCCAACCGCATGCAGCACTACTACCAGTACCAGGTCATCCTCAAGCCAGACCCCGGCAACCCGCAGGAGCTATTCCTGGCCAGCCTGGAGGCGCTGGGCATTGACCCGCGCCAGCACGACATCCGCTTCGTGGAGGACAACTGGGAGTCCCCGGCGCTGGGCGCGTGGGGCCTGGGCTGGGAAGTGTGGCTCGACGGCCAGGAGATCACCCAGTTCACTTACTTCCAGCAGGCGGGCGGGATCAACCTGGAGCCGGTCAGCGTCGAGATCACCTACGGGCTGGAGCGCATTGTGCTGGCCCTGCAGGGCAAGGACGCCGTATGGGACATTGACTGGAACGAGGCGATTACCTACGGCGATGTGCGGCTCCAGCCGGAGATCGAGCACTGCCGCTACTACTTTGAGATCGCCGATGTGGACGGGCTGAAGCAGGTCTACGACATCTACGAGCGCGAATACCAGCGCGCGCTGGCTGCCGGTGCGGTAACGCCCGCCTATGACTACGTGCTCAAGTGCAGTCACCTCTTCAACGTGCTCGATACGCGCGGGGCCATCGGCGTCACCGAGCGCGCCGCCTACTTCCGCCGTATGCGCGACATGACGCGCAGCATCGCCCGCGCCTACAGCGAGCAGCGCCAATCGCTTGAGTATCCCCTGCTGGACAAGGCGCGCGTCTGGGCCGCGCCCGCGCCCGCCGCCCCACAGCCGGCAACTGGCCCCGTGCCGACCGCCCCCGCTGACGTGCTGCTGGAGATCGGCACCGAAGAGCTGCCCGCCGGCGACCTGAGCGATGCCCTGGATCAGCTTGGGGCGCTCGCTCCGGCGCTGTTCGAGTCATTGCGCCTGGACCATGAGGGCGTCGTGGTGATGGGCACGCCGCGCCGCCTGGTGATCCACGCCCGGAACGTGGCCCCGCGCCAGCGCGATGCCGAAGCGTGGGTCAAGGGGCCGCCCGCCGCCCGCGCCTTCGACGCCGACGGCGGGCCGACCCAGGCGGCAATAGGCTTCGCGCGTGGCAAGGGCGTGCCCGTCGAAGCCCTCCAGGTGCGCGAGATGGATGGCGGGCAGTACGTCGTCGCCCTGGTCCGCGAGGCGGGCCGCCCGGCGATTGACGTGCTGGCCGAGGCGCTGCCGGGGCTGATCGCGGCGCTCAAGTTCGGCAAGGCGATGCGCTGGAACGATAGCGGAGTCGCTTTCTCGCGCCCGCTGCGCTGGATCGTGGCTCTATTCGGCGGGCAGGTCATCCCCTTCACCTACGCTGGTGTGGCCAGTGGCAATGTCACGCGCGGCATTCGCCCGTTGCGCTCGCCGGAGATTGCGCTGAGCGACGCGGCGTCGTACTTCGCGGCGCTGGACGCGCAGGGCGTGATCCTCGACGTGGAGGCGCGGCGCGAGGCGATCCGGGCGGCGGCGGCGGCGCTGGCGGCGCAGGTCGGTGGGACGATCCCCGACGACCCGGCCCTGCTCGACGAAGTGACCAACCTGGTCGAGCGTCCGACAGCGCTGCGCGGCGCGTTCGACGCCAAATATCTGACGCTGCCGCGCGAGGTGCTGGTCGGCGTCATGCGCAAGCACCAGCGCTACTTCCCGGTGGAGGACGCCCAGGGCTGCCTGCTGCCCTACTTTATCGCCGTGCGCAACGGCGACGACGCGCACCTGGACGTGGTGATTGACGGCAACGAGCACGTGCTGCGCGCCCGCTTCGCCGACGCTGACTACTTCTACAGCGCCGACATCCAGAAGCCACTCGACGACTACCTGCCCCGGCTGGGCACGCTGACCTTCCAGGAGCGGCTGGGGTCCATGCTTGACAAGAGCAACCGCCTGATCGCGCTTGTCACGCCGCTGGGCGCGCTGATCGGCGGCGGCGGCGATGATCTGGCGGCGGCGCGCCGGGCGGCGGCCCTGGCCAAAGCCGACCTGGCCACGCAGATGGTCGTCGAGATGACCTCACTGCAAGGCATTATGGGCCGCTACTATGCGCTGCAGCAGGGCGAGCCGCCGGCGGTGGCCGAGGCCATCTTCGAGCACTGGCTGCCGCGCAGCGCGGGCGACCGCCTGCCGCAGAGCGCGGCGGGCGTGCTGCTGGCCCTGGCCGACCGCCTGGACAGCCTAGTGGGGCTGTTCGCGGCGGGGCTGGCTCCCACAGCCAGCGCCGACCCCTTCGCGCTGCGCCGTGCGGCGCTGGGCGTCGTGCAGATCGTGCTGGAGCGGGGCATTGACCTCGACCTGCGCGAAGCCGTCGCCCGCGTCGCCGCCGCCCAGCCGATCGAGGTGAGCGCCGCCGTCCAGCGCGAGGTCGTGGACTTCATCGCCGGGCGGCTTGACGTGCTGTTGCACGACGAGGGCTGGGCGCACGACGTTATCGCCGCTGTGCTGGCCGAGCAGGGCCACAACCCCGCCCGCGCCCTGCAAGGCGTGCGCGAGCTGGCCGCGTGGGTGGCCCGCGACGACTGGGCGCCGATCCTGGACAACTACGCGCGCTGCGTGCGCATCACCCGCGCCGAGCCGCGCGTCTATGCGGTAGACCCGGCGCGCTTCGAGGACGACGCCGAGCGGGTGCTGTACGCCGCGTACCAAACTGCTGCCACCGCGCTGAGCGCCGGGGGCAATGTGGACGCCTTCCTGACGGCGTTCGCGCCGCTGGTGCCGCTCATCAAGCGTTATTTCGAGGCGGTGCTGGTCAACGCCGAGGATGAGGCGGTGCGCCACAACCGGCTGGGGCTGCTGCAGGCAGTCGGCCGGCTGGCCGAGGGCCGCGCCGACCTGAGCGAGCTGGCGGGGTTCTAGCGCAGG
>DYGW01000026.1 GCA_020724485.1 Thermoflexus sp. | reverse complement strand
GCGCGCAGGGAAGGGGAGCCGGCCCGCCGCTTTTCTCCCTTCCCCCCTCGTGGGCGGGAGGGCCGGGGAGGGGGGGACAAACACGTTCACGACTTGTTCGTGGACCCGAGTGTACCAATGCCCTGTTCGGCACGGCACACATAGTGTAGAATACGTGCGAGCACTGCTGAGCACCTGACTTGCCAAGACAAGCCACATATCTAGGAGGCAAACAGACATGGCTACGACTCAGGAGCGCGTGACCGACATCATCGTCGAATTGCTAGGGGTGGATCGCGAAAAGGTCACGCTTGACGCAAGTTTCCGTGAGGACCTGGAAGCCGACTCGCTCGACCTCGTTGAGTTGATCATGGCCTTCGAAGACGAGTTCGGCGGCGAGATTTCCGACGAAGAAGCGCAGAGCATCGCTACCGTCGGCGACGCCGTCAAGTACATCACCGAGAAGATGGGCGGCTGATCCGCTAGTCCGCACGTCCAACCAGGCAAGACCCTCAGGCGATTGACATCTGTCAACCGCCCTTTTTGTTTGCCGGGCCAGGCGACTCAGCCCGGCGCAGCAGGCTCAGCTCCATCACGGCGGCCAGGGCGCTGGCCGCAGTATAGCCCACCGCCCCCACGCCAACGCTCACGGCGATCTCGAAGTTGTCTAGCAGGGTGTGCGCCCGCGCCAGGCCCCACCATCCCGCCCCAGTCCCCAGGGCGAGCGCCACCATGACCAGCAACCCTTGCCAGCCCTGGGACAGTCGCCGCGCCAGCGCAGCCGCCACAACCCCACCAACGCCCAACACTGTGAGCAGCATCGTCTGCCGGAAATTGGGATCGTTGGCGGCGCTGCCGAAGAACTCGCGCGGCGGCAGGAAGCGCAGCGCGATCAGCAGCGCGGCGGCCCGCAGCAGCCAGCGCACCCGTGCATCGCTGAAGCGGTTGGCGTGCAGCGCCAGCACTACGATCAGCGCAAGCTGCGGGGCGCGCAGCAAGAAGCTGGTCAGCAGCGCCGGGGAACTGGCCCGCACCGCCGGATGCAGACTCGTCCACTCGGCCAGGTCGAAGGCGTTTAGAGTGAAGGCCGCCGTGCTATGCGTGTACCAGGGCGCGTAGTAGCAGGCCAGCGCCAGCGCCAGCCCGATCACTCCGGTCAGTCCAACCAACGAGCGTCGCACCGCCAGTTGCCTCCCGTGCCCCAGGCTCAGCGCCCGCTGTCAACGAGCGCGTCCAGCCGCTCGCGGATGGCCGCGTCTTCTTCCCCCTGCTGGGCGAAGAATTCGGTCATGAACTGGCTGCGCCGCTGGCGCAGGGCGAGCGCGGCGACGGCGCGTAGATCGCCCACGCCCGCCACATCGCGGCCATCGGCGGCGGCGTGCGCCCGCGCCGCCTCAAACATGGCGTATTCGGCGCGGTGCGAGTCAATGCCGAGCGCCTGTACCAGCGCCAGCCCGACCTCGACCGCCTCACCGCTCAGGTCAGTCTGCTTGAGCAGCTCGCGCGCCAGCCCGATCTCCTCGCGGGCTTGCGCCGTGACCTCAGCCCATTCAGCCAGGAAGCGGCGGCGGTTGCTTTGGTAGCGGCGCACCCGCCGGTAGACCTCGTAGCGATCCGCTTGGTCTGCCAAGCCATGGACGGGAACGCGCAGCCCAAAGCGATCCATGATCTGCGGGCGCAGCCGGCCTTCCTCCGGGTTCATGGACCCCACCAACACGAAGCGCGCCCGGTAGGTGCCGACCATCGGCCCGCGCCGGACGGTATAGCTGCCCTGGGCCGCCGCGTCGAGGATCGCGTCCACGATCAGATCGTCGAGCAGATTCACCTCGTCAATGTAGAGCAGGTTCTGGTCGGCGCGGGCCAGGATGCCCAGTTCCAGCCGCACGCGGCCCTGCTGCACAGCAATGCGCTCGTTGATCCCGCCCACCACATCCTCCAGCCGCGCATTGAGTGGCAGCTCAACCAGCTTGACCGCCTCGTAATGGCTGATCGGCTCCCCGGCCTCCAGCTTGCGCTGGCAGTCCGGGCAGACATCGGACGCACCGTCCCCTTCAGCGCCGGGGGGCAGGCAACCCTCCGGGCACAGGCTGGCCTCGACATAGGGCAGCAGGTCGGTCAGGCTGCGCACGCAGGTCGTCTTGCCGGTGCCGCGCGGCCCGATCAGCAGCACGCCGCCAATCGCCGGATTGATCACCGCCAGCAACAGCGCCATGCGCATTTCGTACTGCCCCACTATCGCCAGGAAGGGGAACGGCAGATGCTCGGCCAAGCCGAGATCGGGCGCTGGCTCGCGCAGAACGCGACGCGCGCCCGCCTGGTCGAGCAGGTCAAGCAGGCGCGACCGCCGGCCGCTGGCGCTCAGGTCGGGGAGGTCGTCCGGCATAGCGCGCTCACTCCTCGTTGGGCTGGGGGTCTATCCGCCGGCGCAGGGCTTGCTCGCGCTGGTGGCGTTCCTTGCGCGCGCGCTGGCGCTCTGCTGCCTCCTGGAAGAGAAGCTGCTCCTCCGGTGTCTCGATGCAGAGCGGTGGGACAGGGTGTGGGCGGCCCTGGCGGTCAATGGCGACATAAACGAGGTAGGCCGCGTTCGTGTGGACGCGCGAGCCGGTCAGCGGGTCCTCCGCGACGACGCTCACCCGCACCTCCATCGAAGTACGGCCCGTATAGGTAAGCTCTGCGGTGAGCGTCACCACACTGCCAACGTAGATCGGCTCATCAAAGGTCATCGAGTCAATGGCTACCGTGACCACCGGCGAGCGCGAATGGCGCATGGCCGCCAGCCCGCCCGCCTCGTCAACCAGCTTCATGATCACGCCGCCGTGCACGTTGCCCAGTCTGTTGGCGTGCTCCGGGTTCATCATCATATTGAGCACCACGCGCGACTCGGCGACGCATTTCCCTGGCACCTCGTCCGTCATAGCCACACCTCGCCTCAATCCATGTCCGGGCGCAGATCGGAGATGCGCTTGAAGATGTCCGGCTCCTCGTCGAGCACATCTACCGTGCTGAAGTCTAGCTCGGCCATCATCGGTGGCAGCGGCGCGCGCGGCGGGAGTCGCTCCGGGCGGGGCGGCGCGGCTGGCGGATGGGCATAAAAGGGCCGGCGGCGCTCGCTGCGCTTGCGCAGAATGCGCCCGTCGCGGCTCAGCCGCCCGATCCATTCGCCGTCGCGCTTGTAGACCTCGCCCGCCTCGACAAACCCGATGTATTCGCCGCGCGTGTTGAAGAGACACTCGCCAATCTTCGTCGCCTGCCAATCGCCGTGCGTGTCAAATATGAACACGGGTCGGGTGGGGTTCTGCGTTGGTGCGCTCATCATGACCTCGCCGCTGTGCGTTGCCGGATAGGTGCTATTGTACCATCTGCCGGTACACCGCCAGAAGTTGGGCAGCCGCCCGTTCCCAGGTGAAGAACGCCGCCTGGCGCGCGCCGCGCGCAATCAGCGTCTCGCGCAGCGCGGAGTCGTCCAGCAGGCAGCGCAGCGCCTCGGACAGAGCTTGCACGTCGTAGGGGTCAACGAGCAGGGCCGCGTCTCCGGCCACTTCGGGCAGCGAAGAGACGGTCGAGGTCACGACGGGCGTGCCGCAGGCCATCGCCTCCAACACCGGCAGCCCAATGCCCTCGTAGAGTGACGGGTAGGCCAGGCAAACCGCGTCGGAATACAGCGCCGGCAGGTCTTCATCGCGGGCGAAGCCGGTGAAATGCACGCGCTCACCCATCCCCCGGTCGCGCACCGTCTGGTAGATCGGCGCGTCCAGCCAGCCGCGCCCCCCGGCGATGACCAGGTGATACTCGGCATACTGCGGCCCCAGCGCGGCCAGAGCCTCGATCAGCCGGGCGTAATTCTTGCGCGGCTGCACCGTCCCCACCGAGAAGATGTACGGATTCGGCGGCAGGCCGTAGCGGGCGCGCACCGCCTGGCGCGCGTCTGCGTCAGCGACCGGCGTGAACTCCGGATTCACCCCGCCGAGCAGCACCGTGACCTTGTCTGGCAGCGTCCCGTACAACTCAACGAGGTCATCTTTCGTCGCCTGCGAGTCGGCCAGGACGTGCGTCGCCCGCCGCACCGAGCGCGGCACTACGGCGTCCAGGTACGCCTTCAGGACGGGCGTCGCCGTCTCCGGCGCGCGCACGAACGATAGATCGTGGACCGTGAGCAGCGTCCGCGTGCCCGGCAGCGTGGGCGGCAGTGTGAAATCGGTGGCGTGGAACAACCTCACCAGGCCGGTGAACGCTTCCACCGGCAGCGGGAGTTGCAGGCGGTGCCACAGCCGGGCGAACCACAGCGGGGTGACGCGCGTCGGACGCCAGGCGAAATTCGCGCCTGGCGGGGGTGGCAGGACGCTGTGCCGCGCCCCGGCGACGAAGAGACGATAAGGGGTGGCATCGTCCAGGGCGGCCAGGGCGCGAACCAACTCGCGCACGTAGCGGCCAATGCCCGCGCCTTGCTCGTGGGCGGCGGTATAGTCAATGCCGATTGCTGCCATCACCGGGCTAGCCACACCTCCGCCGCAGCGAATTACTGTCTACGATTAGGGGAAATGTATCCTTTTCGGTGGAAACTCGTCACGCAGGGATTCGCCCCCCCCATCCCTGGCCCTTCCCCCACAGGGGGGGAAGGGAGAAGAACGGCTGGCCCGCTCCCCTTCCCCCCGCTTGTGTGGGGGAAGGTCCACAATGGCGGACGGTCACATCGGAGTATGACCCTTCCCCCCGCTTGTGTGGGGGAAGGGGCTGGGGGATGGGGGGTCACACGGCAGCCAGCACCAACGCGATTTTCACCGAATTCGATCCATACCCGATCAGGATGCGCTCGCCCATCGGACGCTACTCCACGTCAGTCCACGTCGTTGTAGGTCCAGTAGCGATTGGCGAAGAAATTCCAGACCATGACGATCCAGATGGCGAAGAACTGGGCGATATTCGTGCCCAGCCGCCGCGTTGCGGTCGCTTCGAGCGCCCCGCTCAAGCCCAGCTCGCCCAGCACATCAACGCCGATCTCGCCAAAGGGGCCGTAGAGCGTGCGCACCCACACCAGCCGGAAAGCCAGCCCGATGACGCTGACGATGAAGAACTGCAACCACTGCTGCCGGACGGAGCGCGTCCGCGAGTCGGGGTACGTCCAATAGCGGTTCCAGATGAAGTTGCTCGACACCGCCGTGACAAAGGCGGTACCTGTCGCCAGGGCCACCTTCAGCGTGACATTCGGCTCAGTAGGGCGCAGGATCGTCGCCTGGAGCAGGTTAAGCATACCGAAGTCAATAATCGCCCCCAAGACTCCTACGGTGGCGAACTTCAGAAAGCGCTCGACCTCGCGGGCGCGGCGCGCGCCCGCGCGCCGGCTGATGCGGGCAATCACCTGATTCCACCGCGCGAATCCGCGCGCGATCCAGTCCCTGTCCCGCTTGTTGGTCATCGGTTCTGTCGTTTCAGTGCCAGTGCTCAGCATAATCATGATCCGTGACGTGATACGGTGAGACGTTGCTCACCCAGGCCAGCAGCCCCAACATGACTCCCAGATGGAGAAACAGGTTATTGACGGTGAGCTTGTCCACTGTGCTGTGGACGGCTAAGTGCGTCCAGGTGCCCAACAGCCCCAGCGCAAGCCCGCGCCAGAGCGGGTCGCGGTGCCGCAGACTGCGCAACGTCCCCCAGACGATCCACACCCACCCCAGCAAATAGCCCGCCAACCCCACCAGCCCGGCCTCGGCCAGGATGTTGAGGTAGTCGTTGTGAGCGTGGCCAAGCGCGTTCGGCCAGCGCGGCAGCGCATAGTCCGGGTAGACGACCTCGTAATTGCCCAGGCCGACGCCCATCCACAGGTGCCCGCTGGCCATCTCCGCCGCCGCCTGCCAATGCGCCAGCCGCTCGACGGTCGCGTAGTTCACGTCGTTGATGGGCGCGCCGCGCACGTCTTGCAGGCCCACGAAATCGCCAAATACGCTGTCAATGCGCGCCTGTACAGCACCGGGCAGCGCCCCGGCCAGCCACAGTCCCAACGCTAAAAGCGCCCCCGCACCCACCAGGGCGGCTCCTTGCCAGCGGCGGCGTGGCGCAAAGAATACCATCACGGCACCTGCCCCGCCAAATCCCAGCCAGGCCCCGCGCCCCCAGGAGGCGATCAGCCCGGCCAGCAGCGCCGCCGCGCACAGCGCGTAGAGCGCGGCCAGCGTTGCCTCTTGGTGTAGCCCCCTGTCATTCCACCAGGGCGACCCGCCCCGGCGCACGCGCTGCCAGGCCCGCCCGGCATGACCCCAGGCCAGGCCCAGCGTCAGCGGCAGCCCCAGCCCCATGAACGCGCTGAAGGGGTTGGGCTGGCCGAAGGTGCCAAAGGCGCGGAAGTGGCGATAGTCGTCAATCCACAGGTGGGCCGCGCCCGACCCGCCGTAATACTGGTACAGCCCAATGGCGGCCTGCAGCACCGCCGCCCACACGACGCCAAACGCGATCCACGCCCAGCGGCCAGCCCGCCCATAGTCCAACACAATGAGTACGAGCACGGCCATCGCCGCCCACTTAGACCACTCGGCCAGCCACGCGCTCGCCGACGCCGCCCCCCACGCTGACGGCGCGAACCCGGCCATGATCGCGCCCAGGGCCAGAAGCACCCACGAACGCGGCAGCGGAGCGCCCCGGCGCGCCGTGATCCGCCACAGCCCCCACACAAGCACGACCGCCACGAAAGCGATCTGCCCCACATCGAGCGAGAGCGGCAGCGGGGCTTCGGTGGCAATCAGCGTCTTGAGCGGCGCGACGGCCAGCATCAGGACGACGCTCAGCGCCGGCTCGATCAGCAGCACCGCGCCAACCGCCAGCCCTCCGAGTAGAGCGAGCGCCACCGCCAGCGGAAGCTGCGCGGCGAGCACGCCCGCGAGGATAGCCGCACCAACCCACAGGGCCGCACCATGCCCGGCGGAGAACCGCCGGCTTGAAGACCAGCTCGCCGCGCTCACACCCGTTCCCGGAAGTACTCAATCGTCTGGCGCAGGCCATCCTCCAGGCCGACGCATGGCTCCCAGCCGAGCACCGCCCGCGCCCGCGTGATGTCTGGCTGGCGCGTCTGCGGATCGCCCTTGATGCGCTGGTCGGGGCGGACGGTGATCCCGGCGGGATTCCCCGTCATCTCGTTGATCAGGTCAGCCAATTGGCGGATGGTCATCTCGCCGGGATTGCCGATATTGACCGGCTCGTTGAAATCGGCGAGCAAAAGCCGGTAGATGCCCTCGATCAGGTCGGAGACGTAGCAAAAGCTGCGCGTCTGCGACCCGTCCCCATAGACGGTCAACGGCTCGCCGCGCAGCGCCTGTCCGATGAAGTTGGGCACTACGCGCCCGTCGTCCAGGCGCATACGCGGGCCGTAGGTGTTGAAGATGCGCGCGATGCGCGTGTCCACGTGGTGCGTGCGATAGTACGCCATCGTCATGGCCTCGGCGAAACGCTTGGCCTCGTCGTAGACGCCGCGCGGCCCGATGGCGTCCACATTGCCAACGTAGCTCTCGGCCTGCGGGTGCACCAGCGGATCGCCGTAGACTTCGGAGGTCGAGGCCAGCAAGAAGCGCGCGCCCTTGTCTTTGGCCACGCCGAGTGCGTTGTGCGTGCCCAGCGCCCCCACCTTGAGCGTCTGAATCGGGTACATCAGGTAATCAATTGGGCTGGCTGGCGAGGCGAAATGCAGCACGGCGTTAATCTGGCCGGGCAGGTAGATATAGTTCGTCACGTCATGCTTGATGAACGAGAAATCCTGGTTCCCAGCCAGATGAGCGATGTTGTCAATCGAGCCAGTGAGCAGGTTGTCCATGCCAATCACTTGGTGACCCTCGGCCAGGAAGCGATCGCAAAGATGAGACCCCAGGAACCCGGCAGCGCCGGTGATCAGTACGCGCATACCTATCTCGTGCCCCTCGATTCACAGTGCCAGAAGACAAACGGGCGAAGTGTACCACAAAGCGCCAGCAAGCCAAGCGTCAGAACCACGCAGCGAAGTGGGCCTCATCTTCGCCCGCCTCTAGCGCCCGGCGTCATGTCTTCCAGCCGGTGCAGCAATCCCAACGACAGGAAAAACACGAAGGCCAGGTTGATGGCGAAATAGCCCACGTCCACCAGCCCGTGCGCCAGGAAGTCGGCCATGCTGCCGGCCAGCCCCAGCACCAGCATGAACGCCACAGAGTCCGATCTCACGACCTGTCCGCGCAGCCGCCACAGCCTGCGCCAGAAGACGACCTGGAGCGCCAGCGCCAGAATCACGCCGAGGATGCCCAGGCTCACCCAGTGGTTGAGCACCAGAGTATGCGGGATGGACAGGTTCGGCTCCTCCCACGCTTCGGGCAACAGGTAGCGGCTGCGGTACCAGTACAGGAACTGGTCGAGGCCCACGCCGGTGAGCGGTCGCTCGCGGATAAGCTGCCAGGCGCTGTACCACAGGTGCCGCCGGAAGGTCGCCGTGCTGCCCAACAGATCGCCCAGGCGCGGCAGCAGCAGCGCCAGCGGCACCAGCGCGGTCAACAGGACCAGCACCGCGCCGATCACCGGAGCCAGCGACCGCCGCCCGCGCCAGAAGACCAGCGTGACGATCAGCGCCGCCGGCAGGCCGAGCAGAATCGCGCCCCGGCTCTGGCTGAGCAGCACGGCCAGCAGCATCACCGCGCCGCCCAACGCCCCATAGAGCCAGCGCCACGACCCGCGCGGCGCGACGAGGACGTAGGCCAGCGCGAACGGCAAGCAGCGCCCCAGGTACATCCCGACGCCGTTTGGCGACCCGTAAACACTGATCAGCCGCCGCGCGCCGTCTTCGGCTTCCACCACCGACTCGCCCGTCGCGTACAGGTACAGCCCCACCACGGCGATAGCCCCGCCCGTGAACAGCAGCGCATCGCCCAGCCACAGCAGGTCGCGGCGCGCCAGGCGCAGCCAGCGGATCAGGAAGTAGAACAGCACCGGCTCCAGCACCACCACGCGCAGTTGGCGCAGCGCGGGAGTCAGGAACTCCGACCAGCTCAGCGACACGACGCCCAGCGCGGCGAAGGCCAGCACGAGCCAGTCCAGCCGCGTGGGCCGCCACGTCAGGCGCAGCGGCATTCCCTGTTGGCGGTGCCGCGCCCAGTCCACCATCCCCCGCGCCAGCAACGCGGCGACCGTCAGCGTCAGGTAGACCTCGACGGTCGTGAAGGCGCTGAAGAGCAGATCGAGCGTGGAGAGGAAGAACGCCGACCAGAAGAGGATCAGCATCAGGCCGAACAGGGGCCGGTTGTAGACCAGCACAAACAGCACAACCAGCGACGCTAGGGTGATCACAGAGGCCGGCGACAGCGCGGCGATCCCTGCGGTGAGGATGGTCACGGCCAGCGCCGGCTGGTCGCGGCGCAGCAGCGCGGGAAACGCCTCGCCCCAGGTGACCAGCGTGCCCAGCAGCAGCACGAACGACACGAACAGGCTCAGCAGCCATTCCAGAAAGCGCCGGAAGGTCTGCGGCGCGGGCACGGCAAGCTGACCCCAGGGCAAGCGCCACGCAGCGAACACCAGCCCCAGCAGCGCCAGCCCGCCGACGATGCCACACGCCAGCAGCGCCCGGTCGGTGGCCGCTGTATCCGGCGCGACCGCCACCGCGAACCCGGCGATGGGCCAGCGGTCGTCGCCCTGAGCGGGCCGGTGGACGATCTCGACCGTGTGCGGCCCGTTGGCCAACCCTTCGGCCACGCGGATCAGGCCCAGTTCCGGCGTCCGCTCCGGCGAGGTGAGCACGATGAACGCCTCGCCCTGCCGGTTGCGCGGCAGCGCGTTGGCCGGACGCCCGTCTACCGTCACGATCAGGTAAGCCAGGTAATCGTCGCGGCGCAGGACGATGGCAAACTCCGTCCCCTCGAACTGGGCCGTGATACGGTTCTCCACTGCACCAGCGTCACTCCCAGCGGGTAGCTCGGCATCCGCACCCAGGTCGCTGAAGCGCCAGTTCTCGGAATAGGCGGTATGTGCGTTCAGCGCCGGGTACTGGCCGGGGATCAGTGCATCGTCGCTCAGGCGCAGCCCGCCCGCCAGCCACTCGGCGACGCGCGGCGCGACGGCGAACCCCTGTATCGGGTCGTCAGCGGGAGCATCCGGCCCCCAGTGTTGCAAGATCAGCCCGCCGATCCAGGGCCATTCGCGCCGGGCGCGCTCGTAGGCAGCCTGCGTATACTGCAACTGGGCCTGGGCAGTGACACTGCCCCAGATAGACGGCGGGCCGCGCCAGTCATCGGGCAGCGCGTTCCAGCCGAAGTTGCTGCCCCACAGCGGTTTGTCGCCGTCGCCCCGCCGCACCATCTCCTCACGCAGCAGAATCAGGCGCGAGAAGTTGAGCACGCGCTCGTCTACGCGCCGGTCGTCCGGGCCGGTGCTGAACCCATACGGCTTCCCGGCAGCCGCGTCGAAGAAGTCGCGCCCGCCGAGGTCATAGAGCGCGCGCAGGTAGAGCACATCGCTCAGGTTATGCGGCCCCCGCTCAACCGTTGGCGCCAGCGCCGCCGCGATGACGCTCGCCGTCGCGTCCGCCGCGTGGATTGCCGTGTATGCTTCGCGCAGCATGGCGACGTAATGCGCCGGGCGCGGGTCCAGCTCGCCCCAGTGCGAGGTGATGTTTGGCTCGTCCCACACTTGATAATAGGCGATCGCGTCCGCATAGCGCGCAGCAACTGCCCCCGCGAAGCGCCCGTAGGCGATCACGCTGGCCGGAGGCGCGTAGGGATGCTCGGGGGCCAGTTCGTGGCGCGCCCAGGGCGGCGTGCCGTCCAGCACGGCGACCAGCGCCAACCCGTCGCGCGCGGCGACGGCCTGCACCAGCGCGTCGTAGGCGCCCCAGGCGTAGACACCCGGCTCCGGCTCGATGGCCGCCCACAGAAACGGCTGGCGCACCCAGGTGAATCCGGCGGCGGCGATGCGATCCAGCTCGCGGGCGAGGTCATCAGGCGCAACCTGCGTTAGCTCGACGTTGACCCCGGCCAGCGGCAGGCGGTACGGCAGGTCGAAGGTCTCGGTTGCCTGCTCCCAGCCGCGCACGTCCTCAGCGCGCGCCTGCAGCGCCGCCCACGCACCGACCGCGCTCCCCGCGATCAGGATCAGGCACACCCAGAAGAGGAACCAGCGCGCCCTCATCGCTGCCCAGACCATCGCGGGCGCGATGCCTGCCCGTCGCTCGTGATTGGGGTAGCCTGCCCGGTCTTCACGTCAATCACCCACAGGTTGCCCTGATAAATCAGCGCGATCTGCCGCGCCGAAGGACTCCAGGCGATGCCGTCTTCCGGGTCTGGGCGCAGGCCGGGCCGGTCAGGGCCGGGGAAGACAACGCGCGCGTTGCTCCCGTCGCGGTCGGCCACCACCAGATCGTACTGCGCGCCAGGGCTGTTGAGCGGCTCGGGCGCCTGGAAGTAGGCGATAGCGTACTCCGGTGCGCCGCCCGGCCCTTCAGAGACCGGCGAATAGGTCGGGCTGGCCCAGATGCCGCCCCGCGCCAGGAAGGGGTTGATCTCAAGGCCCGTCGCCGGGTTGATCACCGCCATGTCGAAGATGATGCTGTCCTGCGGCGCTTCGTCGGCGTAGGGCGGCCCGTGCATGGTGGTCACCAGGTAGCCGTCCTCCGACCACGAGAGCGTTGGAATCCACACCGTCGCGCCGCTGAACCGTTCGAGCAGCGGCCTGTACTCCGGGAAGGTCAGCAGTGTCTCGAACTCGCCGGTCTCCAAGTTCACCACCCCAACGCTGTCGGCATTGGCCCAGGCCACCTGGTCGCCGGACGGCGACCAGGCGAAGCGCCGGCCCCAGTAGGCGTAAATGCCCAGGGCGTTGGCCGACACAATCTCCTTGAAGCCCTCAGCCAGTGCCTCGCCGGTTGCCGGGTCAATCTGCATCAGGTAGAGATCATTGTAGGCGCGCCAGCCTGCGCCGTCGGTGGAGGGGCTGGCCGTCGAATAGCTGAACGCTGCGCCGCGCCCGCCGGGCACCCACTGGGCGTAGCGCACGTCAGAGGGGGCAAGCTGCACCGCGCGCGGGAACGGCGCGGTCGTGTCGAGAATCGCCCATAGCTCATTGGCGAATTCAGGGTCAGTCGTATCCGCCGTGCGCCGCGTGTAGAGCAGCCGCCGCCCGTCCGCCGACAGGTCGAACACGCGCCCGTCCAGGTAGCCGTCCTGCGTGAGCGGGTTGAGGTTGGCGGTGTTGCCCTCGATGATCCAGGCCTGCCCGCCGGAGATGAAGGTGAGCACGCCGTCAATCGGCACCAGCGTTTCTGGCGGCTGGCTGCCCACGTAGACGATCTCGTTGCGCGGCTCCTTGATCACGATGCGGCTCACCTCAACCCGGCTGGTCTGCACGCCGTCCTTCTCGGTGATACGGTAACACACCTGCACGACGCCATTCTCGCCAGTCTGGGCGATGCGCTCCTCGCCGGGCGGCAAGCTCTGTGTGAACTGCCGCTCGGTGCCCGGCGGAATGTCGCTGTTCTCGCACTCCTGGCGCTGCACGACGCGCGTCACGGTGATGGTCATGCCGTCGCGCACCTGCGTTTGCAGCAGCGGGTTGACCTCATCGAACTCGCCCAGCGTCACGTCGATCTCGCCCAGGAACTGCCCCACCGAGACCGCCCGATCAAAGCGGTAGACCAGGCGCTCGCCGTCCACGTCAACCGTGATCGTCAGGTCGCCCTGGCCGATGGAGCCAGAGTCCTCGCACGCCGCCAGCACGCCGAGCAGAGCCAGCACGAGCGCAGTCCAGACCAATTTTCGCATTCGCCTTACCTCAATGGTGACGACATGGCTCGCTGCCAGCTTAACGACCGGAATTGCCGTGCGCAACGAAAACGGTTAAAACAGGTTGTAACCATATGGTATACGTCACGCGGCGCTTTGATCAAGTTTAGGGGTGGGCGACGTGGTTGATCCGGCGATTATGCGGTATCTGGACAGTCTCCCAGAGGTTGACACGGCGCGCCTGCCGATGGGGACGCTGTTCTGGGCGGAAGGGCGCATCTACCAGGTCGTCGAAGCCAGCACCGGCGGCTATCACAAGGCCCGCGAATGGCGCAAGCCAGAGAGCACCGATGTCGCTCTCGTCCCTGGGTCGTTCCCCAGCCGCTACCTCCCCCTCGTGCGGCGCGGGCGCGTGCTGCCGGTCTACCGCTCGCGGCTCGACCTGACACGCGACGACCGCGCCACCTGTTTCATCTTCCCGACCGAGACTCTCGCCCTGGATGCCGCCTACCTGGACGTGGCCCTGATCATCAGCCCCGGCGCTTATGTGCGCAACCAGGGGCAGGAACCCGCCTTCGCCGCCACCGACGGCGCTCACGTCTTCCGGCTGTACTATTACCGCCAGTCCGTCAACGGACGCCAGACCGACCTCTCTGCTCTTCAGGCGCGCCCGCTGCCTTTCTGGCCACAGCCGCACACTGAAGGCCCCGGCTATTGGTGTCTGCTGCCCGGTTGGACAGAGTCCATTACCAGCCAGCAGACGACCCAGACCATGCGCGCGGTGGGCGCAGCAGCTAGCGAGGATACCCTGCCGCACATTGTGCCGCCTCCGCACGAGCGCTGAGCGGCAGGCTGCCCGCCTTCCTCGGTACAGGAACACCCCCCGGCTGTTGTGCGCCGGGGGGTGTTTGTTGGCATTCTACCGCTATCGCTAGTTGATCCCGACCGCCTGGCGCACCGCCTGTAGAGTCTGGAGCGCTGTCAGATTGCGCACGTTGTAGCCGTAGCTCAGCGCTGCGTCGGTCAGGTTGCCCGCGCCCTGCGGGGCCACGCTGAACGGATCGCCGATGCCACGCTCCTGGAGCGAGCGCCACAGGTTCCACAGCGGGACTTCCGACTGCGACGCCACCTCGACGATGGCCCGGTTGTACTCGGTGAGCTGCTCGGTCGAGTAGCCGCCGCCCGCCGGGATCGTCGCCAGCACCGGGATCACGCCATAGTTGCTCATGCTCTCGAAGACCAGCGTCTGTAGCTCGCTGCGGAACTGCTCCGCCGGCAGGTAGGTCACGTTCTCCGCGCTGAAGCTGATCAGGGCGATGCTGGGCCGTGCGACCATGAACTCGCACGACAGCCGCGTCCCGCCGCCGACTGCGTCGCACGGCGCGCCACCCGGCGCGGGGCCGGACAGGTCTTCGATGCCGTAGCCATCACCGGCGGCCACGCTGTCCACGTTGAAGCTGTTGATCGCCGCATCGAGCGCCGGGCGCACCGGCGTTGCCGCGTAGAAGTCAATCGTCGCCTGCAAGTTGCCGAAGCCGCCCAGGTCGTACCCGCTGACGGCGAAGGGAGCCATGAAGTTGGGGCTGTCCATCGCGTCGTCGCCGACCTTGGCGAACACACCCGCCTGCGTCCCGAAGTTGGTCACCGCGCTGCCGTAAAGCTGGCGCAGCATGACGGCCATGCTGTCCGGAATCTGCGGCACAACCGGGTAGGCCATCAGGTCGAACGACGGAGTCGGGCTGGAGACGGTCACAGTGAAAGTTGCCGTCGTCAGGCCGCCCTTGTTGTCGTCGGCGTACACGTCAATCGCCGTGACGCCTTCCGCCAGCCCCTGCAGGTTGATCGTGTCTGTGCCTGGCATCTCGCTGAAGACAACGCTGGTATTCTGAGCCACTGCCGAGACCACCAGCGGGTCGCCGTCCGGGTCGGAGATGGCCACGGCGACGGCGATTGTCTCGCCAACCGACAGCGATTGGTCGGGGATCGGCTGGATAACTGGCGCGTTATTCACGCCCTGCACCGTCACCAGCAAGCTGACCGACGCAGAGCCGCCACGCCCGTCGCTGGCGTCCACCATGATCGTGGCTGTGCCCGGCGTCACCCCGCCGAGGATCACTTCGCCCGGCCCGCCGGCGAAGGCTGTCGCCACGCCGGGGTTATCAGACACAGCGGTGAGCGTCACCGCGTCGCCGTCCGGGTCAGAGGCGCTGACCGGCACGCTCAAGCTGGCACCCACGCTCACCGTCTGATCAGGCACCGGCTGGATGACCGGGTTGGCATTCGGCGCGCTGACCGTCACGGCGAAGGAGGTCGTCACCGCCGGGTTTACGCCGTCAGTCACCGACAGCGTCACGGTCGCCGCGCCCGCTCCTACCGCATTCAGCGTGATCACGCCGGGCACGTTCACCGCCGCCACCACCACGCCGGGGTTATCCGAGCTTGCGGTCGCTGTCAGCGGATTGCCTTCGGGGTCGCTGGCCGTGTAGGGCACGTCGCGCGCCTCGCCCGGCCCCAACGCCTGCGGCCCGATCGGAGCCACGTTCGGCGGCATGTTCGGCGCGCTGACCGTCACGGCGAAGGAGGTCGTCACCGCCGGGTTTACGCCGTCAGTCACCGACAGCGTCACGGTCGCCGCGCCCGCTCCTACCGCATTCAGCGTGATCACGCCGGGCACGTTCACCGCCGCCACCACCACGCCGGGATTGTCCGAGGCAGCGGTCGCCGTCAGCGGATTGCCTTCGGGATCGCTGGCCGTGTAGGGCACGTCGCGCGCTTCGCCCGGCCCCAATGCCTGCGGCCCGATCGGAGCCACGTTCGGCGGCGCATTGGCGACGACCGTCACCGTGAACGGCATGGTCACCGCCGGGTTGGTGCCGTCAGTCACCGACAGCGTCACCGTCGCCGAGCCTGCGCTCACGCCCGTCAGTCTGATCGTCCCCGGCGCGCTGATCACCGCCGCGACGACATTCGGGTTATCCACGCTGACCGTCGCCGTCAGAGCATCGCCCTCCGGGTCAATCGCCGTATACGGCACGTCCAGGCTATCGCCTGCGCCCAGCGTCTGCGGGAAGATCGTCTCCACCGCCGGCGGCAGGTTGGCCGCCGCTACAGAGACAGTGAACGAGGCGCTGACGGGCGGGTTCTTGCCGTCGTCAACCGTCAGGGTCACGGTTGCCGTGCCCGCCCCAACCGCGCTCAGCTTGATCAGGCTGGGCTGCCCCAGCGCCGCCGTCACCACATTCGTGTTGTCTGAGAAGACCGACGCGCTCAGCGCGTCGCCGTCCGGGTCAGTGGCTACATAAGGCACGTCGCGCGTCTCGCCAGCGCCCATCGTCTGCGGGCCAAGCGGGCTGATCGTCGGCGCGACGTTGCCCGCGACGACCGTCACCGGGAACGTGGTGATGGTCGGCGCGTTGACGCCGTCATTCAGCGTGAGCGTCACTGTTGCGGCACCGGCGCTCACGCCCGTCAGTCGGATGATCCCCGGAGCGGTCACGCTGGCCGTGACCACACCCGGCGTGTCAGAGCTGGCCGTCTGGGTCATCGCGTCGCCGTCGGGGTCGCTGGCGATGTAGGGCACGTCCAGCGTGCTACCCACCGCCAACGTCTGGGCGGGGATCGTCCCAACGATGGGAGCCAGGTTCGGCTTGCCGACCCGGACGAGGAATGCCATCTTGATCACCCCGCCCTTGCCATCGCTGGCCGTCACCGTGATGTTCGCCGTCCCGACGCCAACGCCGGTCAGCCGCAGTGTGCTGGTGTTCAGCACAGTCGCCAGGGCCACGCCCACGTTGTCGGACTCCGCCTGAATGGTCAGCGCGTCCCCGTCCGGGTCTGAAGCGGACACCGTCACGTCCTTCGACGCGCCAACATCCACCTTCTGCTCGAGGATCGGACTGATCGTCGGAGCCTGATTCAAGCCCTTCACCGTGACGATGAAGGCCGTGCTGGTCAGGCCGCCGCGATTATCGTTGGCCGTCACCGTGATAGTCGCTGTGCCGGCGGTCACGCCGGTCACGCGGATTTGTGTCGGGGAGGTCACCTGCACGGTGGCAATCGCCGTATTGCTCGACGCCACAAACAGGTTGACGGCGTCACCATCAGGATCGACGGCTCTCACGCTGATGTCGCGCGACGCGCCTGCGTTGACTTCCTGGCTGGCGATCGGGTCAATGGTCGGCGAGCGGTTGGGCTTGGGCGTGGGCGTCAGGGTCGGCACTGCCGTCGGCTGGCGGTTGGAGACGCGCACGCCAGTGGCAATGTCGAACGTCTCGGTGCCGTCGTTCAGCCACACGTGTAGCCGAATCTGGTACACGCCGTCGTTAACGTTGGTCGTATTCCACGCGCCCAGCCCGCCGTTGATCACCGTCTGGTTGCGCGGACTCATCAGCGGATACCACAGGTTGGCCGGGTTGGGGTCTGGCCCCCACTCCAGCGCATATTGCAGGAAGCGCGGATGGCTGGCGCTGCCGACTATCGTGATGTACCCGGCGACCTGGCTGCCATCCACCGGGTAAGAGATGCGCACGTCATAGGGATAAGCCGTCACCTGAGGCGTCCATGTGAAGAACGGCGTCGGGAACGGCGTGAACGTCGGGGCCAGCACGATGCGCGTCGCCGTTGGCCCCGTGAAGATCGGCCCGCCCGGCGCCAGCGTCGGAAAGGGCGTGAACGTCGGGAACGCCGTGCGCGTCATGGGCGGCGTGATCGTCGGCGGAGCGGTAGGCTGCGTCTCAGCGTCCTTGCCCCCTCCGTCGCCCCCGCTCAGGCTGCACCCCGTCCCAATCACGACAAGGATCAGCAGCGCCAGCCCAAGCCGGGCCAGCTTAGAACGTCGCTTAACCATCTCGCCACTCTTTCATCCAGGAAGGACACCAACCATCACGCGGTAGCTCTTCGCCGCCTATTCTCTAGTATCGGTCTCATTGTACAACCGTTGCTTGGCCCGTACAAAGCGCCTGCCCAACGCACGCCGTGCGCAACCCCCACCCCGCGCAGGGTGCCAAAACAAAAAAGCGGCACGATAACGCCGCAGGATACAACTCTACAAACAGGTGAATCAGCAACAGAACGCGGGGCCAACAGATTGGGATTCCAACGCAAAAAGCGGGCAAGGACTACGCCTCGCCCGCTTGGACTTGCGTCACAGCGCGCCGCGCTTAGCGGTTGCCCGCCAGCCCCAAGAGGCCCATCGGCATCTTCGGCTGACGCGCCTTTTCCTCGTCTTTGCCGAACTTGATCACCTCGCCGGTGTCGGTGATCGCCTCGACAGCCAGGCCCAGGCTCTGTAGCTCTTTGACCAGCACGCGGAAGCTCGCCGGCACACCCGGCTCCTCAATCGGTTCGCCCTTGACGATGGCCTCGTAGGTCTTGACGCGGCCCTGCACATCGTCGGACTTGACGGTGAGCATCTCCTGGAGGGTATGCGCCGCGCCGTAAGCTTCCAACGCCCACACTTCCATCTCGCCGAAACGCTGCCCGCCAAATTGGGCCTTGCCGCCAAGCGGCTGCTGCGTCACCAGGCTGTATGGGCCGGTCGAGCGGGCGTGCACCTTGTCCTCGACCAGGTGCGCCAGCTTGAGCATATGGATGATGCCCACCGTCACCGGCTGGTCGAACTCCTCGCCGGTCTTCCCGTCAAAGAGGCGCTGCTTGCCATAGATGGGCACGGGCCGGTTGTGCTTCAGCGCGACCCGCCGCGCGAACTCGCGCAGCTCCGGCTCCGGCAGGTCCTTTGACGGGCGCTCGCCGCTAACGTGCTCGATCCACAACGCCAGCGTCGCACGGCGCGCGTTGGCATCGCGCCGCTGGCGGACTTCCAGTTCAAGCTCTTCCTGGCCAAAGTCGAGGGTCTCGTCGGGATCGAAGTCGTGCTCGCGCAGCCATTCGCGCAAGACGGCGCGCCGTGCGTACACATAATCGAGAGCCAGCCGCTCAGCGTCATAGGTGCCCAGAGCGCCCAGCCAGTGATCAATGTACAGCCGGCGTACCTCCTCGTCATCTTCGAGGTACTCGGTGTCGTACTCCTCGGCAGCCAGCCACGCCCAGGCACGCTCACCGATCGCATCCCAGGCACGATCGATCATCCACGCCCGGCCCAGCTCAGCCTCGATCTGATCCTCTTCCGCGCCATCGAAGACGGGCGAGATCGCCCGGAAGCCCAGGCGATCCGCCGCCCAGCCCAGGTGCGTCTCCAGCACCTGGCCGATGTTCATACGACCCGGCACGCCGAGCGGGTTCAGGATGATGTCAACCGGGGTTCCGTCTGCCAGAAAGGGCATATCCTCGATGGAGACAACCTTCGAGATGACGCCCTTGTTGCCATGCCGACCGGCCATCTTGTCGCCCTGAGTCAGCTTGCGCTTCTGCGCCACGCTGACCCGCACCATCTGGTCAACTCCTGCCGGGAGGTCGCGGTGCTCTTCGCGGGTGAAGATCTTCACGTCCACCACTTTGCCGCGCTCACCGTGCGGCTGGCGCAGCGAAGAATCCTTGACCTCACGCGCCTTCTCGCCGAAGATGGCCCGCAGCAGCTTCTCCTCCGGGCTGAGTTCCTTCTCGCCCTTCGGCGTGATCTTGCCCACCAGGATGTCGTTGGGGCCGACTTCCGCGCCGATGCGGATGATGCCGAACTCGTCCAGGTCTTTGAGCGCCTCTTCGCCGACATTCGGGATGTCGTAGGTGATCTCTTCCGGGCCGAGCTTGGTATCGCGCGCCTCGACTTCGTGCTTCTCGATGTGAATCGAGGTGAACTTGTCCTGGCGGACCAACTCCTCGCTGATCAGCAGGGCGTCCTCGTAATTGCCGCCTTCCCACGAGAGGAACGCGGCCAGCACATCGTGACCCAGCGCCAGCTTCCCAACGACCGTTGACGAGCTATCGGCCAGGACATCGCCCTTGCGCACCATCTGCCCTTTGCGCACGACGGGGCGCTGGTCAATGCACGTGGACTGGTTGGAGCGATGGTACTTGCGCAGGCGATAAGCCTTCAGGCCGTCTTCCGTGCGCAGCACCACTTGATCGCCCTGCACCGAGACCACTTCACCATCGCGGTCAGAGATGAGCACCTGCCCGGAGTCGATGGCGGCCTGCTGCTCGACGCCCGTGCTGACGATAGGAATGTCGGGCTTGAGCAGCGGGACGGCCTGGCGCTGCATGTTCGAACCCATCAGCGCGCGGTTGGCGTCGTCGTGCTCCAGGAAGGGGATCAGCGCCGCCGAGATGCCGACGATCTGGCGCGGCGCCACGTCCATATAGTCAATGCGCTCGCGCGCCGCCACCAGAAAACGCTGGTGATGGCGAGCCGACACGCGCTCGTTGACGAAGTGCTCGCTGTCGTCCAACAAGGCGTTCGCCTGGGCGATGGTGTAGCGATCTTCCTCGTCAGCGGAGAGATACTCGATTTCCTTGCTGACGAAGGGCACGATCGGCACCGTCTTGATCTTCCACTTAGCCAACTGCGCCCGCACGTCCGCGTCAATGAGGGTGCCCGCCGGGAAGCTCTTGCCAGAGGCTTCGTTCGCCACGTCTGCGCGCAGCACGCGCCCGATCAGGCGCTCGTCGTCCAGCGCCATCTCGCGGTACACGCGGCGATAGGGCGTCTCGATGAACCCGTACTCGTTGACGCGCCCATAGCTGGCGAGGCGACCGATCAGGCCGATGTTCGGCCCTTCCGGCGTCTCGATGGGGCAGATGCGCCCATAGTGGCTGTGATGCACGTCGCGCACGTCGAAGCCCGCGCGCTCGCGGCGCAGGCCGCCCGGCCCCAGGGCCGACAGCGTGCGCTTGTGCGTTAGCTCTGATAGCGGGTTGGTCTGCTCCATGAACTGCGAGAGCTGGCTGGAGCCGAAGAATTCGCGCACCGCCGCCACCACCGGACGGATGTTGATCAGCGTCATCGGCGAGACGCTGTCCGACTCGCGGATGGACATGCGCTCGCGCACGACGCGCTCCATGCGGCGTAGGCCAATGCGTAGCAAGTTCTGAATCAGCTCGCCCACCGTCTTGACGCGGCGGTTGCCCAGGTGATCAATATCGTCTGGCTCTTGCAAGCCGTTGTTGATCAGGATCATGCGCGCGATCAGCTTGACCAGGTCGTACTTGGTGATCGTGCGCATGGTGGGCAGCACAGGGTCGTCAATGTGCAGCCGCTGGTTGAGCTTGTAGCGCCCCACCCGTTCCAGGTCGTAGCGGCGCTGGTCGAACAACTGGCTTTCCAGGTATTCGCGTGCGTTGTCGAGCGTCGGCGGGTCACCAGGGCGCATCCGCTTGTAGAACTCCAGCAGCGCAGCCTGGGCAACGGTCATATTGTCGCGCAGGTCCCACTGCGGCTCCATGCGAATGGTGCCTTCCAGGTAGCGGTGATCCGGGTTGTTGTCAACCTCTTTGTAGACCGCCAGCAGCTCTTCGTCTGTGCCTTCCTGGATCGGCGACTGCGCGTCGAAACCGTCATGAACGGCGGCCAACGCGCGCAGCAGAATAGTGACGGGGATGGTACGCTTGCGATTAAACTTGATCGCCAGATAGTCGCTCTTGCGCGTCTCGAACTCCATCCACGCGCCGCGATCGGGGATCAGCTTGGCTGTTGAAAGCAAGCGGCCCGTCGTGCGATCTTCCTCGGCGGCGAAATAAACGCCGGGCGAGCGAATGAGCTGGCTGACCACCACGCGCTCGGTGCCGTTGATGATGAACGTGCCCTTGTCCGTCATCAACGGGAAGTCGCCCATGAAGATGTCGGAGGTCACGACTTCGTCGCCGGCAGCGCGATTGACCAGCGCCACCTTGACATACAGCGGAGCCGCGTAGGTGATGTCGCGCTCCAGACAGATTTCTTCCGGGTATTTCGGGTCATCGAACCAGTAGGTCAGGCCGAACTGCTCCGCTTCGACGCTGCTGCCAGGAAAGTACAGCCGCAAGTTCCCGTTGAAGCTCTCGATCGGGCTGATCTCATCGAACAACTCGTTCAACCCTTCGCGCAGAAAGCGGTTGAACGAGTCCAGTTGGATTTCAATGAGCGAGGGAAGATCCTGCACGTCTAACGATCGTGCGTAGTTCTTCTCATCAAGCCGCCGCTGCATGCATCACTCCTTGAGGTCACTTGTCGCCAAAGGCTGCGACCAGCCAGACGCGGTCGCTGTGGGGACGGGGGGATTGCAACGTGTCCTCAACACTGGTTAGGCCGTTTTCGAGGTCAATGGTTTGTCTAGACAGTCAAGGGGTACAAGAAAAAGTATTATACCACAGCCTGCCGATCTGTCAACCGTAATACGCCACCCGCCACATATCCAATCCCACCAACACCGACTCTCACGCTCCGGCCACCGTGCTAATCATACGCCGTTTTGCGCATTTTTCCAGGCTCAAATCTCAGGGCAATCGCATCAACGTACACACTGCTTTACCTCACCCCCTGGCCTCGCTGCGCTTGACCTTTCCTCCTCTCCGCAGCGGAGAGGGGGAAGCAAGACGCGCCAGCGTCGAGCGGGGGTGAGGTAAACAGGATACGGCCCAACGGCCTGACAGATTTTGCACGCACCCGCAGAAATCGGACCAACAGTCTCACTCCAGCCCTCGCGGGCTGCCAAGCATTGTGCTAAGCTCTGGCAGGTAGCATCCGCCGCAACATTTGTGCCGGCACACACGCGCAGGAACCATCGAACGTGAGCAGCAGTCAGCCTCCCCAGATCGCACCAGCATTCTCCAGGGACGAGCTTCGGCGCTACAGCCGTCACCTGATCCTGCCCCAGGTGGGCATGGACGGGCAGCGCCGCCTCAAGGAAGCCAGCGTCCTGGTCGTGGGCACGGGTGGGCTGGGCAGCCCCATCGCCCTATACCTGGCCGCAGCAGGAGTCGGGCGCATCGGCCTGGTGGACTTCGATACCGTAGACGTGACCAACCTGCAGCGCCAGATCGCGCACAGCGAGGCGACTGTGGGCCTGCCCAAAGTGCTCTCCGCCGCCGAGCGCCTGCGCGGGCTGAACCCGCACATCACCGTCGAGACCTTCGAGACACCGCTGACCAGCCACAACGCGCTGGACATCCTGGACGGGTACGACATCATCCTCGACGGCACCGACAACTTCCCGACGCGCTACCTGTTGAACGACGCCGCCGTGCTGCTCGGCAAGCCGCTGGTCTACGGCAGCGTCTACCGCTTCGAGGGCCAGGTCAGCGTCTTCGGCGCGCCGGGCGGCCCCTGCTATCGCTGTATGCTGCCCGAACCGCCGCCGCCTCACCTCGTCCCAAGCTGCGCCGAAGCGGGAGTGCTCGGCGTCCTGCCAGGCACCATCGGCACGCTGCAAGCCACCGAAGCCATCAAGCTGATCCTGGGCATTGGCGAGCCATTGATCGGGCGGCTGCTGCTCTATGACGCCCTGGACATGACCTTCGACACGATCATCATCCCCAGGCGCGCCGCGTGTCCGCTCTGCGGCGCCACACCGACGATCACCGAATTGGTGGACTACGAGGAGTTCTGCGGCGCGCCAGCGCACAGCGGCAGCGCCTACCATCACCTGCAACAGGTGCAGCGCGGGGTTCGCTCGCTGACTCCGCGCCAGGTACAGGAGCAAATTGCCAGCGGCGAGCCGCTCGTCCTGCTCGACATCCGCGAGTCATACGAGCTTCTGCTCAGCCGCCTGGAAAACGCCGTCAATATCCCGCTCAGTCAGATGGACGCGCGCTGGCGCGAAATCCCCAGCGACCAGCCTGTGGTCGTCTTTTGCCATCACGGAATACGCAGCGTGCGGCTGATCCTGCGGCTGCAAGCCCAGGGCCGCGCCAACCTGATCAACCTGGAGGGTGGGATTGACGCCTGGTCGCGCGAAGTTGATGCGTCAATCCCGCGTTATTGAGCAGAATACCCCTGCACGGCTCACTCAGCGGCGGGTGATTCGTAGGCTTCGCGGGCGTAATCCTGCAGGCTGCTGCTGACCACCGGCAGCGCCACGCCGCCGCGCATCAGCCGTTCCTGGCGCGTCTTGGCGCGGCCCAGCAAACGCTTGACCTCGGAATCGTCCGGCAGCACAGCCTCCGCCGCTTCCAGCAATTGCAGCGTCCGGTTGAGTTGTACAGTGTCGTCAATCAGCAACCGGGCCAGCGCCAACAGCGCCGCGCCGAGCGGTTCGCGCTGCGCCAGGTCGAAGGCCACATGCAGCCCTCGGCGATACTGCATCAGCGCGCCAGAGCGATCACCCTGCGCTTCAAGCAGCACGCCCAGCCACATAAGCTGCTCGTGCTCCGCCGCCTGGTCGCCCCTGGCGCGGGCCAGCGCCAGCAGGCGCTCATACCCGGCGCGGGCGCTGTCCCACTGCAACAATTCGGCGCGCGTGTCGGCGATCTTGTGCAGCGTGTCGCGCAGCAGGTCATCGCGCCTCACGCGCTCGAAGAGGGTCGCCGCCTGCTCCCACACCGCCACCGCGTCCTGGGGACGCTCCGTCTCCCAGTAGACCGAGCCGAGCTTGTCGAGAGCCAGGCCAATATCCAGCCACGCTTCGCTAGGCCGGAAGGATTCGACCGCTTCTTTGTAGGCGGACTCGGCCCCTGCCCAGCGCCCCAGCGTCACTTGCAGATCGCCGAGCACCACGAGCAACTCGCCTTCGCGCTGCGGGTTGTCGGCTTCCTGGGCCAGCTTCACCCCCTTGTCTACATAGGCCAGCACGTCCTCGTACCGCTCGCCTTCCAGGCTGAGCATGGCCAGCGCCTCGATAGCGGCCAGTTCGTCGTCCACTTTCCCGTCCGCCTTGAAGCTGTCCAGCGCCTGCGTGTAACGCTCAATGGCCTCGTGCGGATCGCCGCGTTCTTTGACCGCCCGCCCCAGCCGTTCCAACGCCTCGGCGTCGGACGGAAGCTCCAAGTCACCGGCTGGCTCCCCGGCGATGCCGGTCTCTTCAGGCACCGGCTCCACTGCGGGCGGGCTTTCGACCTCTTCCACGTCTTCACCCGCGCTTGTCTCAGGCTCAGGCGCGGCTCCGGCGTCCGCCTCTGGAATGTCAGCGGGCGGCTCAGCGAGAGGAGTCGCAACCGTCGCCTGCGCATCCCCGGACTCGATCTCCTCGCCGGCTTCAGCGTCAGGCGCGGGCGCGTCCGGCTGCGGCGCGATCCCGCCCAGGATGCCCGCTTCCGCCGCTTCTGGAGTCCCTTGCAGGTGACGCAGCCACTCGTACTCCGCCAGAAAGCCGCACGCCCGGACGAAGCTCGCTTCGCCCGCCGGGGCCAGCATTTGCATTAGCTCCTGGAGGAAGTCGGCCTTGTGATGCAGAGCAGCATGACGGCCCGCCCCGATGATGTTGGGCATCTCAGCGGCCAGCCGCTCGTACTGGGCGGGGCCGGTCTCGTCAGAGTGCTTGCGCACGTAGACGAGCAGGCCGTGCAGATGGCGCGCCCGCATTGTGTCCAGACGGCGCTTGCCGCGCAGAAACGCCTGGGCGAAACGCTGCACCATCTCGTGCGCGCTGAAAGTGGGACGGTCATAGACCATGCGCTCGGTGACGAAGCCGCGCTCGACCAGTTGGCGCATACGCGCGCAGATGCCGTCAGTGGGCGCGCCGGTCACGTCGGAGAGCAGCTCGTCGCTCGCCTCGCCAGCAAACGCCGTGCCAATGAGCATGACCATGCCCTGCAAGTCCTGAGGCAGCAACCGGTAGGCCGCCATCAACATCGCCATGACGCGGTTCGCCGGCCCCGGCGGCAGATCGGGCATCTGTGTCAGCAGGTTGTCCAGGGTGATTCCGGCGGCAAGCTGCAAGCCGGCCACCGTCAGCGACAGGGCGTTGCCGTCGAGCGCGTCGGCCAGGTGCCCCGCTGCTTCATCTCCGGCATCCAACGCCCCGGCTGCCAGCCGCACCAGCAACGTCCGCCCCTCCGCGCGCCCCAGCCCGGTGACTTCAAACGGAGTCCAGGGGCCAGACGCCGGGCGGCTCGCCGCGACCACCAGCGGGAGTCCCAGCGCGCACACGTTAGCGAACTCGCGCGCCACGTCCAATCGCACCTGCCCATCGAGCACAATGAACGGGTGCTGTGCTTCCAGCAGCGCGCGCACCTGGGCGAAGTACGCCGCGCGGTCAGCGCCGGGCATCGCAGCCGGGGCACCAAAGGCGCGCGCCACGCGGTTGGCCAGGGCGAGCAGCGTCTCGTCGTGGCCGTCGAGCCACAGCACGCCCCCCGGATGCTCGGCATGGCTGGCGGCCAGGGCGTTAGCCAGGGCGGTGCGGCCTACGCCGGGCTGACCGTAGAGCAGGACGGCGGCATTCGCCTTCAGCGCCGCGTGCAGCGCGTCCAGGTCGGCCTGGCGGCCTACCAATCCCTGGAGCGGACGGCCCGGCAGATAGCGGCTGCCGTGAAGCGGCGCGCCATCACGAAAAGGAAGTTGTCCATTCATGAAAACCACCCGTCAACTCACGCGAAGCCCGGTCTATTGGCATAAGTCCTGCCAGCAGTATAGCAAATGCCGCCCGCTGGCACTAGCCGGACGGCATGACAGGGTCCACGAACAAGTCGTGAACGTGTTTGTCCCCCCCCATCCCCGGCCCTTCC
>DYGW01000293.1 GCA_020724485.1 Thermoflexus sp. | reverse complement strand
CCTTCCCCCCTCGTGGGGGAAGGGCCGGGGATGGGGGGGGACAAACACGTTCACGGCTTGTTCGTGGACCCAAACGTAGGGGCACATGCCTGACCGGGGGAAGATTCTTTGAACCGCAAAGACGCAGAGGACGCGGAGAAGAACCGAGAGACGTTCTTAACTTGTCTTTCCTCTGCGCTCTCTGCGTCTCTGCAGTGGGCTTTAACCCGCGCGCGAACGCTCGTGAGGGAACAGCGTCACAGCGCCAGGTCGTCGCGGGGATGGATACCCGCTGCCTCCCCGAACCCGGCGGCGATGGCGGCCAGCGTCTGCCCGGTGAGCGGGTGCTGCCAGTCCGGGGCGACATCGGCCAGGGGAAACGCGACATGGGCGCGCGACAGGATGTCGGGGTCGGGCAGGGTGAGGTGCGGGCTGTTGAGCACGCAGTCGCCGAACAGGGCGAGGTCGAGGTCAATCGGGCGCGGCGCGAACTTGTCGGCAGAGCGCGCGCGGCCCAGCAGCAGCTCGATGAAGCGCAACACGTGGAACTTGAGCGCCAGCGGCCCGTAGTAGCCGTCGGACTCGACCAGCAGCGCCGCATTGAGGAAGGGCGGCTGATCCTCGGCCACCCCGCCGGTCGCGCTGACCGGCACGCTCTCGTAAACGCGCGAGACGGCGCGCACCGTCAAGTGGTAGTTCTGGCGCAGCAAGGCGACCGCGCGGGGCAGATTGCGCTCCGGCGCGATATTCGAGCCGAGCGTGATCAGCGCCGGAGTTGCCGGGCCGGAGTCACTCAAAGTCAGCGCGCTCCCGCTCGATCTCCACGCCGACGGAGCGAGCGAAGCGCAGCGCACCCGGCTTCTCCACGCGCACAATGACGCGATCCGCGCCGTGATCCACCACGCAGATGCGGGCGATAGCCGCCGCCAGCGCCTCGACCGTGTAGTAGGCCGAGTCCTCGACGTGGGCGATGATGGCTTTGGTGATCGTGCGGTAGTTGAGGATGTCGCTGGCCTGGTCGGTCGCACCACCGCGCCGCGTGTCGGTGAAGAGAGTCAGGTTGATCAAGATGTCCTGCTTCTTCTCGCGCTCCCAGTCATTCAGGCCGATGATACCGCGCAGCAACAGGTCGCGCACGATGATTTTGTCCAGGGGCATGAGTCCCTCGCCGGTTCCAAGCAGCGGGTAAGTCTTCCTGCGATCATAACCTGCGAGCCAGGCGCGCGCCAGCGAGCGCGCCGCTCACTTCAGCGCCCCGACGAGGTGCTCGCCGCCATCCACCGGGATCAGCGCGCCGGTGATGTAGTCGTTGCGCGCCAGGAAGACGACCGTCTGTCCCACATAGTCCGGGTGGCCGGTGCGGCGCAGCGGGACGCGCTCGCCGAGCGCCTGCCACGCCTCGCCGTACGGGTCCATGCCCGGCGGCGGCAGCACTGCCCCTGGCGCGATGGCGTTGACGCGGATGTGCGGCCCCAACTCGTAAGCGGACACTTTGGTCAGGTGGATCAGCCCGGCTTTGCTGACGCCGTGCTGCACATAGCTGCGCCAGGGATAGAGACCGCTGAGATCGGTGATGTTGACGATCAGGGCCGGCTCATCTGCCGGGCGTTCGGCGCGGCGCATCAGGCGAGCGGCGCGCTGCGTGCACAGGAACGGCGCGCGCAGGTTGACCTGGAGCACGTCCTTCCAGCCGTCCAGACCGATCTCGTCGAACGGCTGCTTGACGAAGCTCGCCGCGCTGTTGACCAGCACATCCAGCCGCCCAAACTCCTCGTCAACAGCCCCGAACAGCGCGTCAATCTGCGCCGGGTCGTGCAGGTCGGCCTGGACGGCGATGGCCCGCACGCCCAGCGACTTGATCTCGGCGACGGTGTCGCGCGCCGCCGCCTCGGAGCCGCCGTAATGCACGGCGACGTGCGCCCCTTCGCGGGCCAGAGCCAGGGCAATCGCCTTGCCGATGCGGTGCGCGCCGCCCGTCACGACGGCGATCTTATCTTGTAGGTCCATCCGCTGTTCCTCCCTCCTCAGCTCGACTTTGTACAAACTAATCCTTGCGCAACGTTGTGCTTGCGGAATGGGCTTTTTGACCGTCTGGACTTTTCCAATATCGGGTTTTTGCCCTGATGTTTGAGAAGTTCGCGCCGATTTTGGAAGTTCCCGTAAACCAAGAATGAGTCACCCATTGTTTTGTACAAAGTCGAGCTCAGTGGTTGGTGGTTGGTTATTGGTTGTTAATCATTCGTGCATGACTGGGAGTATACCTGGTCAGGCCGTCATGCCAGCTAACAGAAGCCAGTCACCAAGACCCAACTACCAGTCACCAGAAACCAAAAACTAATCACCAACAACCAGAGATGGCTGAACGCTGCTCGCTGACGGCTCTAGAGTCCCGCCAGCCGGTAGAATTCCTGGACGAGGGCCGGGTTGGTGCGGAAATCGCCGCGCTTGGCGGTGGTGATCATGTTCACGCCGTGCTTCTTGACGCCGCGCAGGGCCGCGCAGCTATGCTGCCCCTCGACGACGACGATCACGCCGAGCGGATTGAGGTGCTCGTGCAGGGCGTTGGCGATCTCGTTGGTCAGGCGCTCCTGCACCTGCAGGCGGCGGGCGAACATATCCACGATGCGCGGGATTTTGCTCAGGCCAACGACCTTGTCGCGGGGGATGTAGGCGACGTGCGCCTTGCCGGTGAAGGGCAGCATGTGGTGCTCGCACATCGAGGTATAGTCAATGTTAGCCACGACGATCATCTCGCCCTCGCCGTATTCGACATCGAACATGGCGTTGTTGATGATCGTGGCGACATCCTGGCGGTAGCCTTCCAGCAGCTCGTCGTACATCTTGGCGACGCGGTGCGGGGTGCGCAGCAGGCCGTCGCGCTCCGGGTCTTCACCCACGTTGAGCAGGATGAGCCGCACGGCTTCCTCGATCTCCGCCTTGGGGTCGAACGCTGCGAACTCGGCGGTGGCGATGCGCTCTGCGATCTCGTAGATGCGCCCGTGTCCGTTCCCATTGCCGTTGGTGTGCTGCTTGCCGTTGCTGCTCATGGCTACCATCCTTTTTTGGCGATATGACTCTGTCATCGCGTTCCATAACCTTAGATGCGGCAACAGCCCCTAAGGTACCAGACATTTATGAGCGGATCGTTAGCGCCCGCCCAGATTCGCGTTAGATTTCTCTGATGATTATCTCAAAAATTACACCTTGTGGCGAAAAGTTGCAGCGGCGCGCACCCCAAGTGGAGCGCCATAGACTTCCGAAGTCCTGCAGACTTCGGAAGTCTCACTCCGCGTTTGGGGTCCACGAACAAGCTGTTAGGGCTGGGCACTTGGGCGCTGGGATTGCTCCCCA
>DYGW01000025.1 GCA_020724485.1 Thermoflexus sp. | reverse complement strand
TGCTCATGCTGCTAGCGCAGCACACCAAAGGGATGAAAAAGAGGCAAGGGGCCTGCTCTGGATGGGTTAGTGATTGACCTCACCCCCATTTCGCTGCGCTCAATTTCCCCCTCTCCGCTGGCGGAGAGGAGGTCAGGGGGTGAGGTTGCGCACGGAAAGGATCGAACTATCAATCAGAGCGGAAGCTCATTTTTCCGAGAAGACGCGGAGGACGCAGAGAAAAGCAAAGAATCTTCATAGTTCTCCTCAACGCTCTCCTCTGTGTCCTCTGCGTCTCTCTGCGGTTCAGAGAATCTCGCCCCCAAATGCGGACGCCCCCATACAGGCGGCTTCTGGGCGATTTCTGCGCTAGAATAGCGGGCGGTGGCGCTTGGGTGCCGCGTGTGTCTGGCGTTGCTCGCTCAGGGAATCGCTCATGCCTCAAATCAGCTACTATCCTGTCTGCCAGGTAGATTTCGACCAGTTCACCAACGCCTTCAACCGTGCCTACAGCGACTACTTCACCCCCATCATCATGACGCCCGGCTCATTCCGCGCCCTGATCCGCCAGGACGATCTAGACCTGGATGCTTCGGTCGCGGCCCTGGCCGATCACGATATTATCGGCACGGGGATGCTCGGCCTGCGCCAGGATGAAGCGTGGATCGGCGGAATGGGCGTTGTTCCCGAATGGCGACGGCGCGGCATTGGCCAGCGTATGATGGAGCACTTGTTGGAGCAGGCTCAGGCACGGGGAGCGTGTGAAGTCCGGCTCGAGGTCATCGAGGCCAATGAGGCAGCGCGCCGTCTGTACGAGCGCCTCGGCTTTGTCCCCATCCGGCGGCTGCTCGTCCTTGAGCGTCCGCCAGGGAACGCCTCACCCGCGCCGACCGGCTACACGATCCGCACTTGGCCTGCTGCCGATCTGCTGCAATATTTCCCCGCATTCCACGACACCGCCAATTGCTGGCAGCGCGACATCCGCTCGCTGCAGCACCGGGCGGACATGGTGCGCGGCTGGGCGGCTCTGCGCGAGGAGACAGTCGTCGGCTACGGGCTGGGCTGGAGCTACCGCCACGAGATCCGCCTGGTCGACCTGGCCACCCACCCGGACGAGGATCGCGCGGCGGTTGCCGCGGCCATCCTTGCTCACCTGCACCGGATGCAGCCCGAAGCGTTCGGGCACAGCTACAACATCGCCGAAGATGACCCGGCTCTCGCTGGCTATTTCAGCAGCGGCTATGCGATGTCCTTGCGCCAGCACGAGATGCGGCTGCCTCTGGCCGCTGGCACGCCATAGACGCGCTGCCCCCGTGCCCGTCCGCCGCGCGCCGCCAGACAGCCAATCATTGCCCAAGCGTTGGTTTCGTCCTCTGCGCTTGCGCTACAATTGCGCCCGCCGTGATCCCGCACCATCAACACGTGAGCGAGGACTATGCAAGCTTCTGCGAGATTCAATCAGACACTTCTGCGGATAGTCGTTGCCCTGACCCTGCTAGGACTATGGTCGGCCCCGCTGGCAGACGCAGCGTCACCAGCGCGGCAGGACGGCGCAGATACCCTGCGCCTGGCCATGCCCCAGCCAGAGACACTTGACCCGCTGCTTCAGTCCCGTTTCGACCCTTACACCCGCGATCTGGCGGAGAATCTCTTCACCGGCCTCACCCGCTTTAACCCCTATAGCGGCCAGGTCGAGCCTATGCTGGCAAAAAGCTGGAGCGTCAGTACCGACGGGCTGACCTGGACCTTCGACCTGCGCGAGGATATTCAGTGGGTGCGCTACGATGCCCAAAGCATGGCCGTTGAAGCCGTCCGTCCGGTCACTGCGGGCGATGTCGTCTACGCGGTGCAGCGCGGGTGCGACCCGACACGTCCGGGGCCGGTGACAACGAATCTGATGGTCGTCCGGGGGTGCCTGACGGTAGCCAACGCCTTTCCAGAAGTCGTGAATGACCTGTTCATCGCCCGCGAGATCGGCGTGCGCGCGACCGGCCCCCACACCCTGGAAATACAGCTTCTTTTCCCAACCAGCTACCTGCCCAGCCTGCTCAGCACGCCGGAGTTCTTTCCCATCCCGCGCGAAGCGGCCACTGACAGCGCAGATTGGACGAGGACTCCCGGCCTCCTGACCAGTGGCCCCTATGCCCTGCAAAGCTGGTCTGCCGCTGACATGACGCTCATCCGCAATCCGCACTGGCCCGATCCGGTCACGGGTACGGTTGCGGAGGTCGCTGTCACCTTCACCAGCGAGGCCCTGACCGCGCTGACTCTCTCAGCGAGCGGTCGCGCCGACTTCGCCCGCCTGCCTGCCAGCCAGATCGCAGACGCGCAGAGCCGCCTGCCCGACCGCCTGCACACCGAGCAGGGGTCTACGCTTGTCCTGGTGGGCTTTTCCTACGAGCGCGCCCTGGTGGATCAGGCAGAGGTGCGCCGGGCCTTGTCCGCCGCGCTCGACCGCCGCGCGCTCGCTCAAGAAGTGTTGGACGGGCAGTACCTGCCCGCCAACCAGTTCACCCCGGCGGGGATCGTCGCCGCTCCGCCTAGCCCCGTGATCCCAGATGCCGACCAGAGGCTGGCCCAAGACAGCTACAGCGCAGCAGGCTACCCCCGCTGTGTGGGGGTACCGGAGCCGGTGCGGCTGCGCGTGCCGGACGACGATCCTGTCTGGCTGGAAATCGGCCAGGCGCTTGCTGAGCAATGGAGCACCACCCTGGGCTGCACACCGGCGCTGTTCTCTGTCGAAGGGCTGTCGCGCACGCTGCTGATCGAGCTGGCGCACTCCACCTATGACGCGGAATTGGTGACCCGTCCGCACGCCTGGCTGGCCACCTGGAGCGCCGATTACCCGGACGCGCACGCCTGGCTCAACGACGCGCTGCACTGTCGCTACGGCTACTTCCGCACCGGGCGCGAGTGCGACCAGGCCGACGCCGCCCTGGACAGCGCAGCAAACACCCTCGACTCTGCCGCGCGCGCCCAGACCTATGACCAGGTTGAGCGCCAATTCTTCGGCGCTGAAGGGACTTATCCCGTCATACCACTGCTGTTTTCGGTGAGCGCCTGGCTGCAAAGCCCCGACCTCTCCGGGGTAAACCGGGTGGGCGCAGCCCGCTTCGATATGTGGTCACTGAGCGCCGGCGACTGAAATCGGTAGGGGAGGATTGGGAAACCCTCCCCTACGTCACATACCTCCGCCGAGTGGTGCCAAGACCGCTAGTTGGCGCGCTCCTGGAAGTTCACCCAGTACGACGTGGTCGCCTGTCGGCCATCCTGTGCCGTGCAGGGAACTGCCTCGACCACCGGAGCCGACGATACGAATCCGGGCAGGCTGACGGTGTAGGCGCGCCCCGCCTCCATGATGAAATCGGCATAGCCCGCTTCTCGCTCGGCCTTGAGACCGGTAAAGAACGAGTCTCGCTCGCTGCCGCTCCAGGTTACCGTCACCGGCACGCCGGGAACCCCCTCACCGCGCCGGTCGTACACGCGCACTTCAATGACACCGCTCTGGTCGGAGTCGCAGAACGATTGCAGCCGCGTCAGGACATACGCTCCCGCAGCGGGCGTGCTTGTCGGTCGCACGTCCTCAGCGGTAATCGGGGTAGGCGGAGGTAGTGTGGGCGTTTTTGACGGCGGCGGGATGAGTGTGGGCGTTGGCGACATCACCGGCTCGGGGGTAGCGAACGTCATCGGCGCTGGCGTCGGATACAGGCCGTCGGCGCACCCGCTAGCCCCCTGCGGGGCGTACAACTGCTCCAGCGCGCGGACCACGCGAATGTCGCTGTTGGTGATCGTCTTACCTGTCTTGACTCGGTCGCAGGCGATCTCGGCCACCATCTCCCAGATATTGCGGTTGGGGCCTGCGGCGCGCAGCCGGTCAACGGCCAGCAGCAGATCCTGGTTGGCCGCGTAGCTGAGCGCAACCGCCACAACATAATCTTCGCGCGCTGCGGCGCTCAGTTGCCAAGGCGCGGTGTTGCGCTCGATCACCGGGTCAATCTCCCAGGTGTAAACCAGGCCTGCTGCCAACCCCAGGGCCGCGCCGACGATCAAAGCCATCCACGAGATACCCTTGCCAATGCGAACATGTTTGCTCGTAGCCATGCGCAGTCCTCACGGGGCAAGCGGCGCGGGAGATGTGGCAGTCAGCGTGGGCCGGTATAACTGCATGACCGGCGGCAGATTGTCCGCCCCGATGATCGCCTCAACCAGGGCGACCATGATCGGAATGGCCCGAATGTTGCTCTGGCTGATGTATCGCTCAGTCAAGTCAATCACGTAGGCAATCGTGTTCTCTTTGCCCAGCGGACGCAGCCGCTCCAGCGCGGCGTTGACCTCCGGATCATACCTGTAGCCCTCGGCGACCATGACCGTGTACTCTTCCTGGTAGTGCGGAGCCAGCGCCGACAGGGCGCTGTTCTTATACTCCACAGGGAATGGCCCCCACCCCAGGAATACCCCCGTGCTAAGGCCGAGGAGAATACCCACCAGCAGCGATCCAAGCGTCCGTCTGCTCATCAGCGACCACCCTGCGCTCTAGCTCACCACACTGTCCCCTGTTATAATCCGCGTCTGCCCGTTTGCACAAGAGGCTGACGAGCGAAACAACGCGAGCCGGGACATTCGCTGTGCCCGGCCCGCTATCCGAGTGCCGAAGGTGGGAGTCGAACCCACACGGGTTTTACCCCGCGCGATTTTGAGTCGCGTGCGTCTGCCTGTTCCGCCACTTCGGCTGACCCGATGCAAGTATATGCCGATTGCGGCCTCCCGTCAATCCCGGCGCAACCGCCGGGTGTATTTCACGATTAGGGGCGAAGTTCTTGAACCGCAGAGACGCAGAGGACACAGAGGAGAACTCGAAGATTCTTTACTTTTCTCCGCGCTCTTTGCGCCTCTGCGGTGATGCTTTGCCCCAGAAGTGAAATGCACCCCAGCCGCCAGGCCGGGCGGACGGCCAGCCATCAGGGACGCACCATGCAGGAAAGCCAACTGATCCAGGCTGCCAGGCGCGGCGATGTCCACGCCTTCAACGAGCTGGTGCTGTGCTACCAGGACACGGCCTTCACCGTTGCCTACCGCATCCTGGGGCATCCCGACTCTGCCGCCGACGCGGCTCAGGAAGCGTTCATCGCCGCTTTTCAGAAGCTGCACCAGTTTCGCGGAGAGCACTTCAAGTCGTGGCTGATGCGCATCGTCACCAATGCCTGCTACGACGAGCTGCGCCGCCAGCGCCGCCAGCCCGCCACATCGCTTGACGACCTGCACGAGACCCAGCCAGCAGACGGCTCAACCCTGCACAGCCACGAAGAAAGCCCCGAACAACACGCTCAGCGCGCCGAGCTTCAGGCCGCCATCCAGGAGTGCCTCGACGCGCTGCCCGACGATCAGCGCGTGGTTGCCGTGCTCTCCGATGTGGAGGAACACGCCTATCACGAGATCGCGGCGATCACCGGCTGGCCGGTGGGCACGGTCAAGTCGCGGCTCAGCCGGGCGCGGGGCCGCCTGCGCGATTGCTTGCGCGCCGTGAGGGAACTTTTGCCAGCGGAGTACCGTCTTAAGGATGAATGACTCGCCGCAAAGGTGAGATGGAAGTGTTGTAGAAACCGAGCAAGTCAGCATGTCAGGACTTCACAGCCCGCTCTCCGAGCGCGATCTTGAGCTACTCTGCGCCTACCTGGACGGCGAACTCGCCGAACCGGACAGAGGGGCGTTGGAGCAGCGGCTTGCCCGTGAGGAGAGCCTGCGCGCCGCCCTCGATGACCTGCGCGCCACTCAGCAGCTTCTGCGCGGCCTGCCGCGGCTCAAAGCGCCGCGCAGCTTCGCGTTGGACCCGGCGGTGTATGGGCGGCGGGTCGCCAGGTGGCGACGCACCCCGGCGTTCGAGAACGCCTTCCAACTAGCCGGCGCGCTCGGTGCCGCAGCCTCGTTGCTGCTGGTAGTCGTTGGCCTGCTGATGGCGGGAACAGGCGGCAACCGGACGGCAGCGCCGCTTGCTCCTACCGCGAGTCCCGCGCTGGAGATCGCCCTTCAGCCCACCGGTGAGACCTTAGCGCCCAGCGCGCCCACGCCCACCGCCAGCCCGGAGACATTGTGGGCTGCCACGATCTCGGCCCAGGCCACCATTCCAGCGGAGACGCCCACCCCGCCTGGATCCCCGCCGCCGGAGATCGCGCTGGAGGCGGCGGCTGAGTTCGCCGCGCCGGAGATGGACGAGGGTCCCGCCATGCTCGGCGCGGAAGCTCCTGCGGGCGCGGCAGCGCCCCCGCCCACCCCGGAAGCGGACGAGTTCGTGCCGGGCATCATGGCCGCCGCACCTGACGGCGCGCCGGGCGAAGCGGTCGAAGAAAGCCAGTTCCGCGATGCAGCGCAGGAACCCTTCCCCTCATCCGCGCAGGAGAAGCTGGAAGCCGAGCCGACCCCCACCAAAGAACCAGCGCAGAGCGGCGAAGTGATGGACAATGCGCTGCCCGGCGACAATACAGAGGCGGAATCACTCGCTGCCGCGACTCAGGCTGAGCAGCGCGCCGCCCCCTCCGGCGACGATCAAACGGGGACGGCGCTCACCCTGGCGGGGCTGGCGGCGCTGGTCGCGTCCGTGGTGTTATACCTTGCCGGCAGGCGCAGGGCGCGCCGCGCATGAGACTGCCAGCGAACTTCTGCCAGGTGTGCGGGCATCCCCTGGAAGATCGCTTGGCGCACGGCAGAATGCGCCGCGTCTGCCCGGCCTGTGGCTTCATTCACTTTGAAGACCCCAAAGTAGCTGTGACCGCCTTCATCGAGGATCAGGGGCGCGTTCTGCTCGTGCGGCGCGCCTTCAACCCGGAGCGCGGCAAGTGGGCGCTGCCCGCTGGCTACGTGGACTATGGGGAAGACCCCGCCGCTGCGGTCATCCGCGAGGTGAAAGCCTGTTCGCCAGCAAGACACTGATGCAGAAGTTGGAGAAGACCCCGCCGCTGCGGTCATCCGCGAGGTGAAAGAGGAGACCGGCCTGGATATTGCCATCGCCGGGCTGCTGGAAGTCAGTGGGGGATCGGGACAGTTCGGGGCCTCGATTGTCATCACCTACGCGGCGACTGTGCTTGGTGGCGTAGCCCAGCCGCACGACGATGCCGATGCCGTGCTCTGGCTCAGCCCCGGTGACGCGCTGCCGGAAATCGCCTTCGACAGCACGCGCAAGGCCCTGGCAACCTGGCAGAAACGGCGGAACCACAGGCGTTCTGGAGAAGGCCCCGCCTAACGCCCGCCGTCCCCGTTTGTCTCGCCGCGCCCAATCCGGCTCATGGTAGACACCCACTCCGGCGTCATCCACAAGCGCCAGTATACGCTCAGCAGCAGCGGAGCATACCGCTCGGCCAGGATGCCCAGCCGCGCCAGCAACCCGCCAAGGACAATCTCATGCTCGCCGCGCACCAACCCCAGCACCGCTCGCTCGGCCACGAAATCGGGATGCTCAACGGGGAGGCCATAGCGCGCGACCAGCCCCTCCACTTCGGGCGTGATCATGTCCGTGTGCATCCAGCCGGGCAGCACCAGCGTCAGGTGAACGCCGGTGCGGTGCAACTCGCGGCGCAGCGTGTCCGTGAAGCCCGCCAGCCCGTACTTTGTGGCCACGTAGGGCGCGAACATCGGGATCGCGGCGCGCCCCAGGCCGGAGCCAACGTTGAGGATGTACCCGTGATTGTTAGCCAGCATGGACGGTAAGGCAAGCTGAGTCAACCGGATCGCCGCCCACAGGTTGACGCGCACCATCGCCTCAACCCGCGCCGGATCTTGCCCTTGAAATGGTCCTCCGGTAAAGATGCCCGCATTGTTGACCAGCACATCAATCCGCCCGAAGCGGGCCAGCGTCTGCTCGACCACCCGCCGCAGGTCATCCTCACGCGATACATCGGCGGGGATGGCCAGCACATCGGACGTGTATGGCTCAATCTCGCGGCGGACTGTCTCCAGGCGATCTTCGCGCCGCGCGACCAGCACCACCTTGGCCGCCCGGCGCGCAAAGGCAAAGGCCAATGCCCGTCCCAGGCCGGACGAAGCGCCGGTCACAATCACGACCTTCTCGTTGAGCACCAGCGTTGAGTGCCGGGGCCGGAAGTAGCGCACAAGCCAGTAAGCCGCCCCAGCCAGCAAGCCGCCCCAGAGGGTGTGTCGCAGGAGTCGCATCCCGTTCGCTCCTTCTTCGCGCTGCGCTAGGGCCGGCGACCGCGCTTGCGCGCGATGACAATCTGGTTAACGCCCAGCGCCAGCGGGTTAAATGTCGTTCGCGTGAGCACCTGCACCAGAGCGGGCAGGCCCAGCACGCCAAATTGCACCACGCGCGGCACCACCGGAAAATAGGGCACGTCCCACAGCCCGTCGCCGAAGTGCCGTAGCAGCATGAAACCGTTCGCCTGGCACCAGGCGCGCCACTGCGCGGGCGGCTGTACGTTGATGTGCGTCGGGTCTTTGCCAATGGCATCCGTCGCGGGGTCTTTGTAACGACGCAGGCTGTACTTCGGATTCGGCGTGGCGAAGAGAAAGAGGCCATCGTCCCCCAGAATCCGGCTCACCTGGCGAATCGTGTCCGCCGGGTCTGGCAGGTGCTCGACCAAGTGCAGGGCCACCACCACGCCAAACTCGCCATCGCCAAAGCGCGTCAGGTCGTCGGCGCTCATCACCAGGCCCTCGGCGCGCGGTGCGTTGCGCCGGACTTGCTCGATGCTGTACTCGGCGATGTCCACGCCCACACAGGCGAAATCATCCTGCAACAGCCCCAGCAGGTGCCCCAGCCCGCAGCCCAATTCCAACAGTCGGCGCGGCTCGTGCGGCGCATAGCGGCGCACCAGGGCAGCGTAATAGCGCCGCGCGAACCAGTACATGCTGTACTTGCCTAGCGGACGGTCGGCGTAGTTGTAACGCTCGAAGTACTGCTGCCCATATTCGTGCAGTGGCACATCGGGCGGCCCGGCGCTGCCAGGCGACGCTGATGAGTTATCGGGCTGCATGTCGTGGGCCATACCTCATATACACGGGGGCGCGCTGCTTTCCTGGCTAGATCAGGCGCGATTGTAGTCTGGCGAGGGCATCCGGGCAACTTCTGCAAACGACGAGGCGACCGGATGGGTCGCCTCGATTGATTTTAGAGAACATCAGCCAACTTAAGGGCCGAACGCCAGCGTGATCTCGTTGGTCATATCCGACAGCAGATAAGGGAAAATGCCCAGCACCAACGTACCAACCGTCGCAATGCTGATCGCCCAGGCTAGCGGAACCGGGACATGGGCTTCGCCTTCTCCTTGCTCGAAGTACATGTACCACACAATGCGCAGGTAGTAGTACGCCGAGACAAGGCTCGTCACAACGCCAACCACGGCCACCGGGATTAGGTCGGCGGCGATGGCCGCTTTGAAGACGAACCACTTGCCGACAAAGCCGGCGGTGAGCGGAATGCCCGTCAAGCTGAGCATAAAGACAGCCATAGACGCAGCGAGCAGCGGCTGCTTGGCCGCCAGCCCGCGCATACTCTCCAGCCCGGTGTTGGACGCATCGTCCCGCTCAACCGCGATCACCACCGAGAAAGCGCCCACGTTGGTGAAGGCATAGGCCGTCAGGTACATGATCACGGCGCGGGCCGCCTCGTTGGCAACTGGCACTGATCCCGCTGCCGCTACACCGATCAGAATATAACCGGCATGCGCGATGCTGGAATAGGCCAGCAGCCGCTTGAGATCGCTCTGCACAATGGCCACCATGTTGCCCAGGATCATGGTCAGCGCGGCGATCAGCCACACCGTATCCTGCCAGGCCGCTACCAGCCCGCCATCCAGGGAGAAGTTGGCCATCCCGCAGCCGAGCACACGCACCAGCGCCGCGAAGCCGCCCACCTTGGCCGCCACGCTCATATAGGCGACGACCGATGTCGGCGCCCCCTGGTAAACATCGGGCGTCCACATATGGAACGGCACCGCCGCCACCTTGAAGCCCAGCCCGACCAACAGCATCCCTGCCCCAACGAGCAATAGGTACTTGCCCGACGCATCTTCGGCGATGATGTCTTCAACCGCGCGCCAGACGCCCTCGAAATCCGTCACCCCGGTCGCGCCATAGACCAGCGCAATCCCATAGACGAGAAAGCTCGAGGCGAACGCCCCCAGGATGAAGTACTTGAGCGCGCTCTCCTCCGACGCCTCCTGCGGCCAGCGGAAGCCGCTCAGGATATACAGCGGGATCGAGAGCAATTCCAGCGCCACGAAGACCACCACCAGATCGCCCGCCGCGCCCATGACCATGACGCCCAGAGTCGTGAACAGCAGCAGGTAGTAGTACTCACCGCGTTGGCGTTGGATCCGATCCAGGTAATTGTAGGCGACCATGACGCCGAGCAAAGCGGTGATCAGCGCGATGACGTTGACCCCGTCGCTGAATTGGTCGGCGATGTACATCCCGCCGAAGGCCCGCTCGCCGTCGCCGAACCGGGCAACACCGCCGAGCGGAAGCAGTGCCAGCACCAGCGAGATCGCCAGCCCCAGTATGGTCAGGCCGGCGGTGACGTGCTTGCGAGTCCGGGGGATGAACAGGTCAACGATCATCAACAGACAGGCGTACAGGGCCAGGAAGCTGGCCGGTAGCGTCGCGGCAATGTTGAGATCGCTCAGACTCGGGACACCAGACATCCGTCACCGCCTTTAATGGCCAGCTGTCGACAGCGCGTAGCCGTTCACGTAATTCACCAGTTCCTTCACCGAACCGTCCATGAACTCGAAGAAGTACCCGGCTTGCAGGCCGATCACGAACACCATGACCAGGATCGGCACGAGCGACCATAGCTCCTGCCAGTTCAGATCGGGCAGGCGCTTGTTCTCTTCTTTGTCGAGCGCGCCCATGAACACCGTGTTGAACATGTACAGCATGTATACGGCGGCCAGGATGATCCCAATCGCCGCGAAGAAAGTGAACCACCAGCTCAGCACGCTCGACCCCGCCGAGCCGAGCAAGATCGTGAACTCGCCCACGAAACCGTTCAGGCCGGGCAATCCCATGCTCGACAGCACAATCACCAGGGCGATTCCGCTGTAGAGAGGCATCGCTCGCCAGATGCCGCCGAACGCGCTCATCAGCTTGGTATGGCGGCGCTCGTACAGCACGCCGACCAGGAGAAACAAGCCGCCCGTGCTGATGCCGTGATTGACCATCTGCAAAATGCTGCCCTGAATCCCCGCCGGGTTCAGCGCGAAGATGCCCAGCATGACAAACCCCAGGTGGCTGATCGAGGAATAGGCCACCAGCTTCTTGACATCCTTCTGCCCGTAGCTGACCCACGCGCCATAGATGATGCCGATCACCGCCAGCACCGCGACGTAGGGGGCGAAAGTCTCGCTCGCCTCCGGGAACAGCGGCAGGTTGAAGCGCACGAAGCCATACGTCCCCATCTTCAGCAGCACGCCCGCCAGGATGACCGAGCCGGCGGTCGGGGCCTGCACGTGCGCGTCGGGCAGCCACGAGTGCAGCGGCCACATCGGTACCTTGATGGCGAAGGCGATGCCGAAGGCCAGGAACAGCCAGCGCCCGGTTGCCGTGCTCAGCGTCAGCTCGCCGCTGTCCAGCTTGGCCAGAATGTCGGGCACGCTGAACGTCCCCGCTTCATTGCCCAGCCACAGGATCGCCAGCAGCATGAGCAGGCTACCCGCCATCGTGTAGAGGAAGAACTTGACAGCGGCATAGATGCGCTCTTCGGCCCCCCAGATGCCGATCAGGAAGTACATCGGCACCAACGTCACTTCCCAGAAGATGTAGAACAGGAAGAGGTCCTGGGCCACAAAGACGCCGAGCATCGCCCATTCCATCAGCAGCATGAACATGTAGTACAGGCGCACGCGGTCCTTGATGGGGTTGAACGACGCTAGGATCGCCAGGGGCATGATGAACGTTGTCAGCAGCACCAGCCAGATGCTGATGCCGTCCACGCCCACGTAGTAGCGGATGGTGAATGAATCGGCTGTGATCCAGTCCACGTTCTGCACCATCTGCAAGCCGGACACGCTCGTGTCGAAGTTGCGCACCAGCAGCAACGACACGCCAAAAGTGACCAGCGACGTCACCAGCGCCCCCCATTTGTAGGCTTGCTCGGTGCGCGAGAACAGCATCATCAGCACCAGGCCCACGAGCGGGAGCATGAGAACCACAGTGACCAGCGAAATGTCTTCCATAAGTCGGTCCCTCTGGGTTACAGACCTAGCCAATCGCGGATCAAAGGAAGCAGGATCAAGACCATCACCAGCAGCGCGCCAAAAAGAACGCTCATGGCGTAGATGTGCACGTAGCCAGTCTGAATCCGGCGCAGCCGGGACGCCGCCCGCCGCGCGGCATGGCCGAGACCGTCGAACGAGCGGTCAATGATCTGCTTGTCCACGCGCCACGTCAGGGCGCGCGTCGCCGCGTTGAACGGGTCGCGCAGCAAGCGCTCGTGCGCGTAGTCGTGCCAGAACCGCCAGTCAAGCTGCTCAGCCAGCCAATAGGCCGCGTTGCGGTAGGGATAGATCAGGTACTTGAAGTAGAACTCGTCCCAATAGAGCTTGGCGTTGGCCAGGGCAAATGCGCGCTGCATCCGCGTGTTGACGGCCAGCGGGTCTTCGCGCAGCACGGCCAGCACCCGGTCGTTGTACACGGAGCGCGCCAGGTAGATGGCGCCCAGCGCCAGCAGCACGGCGAAGGTCGCCAGCAAGAAGCTGAACGTGCCCGCGTGCGCATAGGGGACACTGTGCTCCAGAAAACTGGTGAACTGGTGCTCGCCCAGCAGCCAGCCCAGGATAGGGAACCCGCTCGGCACATTGATGAAGCCGATCAGCAAGCTCAGCGCCGCCAGCACGATCAGGGGCCAGGTCATGACCCGCGAGGACTCCTCGGCGTGCGCCGCCGCTGCGTGGCGCGGCTTGCCCAGAAAGACCAAGCTGACCTGCCGCCACATATAGAACGCGGTGAACGCTGCCGCCGTCAGTAGCAGCACAAAGCCGATATACCCGCTAAGCAATCCCTTGTCCACACCAGCTTTCAGCGAATCCAGCAGGATTTCGTCTTTCGACCAGAAACCCGCGAAGGGGATGATCCCCGCCAGGGCCAGCGTCCCGAAGAGATACGTCCAGTAGGTCACCGGCATCCGCTCTTTCAGCCCGCCCATGAAGCGCATATCCTGCGGGTCGAAGCCGTCGTCATGGTGCCCTGAATGGTCGTGCGTGGCGTGATGGTGCCCGTGCTCCATGCCGTGAATGACCGAGCCGGACGCCAGGAACAACAGCGCCTTGAAGCAGGCGTGCGTCACCAGGTGGAACATGGCCGCTGCATATGCGCCCACGCCTACTGCCGCCACCATGAATCCAAGCTGGCTGACCGTGCTATAGGCCAGCACGCGCTTGATGTCCCACTGCCCCACGGCGATGAAGCCTGCCACCAGCGCCGTCGTCGCGCCGATGACGGCCACCACGAACGAGGAGAACTCGGCGGCGTGGTAGAACACGTTGGCGCGCACCATCATGTACACGCCCGCAGTAACCATCGTCGCCGCGTGGATGAGCGCGCTGACGGGTGTGGGGCCGGCCATCGCGTCCGGCAGCCAGACGAAGAGCGGAATCTGCGCGCTCTTGCCCGTCGCGCCCAGCAGGAACAGCAGGGTGATCAGCGTCAGCGTCGTCTCGAAGCTCAGCGAGACCATGCCGAAGTCAACTTTGTGCCCGCCCTCTTCCAACCACAGCTCCGCCTGGTTGAACACACCCAGCGGCCCGGCAACCGCGTGACCCGCGTCTTCAGCGGGCAGCGCCGGGGCAAATAGCGGCACTTCCTCCTCCGCTGCCGCGTGGGGCACAATGGGCACTTCGCCCTCACGGTAGTAGTCGAGCGTCCCGAACGTCCAGAAGGTGATCAGCACGCCCAGGATCAGCCCGAAGTCACCCACCCGGTTGACGATGAAGGCCTTGCGGGCGGCGTCGCTGTTCCTCCAGCCGGCCCCGCCGGGTTTATCGAACCAGAAGCCGATCAGCAGGTATGAGCACAGGCCCACGCCTTCCCAGCCGACGAACATCATCAGGAAGTTGTTGCCCGTCACCAGGATGAGCATGAAGACCAGGAACATGTTCATGTAGACGAAGAAGCGCGGGAACCGCTCGTCGCCGTGCATGTAACCGACGGCGTACAGGTGAATCAGCGTGCCGACGCCCGTCACGACCAACATCATCGTCACGCTCAGCGAGTCCACGCGGAAAGCCCAGGGGATGGTCACATTCGCCGACGGGATCACGATCCAGTCGGCGAGGATGGGCATGTCAATCACCGCCGCTTTGTAGCCAGTGTTGACCTGCGCGATCCACAGCAGCACCGCGATCACAAACGACATCCCGCTGGCCCCCACCGCTACGATGCCGACGCCGCGCTCGCCAAGCTGCCTGCCCGTGAACAGGTTGACCAGCATCCCGGCCAGCGGGATCAAGACAACAAGCGGTACCAGGTCAAAGAAGTTGTCCATGCGCGTTCCTTTGGGCCTCTGCGCCGCGTTGAGCCAGGCCAGGCACGATTAGCCCCAACTGCCTATCCCTTGAACATGTGCAGATTGTCTATGTCAATGCTTTTCTTCGTGCGGAAGATCGCCACGATCAGCGCCAGCCCCACCGCGACTTCGGCGGCGGCTACCGTCATGACAAAGAACACCATCAGATGCCCGGCGCCGCTGGCCCACTGCCGGGCGAAGGCTACCAGCGCCAGGTTCGCCGCGTTCAGCATGAGTTCGACCGACATGAAGACCAGAATGGCGTTCCGGCGCAGCAGCACGCCCATCGCCCCCATGATGAACAACACGGCGCTCAGCAGCACGTATAGCTCAGTCGCTACTTCCGATGATCCCATGTGGTCTTCCCCCTCAGATGCCCGTGTGGGCTGTGTCCGCTAGTCCCCGGTCTCGCTTGGGGTGGACTGCTCAAGACCGGGCGGTGGGTTGGCCAGGCGACGCTCAACCGCCTTGCGCGGCGCTAGGCTCTCGTGCGTCAGCACGATCGCGCCGATCATCGCCACGAGCAACAGCAAAGCCACCAACTCGAATGGCAGCACGTAGTCCGTGAACAGCAACCGCCCAATATGCGTGGGGCTGCCGAACGATGTCGCCGCCTTGTCCTGCAGGCTGATCACCACGTCGGTGAAGGAGTTATCCGGCTGGCGCTGCTCAGCGAAAACCCACAACACCAGCGTGTTCGCGTCCAGCACCTGCTCAGGTAGCTCAGACACAGGCGTTCTCTGACTGCCGGTCGTGTAGAGCGCCACGCTGCGCGTCCCCTTCGATAGCTCGAACTCGCGCGCCTCGCCGTAAGCCAGCGCGCTGACGAGCACCTTGTCGTAACTCTCGTCGCGCACGTCAACCAGCGGCCTGTCGGACAGCGCGTTCACAACAACCAGGCGCAGCCCGTCTTTCTCGCCACTATAGTCAAGGGTGTGCGCGGCGGCCACAAGGCGCGGCCCCGGCACACCGATCCGGCCAATCGCCGTCAGCGAGTACGCCTTGCCCTTGTCGATGATCACCGATTGGGCGAGTAGCGCGTCCGCAGAAGCCGGGTCGGCCCCTGCCTCGAAAATGGCAAGCTCGTACTCACCTTCGCGCCAGGGGGCGAAATCGGTCGCGGCGCGGAAGGCCACGTCCTGGGCCACCGCCTCGCCATCCAGATAGACATCCAGGCTTGCCACGCCATCGAGGACGTGCACCACGCGCACCTGCGGTTCGGCCTTGCGCGGCTCCGTTTTGGTGATCTCCCCGTTGATCAGGGCCACGCTGGCCGTGATCAGGAACAGCAGGGCCATGATTACCACCGCCGGGGCCAGCCAGCGAAAGCGCGACTGAATCGTCGGCAGTGTGCGCTCAGCGCCCAAGAGCATGATCACGAACAGGAAGAGCACCATGATCGCGCCGGCGTAGACTGTGATCTGCACCATCGCCAGGAAGGGCGCGTTGAGCATCAAGAACAAGAACGCGATGCAGATGAGGTTCAGAATCAAGAACAGCGCGCTATAGATCGCGTTCTCGCTGATGAGCATCAGCGCCGCCGAAACCAGCGCGATCCCCCCAACTATGATGAAAAGCGTAAGCTCCATAGTCCTGCCGTCCTGGTTCGTTCGACCGGTCGCGCCAAGCTACCCGCTTCGACCCCCACTGATGGGTTGCAGTGTAGCGCAGGATAGAAGCGAAGCCAAGCGCGCACGCGGCCCCGCTCCACTGCGCGGACTATTTCGGATCCTCCATCTGCGGGATCGAGCGCGTGAACTGACCCGGCTCCGTCCGGCGCGGCGTGCCTTCCACCCCCGGCGGCAGCGGGTCGAGCAACATCTCCTTAACATAGATCGCATCGCGGCGATCGTTGAAGCTCAAGCGGTACTCATGCTCCAGCACAATCGCCTCGGTGGGACAGGCATCTTCACAGTAACCGCAGAAGATGCAGCGCAGCATGTTGATCTCGTAGGTCTTGGCGTAACGCTCGCCGGGACTGTAGCGTTCCTCGTCCGTGTTCTCAGCCGCCTCCACCCAGATCGCGTCAGCCGGGCAAGCCGCCGCGCACAGGGCACACCCGATGCACTTTTCCAGGCCGTTATCGTACCGCTTGAGCGCGTGGCGGCCCTTGTATCGCTCGCGCAACGGGCGCTCCTGCTCCGGGTACTGAATAGTGACTGGCCCCTCAAGAACATGCTTGAATGTTGTGGCAAACCCGCGTACCAGATTCATACATTACTCCCCTGACTGCGAACCGATACCACTAACCCGACCTTTTCCCGCCTGAGCGCGACTGCTCGCTGTCTGTGCCACCGCCCCTGCCAGAGACAGTACGCGCCAGCGCCACAGGCACGCCCAGCATTTTGTCGAACATCGTGAAAGCCGGCAGCCCAGACCCCGACCGTCCGGAGAGCGAGACCACCTCAACGCGCGGCGCGCCCACCGGCTCTGGCTTGCGGCCTACCCGCCCCAGCCAGAGAGATGCACCAGCGAGGAACAGCACCCAGGCGATCACGGCCATGATCAGCTTGGCCGAGTCACCAACTTCCACTTCCAGCACGACGGCGACTGCCGACCAGGCCACGGCCACCAGCGCGAAGGGCAGCATCACCTTCCACCCGAAAGCCATCAGGCGGTCATAACGGATGCGGGGCAGCGTGCCGCGCACCCAGATCATCACCACCAGCAGCACCACAACTTTGGCCCCATAGACCAGCGGGCCGAGCAACGGCGCTTTGTCCACATAGGCGAAGTGATAGCCGCCAAAGTACATGGCCGCGCCAACCGCGCTCACCGCGATCATGCCAATGTATTCAGCCAGATAGAACATGGCGAACTTCATGCCGCTGTATTCGGAGTGATAGCCAGCGGTCAATTCCTGTTCTGCTTCGGGCATGTCAAACGGCGCGCGGTTCACCTCGGCCAGTAGTGCCACAGCCATAATCGCCGCGGCCATCGGGTTCTGGAAGACGAACCAGCCCAATATCGGCGCGTCGTTCTGGGCGTCAATGATGTCACCGACGCTCATCGAGCCGGCCAGCATCACCGGCACCACCATCGCCAGGCCCATGCTTAGCTCGTAGCTGACCATCTGCGCCGAGGAACGCAACCCACCCAGCATCGCGTACTTGTTGTTGCTCGACCAGCCGGCGAGCACAACCCCGTAAATGCCGATGCTGGTGATCCCCAGCAGCCACAGCACGCCGACGTTGACATCAACCAGGCCCTGCGACAGGCGGTACCACTTGCCATCGAACCAGGGCACGGCGATCTTGGGGCCGAAGGGCACTACGGCCAGCACAATCAGCGCTGGCACAGTCTTGATCACCGGCGCAGCCCAGAAGACGATCTTCTGCGCGTGAGCCGGCGTGATGTCCTCCTTGAAGATAAGCTTGATCCCGTCGGCAATGGGTTGCAGCAGACCGTATGGCCCGGCGCGGTTCGGCCCCACACGCGCCTGGAGAAACGCCAGGAAGCGTCGCTCAAGGACTGTGGTGTAGGCGAAGCCGGTGAGCAAGACGACGAACAGGACCAGGCTCGTCATGATCGAGTGAATCACCGTGCACGTCCCGTGACCGGCGCACTCTATTACAACGCTCGATTCTCCTGGGCCAAACATTGCGGGACTATCCCTCCATCTTCTGCACGACGCACCCGGCCAGCGTGCCAGGAATAGGTGTCGCGCCCAGACGCTGCGGGACGAGAACAGCGCCCGCCGGCGTGCGGCTGTTGACGCGGGCTTCGGTAGCCATCTGCACGCCGTCCGCCGTGAGGATCACCGCGTCCCCGTCCGCGATCCCTAGCGAGTCAGCATCGCCCGCGTTCAGTTCGACATACGGTGAGGGCACGCGCTGGTGCATGACCGTGCTCGGCACGAACAGCGGCTCGCGGTTGTACAGCAGGCGCACCGGCACCGCCGCCAGCCCGTTACGTGCGGGCTTGGTGACCTTCACTGGCCGCACCGTCAGGTTGTATCTTTCCTTCTCAGCGTTGGTCGCCCACTGCACGCCCAGCCCGCCGTGATTCGTATAGGCCGTGCCGCCGTAATACAGGTCTTCGCCGCCCACCAGGGGGAACTGCGGCTCGACATGTGCCAGGTTGGGGTAGCTCATCTCGGCGTAGCGCAGCACGTGCTGTGTGATGTCGCGCATGACCAGGCCGGGCGCGATGCGCGGCTTTGCCCCGCCGGGCATGTGCGAGCTAACATGGGCGAACACCTTCCACGCGGGCAGCGTGCCCTCCAGCGGCGTCTGCGCCATATAGAAACGCTGCACGCGGCGCAGGCCGTTGGTGAAGGTGCCCTCGCGCTCGGCAAAGCTCTGCACGGGCAGGAGCACGTGCGCCCTCTCCGCAGTGGGCGTCATAAATTGAGCCGCCAGCACGACGAACTCCGCGCCCGCCAGAACCTCGGCCACCTGCGCGTCCTCGGCCACCGGATCGGCTTCGGCGATGACCCACATGGCGGGCCGGCGCTCGATCAAGTCCCTGGTTGCCTGCGGCCCAAAACCCATATCCAGCGCGCCCTGCATGTTCGCGCCGGGCCATACCGGAATCAGCCCGTTGTTGGCGCGCCCCGCGTGCCCGGTGATGATCAGCAGGTTGGCCGCCGCTTGCATCAGCTCGCCGTGCTGCTCCAGCGTCACGCCTTCGCCGCCAACGAACACAACCAGGTCTTTCGCGCCAAGCAAGGCTTGGGCCGCTTCCGCGTAGGGCTTAGGGACGCGCATCCCCTTCAGGCTGGTGTCGAACTCGGCGAAGCCCTCGGCGCGCGCCGCGACGAATTCTTCGTCAATCGCGTTGCCGCGCCGGGCCATGACGGCGAAGCTGTTGAGCACGGCCACTGCCTCGCCATACAGGTAGTGCAGCGCCGCCGTAGCGTAGCGGTCGAGCTTGGTCGCGCGTCCATTGGCGACAACTACCTTCGCCCCACGATCGGCGGCCTGCTTGACCTGCAGCCACCAGATCGGCGCTTCCTCATCCAGGTCCGACGCGATGACCAGAATCGCGCTGTCCGGGCCGAGGTCCTGCAGGCGGGTGCCGGCGCCAACCCCCACCTGGGTGACCTGCTCGATGCCGCCCATCGTCGCCGGCCAGACTCCCAGCAGGCAGTCGGCGTGCGTCAGCCGGGCGAGCTTGCGCAGTTCCCACAAGTCCTCGTTCGACAGGCTGGTTCCCGCCAGGAAGCCGGCCTTCTTGCCGTGACGCGCAAGCTGCGTGGCAATCTCGCGGTAGGCCGTCTCCCACTCGACGGCGATCCACTCCCTGTCGCGCCGGATCATCGGCTGGGTCAGGCGCTCCTCAGACCGGCTGTGATGGTGCCCAAAGCGCCCTTTGTCGCAGATCCAAATCTCGTTGACGGCTTCGTTCTGGCGCGGCATGATGCGCTTGATCATCTTTCTGCCGCCGAAGTCGCGGTCGAGCCGCGTGCTGGCGCTGATGTTGCAGCCAACCGGGCAGTGTGGGCAGATGCTCGCCACTTCGTCCAACTCCCAGGGGCGCGCGCCGAAGCGGAAGTCTGTCGTCGTCAGTGCCCCCACCGGGCAAATGTCCGTCGTGTTGCCGCTGAATTTCGTATCGAACGGCGGATCGCTGATCGTGATGATCTGCAAGCGCCGCCCGCGCTCGTGGAAGGCCAGCACGTCATCGCCCACGATCTCGTCACAGAAGCGGACGCACCGCGCGCATTGGATGCACCGCTCGCGGTCTAGGTAGATCAATTCGCCCAGCGGGACGTGCTTGGCCAGGTGCATCTTGTCGTCGTAGATGAACGCCGACGTGCCTGGGCCGTAAGCCACGGTCAGGTTTTGCAGCGGGCACTCGCCGCCCTTGTCGCAGATCGGGCAGTCTAACGGGTGGCTGGTCAGCAGGAATTCCAGGATGTCATCGCGCGCCTGGACAACCGCCGCCGAATCCGTGCGCACCACCATGCCGGGGCTGGCTGTCTGCGTGCAGGCGGTTTGCAGCTTGGGGAACCAGCGCACGACCGGCTGCCCGTGCTCATCGCGCTCTGGCTGGCCGGTCTCGCGGTTGACGGCGAGAGTGCCCAGTTCGACGAAGCACATGCGGCACATGCCCACCGGATCGAGCTTGGGATGGTAGCAGAACACGGGTATGTCAATGCCGTGCATTTTCGCCGCGTCAACCAGGTTCATCCCTCTGGGAACCCGGTAGTCTTGACCGTCAATGGTGATCGTGATCGTTTCGGTCATATCGCTCCTCAAGAGCCAGAGCCTTTGTGTGCACCAAGCCTGCTACGAACCTGAGGGTGCCTGACCGCACCGGCGCAGCCCGGCATCAGCCCGATCTATGTACGACTGGTAGATATAGCCCCAGGCGCTGCCCTGGTAGGCCTGCGCGGCCAATGCCCGCGCCCGCGCAAAGTCCTTCCTGGCGTTGTGGACATACCCACAGGCCAGCCATTCTTCGCCGCGCAACAGGTAGTTGACGGGCGCGTCCGGATCGGCGTTGATCAGCCAGGACAGCACAGCAATCTGCGCCCTGCGTACAGGCTTCACATCACCCGTTCTTTCCCGTTCCATGCGCCGGACTCCCTCAGATGCCCGGCGGTCACACTTCCGCCGCGACTGGCTCCACCAGGCCAATGTACTGCTCGTACTCGTCGCGGAACTGCTGCACCGTGCTCAGCACGGGGTTGCAGGCGAAATCACCCAGCGCACACAACGTCAGCCCCATGATCTGCTGCGGGACTTTCTCCAGCAGCTCCAGATCGTGCGCTGTCCCTTCGCCGCGCAGGATGCGCTCATAGATCTTGTCGAGCCAGTAGATGCCCTCGCGGCAGGGCGTGCACTTGCCACAACTCTCGTGCTTGAAAAAGTGAGTCGTCTTGGCCGCGGCCCAGACCATGTCGGTGTCTTCGTCCATCAGAATGAACGATGCCGACCCCAGAGTACTGCCCAGCGCGGCCACAGCCTCATAAGTCAGCGGTGCGTCGAGCACTTCCTCAGTGGCGCGCAGCACCGGGCCGCTGGCCCCCGACGGCAGAATACCCTTGAGCTTCTTTCCGTTCGGGATGCCCCCTGCCCGCTCGTAAATCAACTCGCGAAAGGTGATGCCCAGCGGCAGTTCATAGTTGCCGGGGCGCTCGACGTGCCCGCTCATGCAGAAGATTTTCGGGCCGGTGCTCTCCGGCGTGCCGATGGCCTGGTAGGCGTCCGCGCCGTTCAGGATGATCCAGGGCACGTTGGCCAGCGTCTCGACGTTGTTGACCACCGTCGGCGCGTAGTACAGCCCGCCGCCGACCTGCGCCGGGAACGGCGGGCGCACGCGCGGCTGGCCGAGCAGCCCCTGCAGGCTGTTGAGCAGCGCACTCTCTTCGCCGCAGATGTACGCGCCCGCGCCCAGGTGCACGTAGACCGGGCAGCTCCACCCACTGCTGAGGATGTTCTCGCCGGCCAGGTTGGCCTGGCGGGCCTCCTCGATCCGCTCCTCCAGCGCATGGGCCAGGTCCCAGAATTCCCCACGGCAGTAGATGTAGACCGCGGTCGCCTGGATGGCATAGGCCGCGATCAACGCGCCTTCGATCACCTGGTGCGGGTTTTTCTCCAGCAACTCGCGGTCTTTGAACGTGCCCGGCTCGCTCTCGTCGGCGTTGACCGTCACGTACTTCACCGGCGCGTCTTTGGGGATGAACGACCATTTTCGCCCGGTCGGGAACCCCGCGCCGCCGCGCCCGCGCAAGTTGGACGCCGAGACAATCCCGATCACCTCGTCAGGCGACAGATCGTTCACCACGCGCTTCAGGGCGTCGTAACCGCCATTCGCCACGTAGGTATCGAACTGCCAGATGCCGGCTACATCACGGTTGCGCAGCAGAATGTGTGCCATTGTCCTCAAAAACCCCGTTCCTGTGTGGGTTTTCCGCGATAGTGAAGTGCCCTCGGCCCGCGCTAGACCTCGTCGCTATCCCGTTTGGTCAGGTAGTGAATGTCCGGATGCAGCGTGTAACCGGCCCCTTGAAAGAGCGCCAGGCTGGACGTGTTCCAGTCTTCGATCAACGCCGCCATAATCCCTATCCCCTGCGCGTGCAGCAGGTACTCCGCCTCAGCAATCAAACGCTTGCCGGCACCCCGTCGCCGGAAGTCTGGGTGCACCGCCAGCCGGTTGATCCATCCCTTGCGCCCGTCATGAGTCACCACCGCGACCCCGACAAGCATCCCCTCCGCGCGCAGGCCCAACACCGTCTGCGTGCCCCCGGCAAGCTGCCGGGCGAACTGTTCCGCGCTGTCGCGCCCCGCCGGGCGGGTGTGCAACCCGGCCTGCCGCCAGAGCGCGAGCACGCTGTCATAGTCGGCGGCGGACAGAATCGCCAGATCGAACTCGTCGCCCGCGACCATCGGCCCGTGTCACCCCTGTACCCCATCGTCTCGACTGGCTTCGGCGCGCCACTGCTCAATGAGCGCCTTGACCTTCTCCAGGTCCAGGTTCTCGTGATAGTGGAAATTGCACTGAAGCATGGGCGCTTTGTCGCACGCAGCCAGGCACATCACCGGCTCGACGGTGAACAGCCCGTCCTCCGTCGTCCCGCCATGTTCGTCCAGCCCCAGGTAGGCGCACAGCGCGCTGAAGAAGTCGTCAGCGCCGCGCAGCGCGCACGGCAAGTCGGTGCACACGTGCAGCCAGAACCTGCCCTTGGGCTTCTCGGAATACATCGTGTAGAACCCGGCGATGGACTGCACCTGGGTTGGATCGATGTCGCATAGCTCGGCAACCTCGCGCAGCGTCTCTTCCGAGAGCCAGCCATACTCCTCTTGCGCCAGGTAGAGCAGCGCCATCACCCCGGAACGCTTGTCCGGGTACTTGGCGAAGATCTTCTCGATCCGCTCAGCATGTTTCTCAGCCAGCACGCCACTACTCCCGTTCTGGTGCTCGCTAGTCCGGGCCGGCCATCAACGGTCGGCGTCGCCCAGCACAATATCAACCGTACCGATGATGCCCACCAGGTCGGCGATGAGGTATCCCTTGGCCATATGAGGCAGCGCGCTCAGGTGGATGAGGCTTGGCGTGCGGAAGTGCACGCGCCAGGGCTTCGGGCTGCCATCGCTGATCAGGTAGCAGCCCAGCTCACCGCGTGGACTTTCCACCCGCACGTAGACTTCCCCTTCGGGCGGGCGGAATCCCTCCGTCCACAGCTTGAAGTGGTGAATCACCGCTTCCATGCTTGTGCCAAGCTCGGAGCGCGGCGGCGGGACGTACTTGCGGTCGTTCGAGCGCACCGGGCCGCCCGGCAGGTTGTCCATCGCCTGCTGCACGATGCGCAAGCTCTGGCGCATCTCCTCGACGCGGATCAGGTAGCGATCGTACACGTCTCCATGCTGGCCAAGCGGCACATCGAATTCGAAATGCTCGTAGCTGCTGTACGGGATCGCCTTGCGAATGTCCCAGTTGACGCCCGACCCACGCAGCGTCGGCCCGGTACAGCCGAGGGCGATGGCGTCCTGCGCCGACAGAAACCCGATGCCCTGCGTGCGGTCAAGCCACAGCGGGTTGTCTGTCAGCAGCCGCTCGTAATCGTCAATTCGTGCCGGGAAGTAGCTGATGAAGTCACGCACCGCCGGCTCGAACTCTTCCGGCACGTCGCGCCACAGGCCGCCGGGACGGAAGTACGTGCTCATCATGCGCTGGCCCGACACCATCTCGAAGATGTCCAGCAGCTTCTCGCGCTCGCGGAAGCAGTACAGGAACATGCTCATCGCGCCAATGTCCAGCGCATGAGTGCCCAGCCACACCAGATGGCTGTTGATGCGCGTCAGTTCGGCCAGCAGCACGCGCAGGTACTGCGCCCTGGGGGGCACATCGAGGTCAATGATCTTCTCAATGGCCAGGCAGTAGACCAGGTTGTTGCCCAACGGGTTGAGGTAGTCCATGCGATCGGTCATCGTGATCGCCTGCTCGTACCGCTTGGCCTCCATATTCTTCTCAATGCCCGTGTGCAGGTACCCGATGTCCGGCACACAGTTGACGACCACCTCGCCGTCAAGTTCCAGCATCAGCCGCAGCACACCGTGCGTGCTCGGATGCTGAGGGCCCATATTGAGGACTATCGTCTCGCCGCTGAGCGCGCGCTCAGAGACCAGCCCTTTGAGCTGCTGAATATCGCCTGCCCACACACTGTCTTGTAGACCGCTCATTCACCCTCGCTCCAACGATCAAAGACCACCGCCCTACTCGCGGGCGTATGGCTTGTGCTTGTCCACCTCATCGAAGTTGAAGGAGAACTGCACTGTTTCATATCCGAGCGGATAGTCTTTACGCAGTGGATGCCCATCCCATCCATCCGGCATCAAAAGGCGACGCAGGTCAGGATGTCCGGTGAAGACAACGCCGAACAGGTCATAGATCTCCCGTTCCGACCAATTCGCCGCCGGGAATACTCCCGTCACGCTCGGCAGCGCAGGCTCGTCGCCAGAGAGGTAAACCTTCAGCCGCAGCGACCGGTTGTGCACCATTGAATACAGGTGATACGACACGGCGAAGCGCGGCTCTTGCGGATAATAATCCACCCCGGCCACGTCGGACAGGAAATTGTACTCAAGCCCCTTGGCGTCGCGGCAGTAACGACACACCTCGACAATGCTATCCGCATCAACGATCACCGTGATCTCGCCACGAAACTCCTGCGCGTCTTCCACAGCCTTCGGAAACGCGCCGGTCAAAGCCTCAACTGGGTCCAGCATAGTCGTCAACTCTTTCCCTTGCTGCCAGCCACAAACCGGCGAGCGCCATCACGCCCAGTCCGTAATCCGTTCTTGCTTCACACGCTCGTGCAGCGTGATGATGCCGTGGATCAACTGCTCTGGCCGGGGAGGACAGCCGGCAATGTACACGTCAACGGGGACAATTTCATCCACGCCCTGCACGATAGCGTAGTTATTGAAGACGCCGCCGCAAGACGCACAGTCGCCCATGCTGATCACCCACTTTGGGTCGGGCATCTGATCGTACAGTTGGCGCAGCACCGGCGCCATCTTGCGCGTCACACGGCCCGCGACGATCATCAGGTCGCTCTGGCGGGGGCTGGGCCGCATGAGTTCCATTCCGAACCGCGAGAGATCGTAGACGGATGCCTGGGTGCTCATCATCTCGATAGCGCAGCAGGCCAGGCCAAACAGCATCGGCCACATGGCCCGCGTCCGCGCCCAGTTCACTGTGTCTTCCAGCCGGACAGTGACGATCCCCAGGTCACCCAGCTTCGATGTCACTCCCATTCCAACCCTCCAACCTTCCATTCGTACACGAAGCCCACCGTCAACACAAAGAAGAACGCGCCCATCACAGTCAGACCGTAGAGGCCATAGTCGCGGAATACCACCGCCCAAGGCAGGAAGAAGATGACTTCAATATCGAACAGGATAAACAACACCGCGACCCTGTAGAATCTTACGGGAATACGCCGGATCGCTTCGCCATAGGGCTGCATACCGCTTTCATAGGGGGCGAGCTTGCGCGCCGTTGGACGGAACGGCCCCAGCAGGCGCGACATGAAGACAATAAGGACGCTAACAGCAACAGCGAGAACCAACAGCGAGACTATGGGGGCGAAGTCTGATGGCACGGTAACAAGCTCCCTATTACACGGTTGGCTTCTCGCTAATTGTTCTGATTAGAACAAGTACTTCAGAGATTAGCATAAAGGCCAACCGGTGTCAAACCGCCAGAGGGCGAACGCTCCTGAGCAAAGATACCACAAGCCGCTGAGATACGAAAGCGGTTTGTTCGCGCCTGGTATGGGAGATTGAGTTAGCGGAGATCGCGTGGATTGCTGCTAATGGAGGTCCGAAATAGGCTTCGCACAATGAGGGGGTATCGGTTGTTGGCAGAATCCACCCGCAACGGAGAAGAGGCACTACTCTTCGGGGATTGGCGTAGAACGGGCCAGCGTAACCACCTGGTAGCGAGCCATTACGCAGGGTGTGATGCGGGCAATGAAAAAGACAGCAGGCCAGGGGGTTGGCAGCGACCTACTCTCCCAGGGGGCTACCCCC
>DYGW01000292.1 GCA_020724485.1 Thermoflexus sp. | reverse complement strand
CCGCTCGGCGCTGGCGCGCCTCGCCGCCCCCTCTCCGCTACGGAGAGGGAGCAAGCCGAGCGCAGCAAGGCTGGGGGTGAGGTCAATGCCCTCGCTCAAGCGATTCGGTGACAACCTTCGCACACTCCCGCGTCCCTCTACTGGTAGCGCGTCGTCTCCTCGCGCAAGCCGTCGGCGAACAGGTTCAGCCCCACAACCAGGCTGGCGATGGCCAGGATCGGCCAGAGCACGCTCAACGGATTCGTCCAGATGAACTTGCGCGCGCTGGCGACCATGCTGCCCCAGTCCGGCGTGGGCGGCGGGAGGCCCAGCCCCAGGAAGCCCAGCGTGCCGATGGCGAAGATGGCATAGCCGACGCGCAGCAGCCCGTCAATGATCAGCGGGCCGCGCACATTGGGCAGAATCTCGACGAACATAATGTAGAGCGGATTTTCGCCGCGCGTCTCGGCGGCGCGGATGTAGTCGCGGGTGCGAATGTCCAGCGTCAGGCTGCGCACCAGGCGGGCGATGCCCGGCGTGCCCACGAAGGTGATGGCGATCACCACGTTGACGGCGGACGGGCCGATGGCGGCGATGATGATCAGGTAGAGCAGGATGGTGGGGAAGGCCATGATCGCGTCCAGCAGGCGCATCACCACCTCGTCCACCAGGCCCCCGAAATAACCGCCGATTAGGCCGAGCACCGTCCCCAGGGCCACCGACGACAATACTGAGATCGGGGCCAGCGTCAGGATGGTGCGCGTCCCGTAGATCAGGCGCGACAGGATGTCGCGGCCCAGGTGATCCGTCCCCAGCAGGTACTCTTCCGACGGCTTCTGATTGATCGCTGACGAATCCTGGGCCAGCGGGTCGCGGGGGGCGATCAGCGGAGCCAGGATCGCCACCAGCACCCAGAAGACGATGATGCTCAGTCCGATGACGGCCACCCGCGAGTTGAAGATGATCGCCGCTTCTTCCCAGAGATGAAGCAGCCGGTGCTTGCGTTTCTCGACGGTTTTGGCTCCCGTGGACATAGCTGCTCAGCCCCTCACGTGTAGCGGATGCGCGGGTTCAGGAACGTGTAGATGATGTCGGCGATAAGCTGCGTGCCGACCGCCAGGGCGACCATGACCATCGCGCCCGCTTCAATGGCGTTGATGTCTTTGAACAGCGCCGAATCGAGCAGGTACAGCCCCACGCCGGGATAGCCGTACACGGCTTCGACGACGACAATGCCGCCCACCAGCCAGTTGACGTGGAGCATGATCACAGTGATCGGGGCCATCAGCGCGTTGCGCAGCGCGTGGCGGAAGACGATGCGCCGGCGGGGCAACCCCTTGAGAATCGCCGTGCGGATGTAGGGCGCGTTCATCACCTCGACCATGCTGGCCCGCGTCATGCGCGCCACGTAGCCCACCTCGACCAGCGTCAGCGTCAGGACGGGCAGCACCAGCATCTTGGGGTTCTGCAGCGGGGCGGAGTCGTCCACAAAGACTGCCGCGCCGGGCAGCAGGTCGAGCCAGAATGAAAACACGAGGATTAAGAACACCCCGCTGGCGAATTCCGGCACTGAGGTCGTGATCAGGCTCAGCAGCGAGATCGAGCGATCCAGAAAGCTCCCTTCGCGCAAACCGGCCAGGATGCCCAGGGCGAGAGCGACAGGCATGATGATGACGAAGGCGATCAGGGCCAGGCTGAACGAGTTGCGCAGGCGGCGCAGCAGCGTCGGCCCGACTGGGCGGTTGGTGCGCAGGGAAATGCCGGGATCGCCGCGCAGCAGCCCCTTCTTCAGCGGGTAGTATTCCTGGCCGCTGCCGCTGGTGAAGGCGCGCCCGGCGGCAGCCGGGCCGGTGGTTGTGGCCGTCTCCTTGACCCACAGCACAACGTGACCAGCAGTGTCCACGCCCCAGAAGATGCTCAGGCCCTCCTCGTTGAACTGCCAGTCATCGAAAGGCACGACCTCGCGCTGGCCGTCCGGCGAGATGCGCGTCTGTTCCAGTCCGGTGGACTTCATCCGCCACTGGACGAGCGTGCCGTCCGGCTCCTCGGCCCACCACTGGGGCGTGTCGCCGGGACGGGCGGCGGTCAGCTTGAGCGGCATGCCGACCTTGCCGCGCAGCCGCCAATCGTTGCCGGCCAGCCAGTCAAAGTAACGCACATACAGGGGCTGATCCAGCCCCATTTGATTGCGCAGCAGATCTACTTGTTCTTGGGTGGCGAACGGCCCCAGAATGTGGCGCGCGACATCGCCGGGGGCCACTTCCGAAACAAGAAATATCACGATGGACACCAATAACATCGTTAGTAACATGAATCCGAGGCGGCGGACGATGTAGCGGATCATACGGCCTCCTGGTGAGCGATGGGGAACGAGCGGGGTGGACCCGGTCCACCCCGCCCGCAAGCCTCACGAGGCTCGCAGCCTAGCCTGCCGTGTCGTCCCATACCTCGTCGAACAAATCGTAGTTGGTGGGATGTGCCCGGATGCCCTGGAAGCGCTCGTGGCAGACATACCACACGCTGGTGAAGAAGGCGATGGCGCAGGCGCCGCGCTCGGCCTCGATGTCTTCCATCTGGCAGGCGATGGCGCGGCGGGCCTCGACGTCGAGCGTGCTCTCGGCCTGGCGCAGCAGGGCGAGGTACTCCTCGTCCACCCAGCGCGTCTCGTTCCAGGCGGCGGGTGCACCGTCCGGCCCGGCGGAGAAGGCCAGCGCCGGGACGATAATGCCCAGCGGACGGTGCGCCCAGATGGTGATACCGAGCGGCACTTCCGTCCAGATGTCCCAGTACTGCGCCGAAGGCAGGATGTTGAGGTTGATGTTGAAGCCGCCCGCCGCCGCCGTCTCCTTGAGCGACTGGGCCATCGCTGGTTCGGCGCGCGCCTGCTGCGTGGACAGGTCAACGGTGATGCCGTCAGGATAGCCGGCCTCGGCCAGCAGCGCCTTCGCGCCTTCGGGATCGTAGGCGGGGATCGGCTTCTCGCAGTACTCCGGGTGGATCGGCGCGAAGACCGAGTCGTGGCCCAGCACGCCCTCGCCGAACCAGGCCAGGTCGAGCATTTTCTGGCGATCCACGCACTTCTTCAGCGCCTGGCGGACACGCACATCGTCGAACGGCGGCTGGTCTACGCGCATACGGATATGGAATGTCTGGGCGGTCGGCGAAGAGTAGACGCCGATGCCCGGCAAATCCTTGACCGCCTGCCAGACATCCGCCGGCGGATTGAAGATGTTGTCCACCTGGCCGCTTTGCAGCGCAGCGATCTGGGCGGCGGTGTCTTCGCCCAAGTCCACGAAGATGAGTTTGTCCAGGTAGGGCAGCGGGCTGCCGTCGGCGCCCATGCGCCAGTAGTCCTCGCGGCGGACGAAGA
>DYGW01000291.1 GCA_020724485.1 Thermoflexus sp. | reverse complement strand
TCCGGATCGATCTTCAGCCAGACGGCGCGACGTTGGCGGGCGAGCGCTTCCAGATGCGCCAGCACTTCGCCCATCAGAGCGGGATCGCGCCAGTCCAGGGCCGGGCCTTTGGGGACGTACATCACGCGCAGCGGCCCGACGCGCCGCGTCAGCACCGAGGCGGCGGCGACCGTCGCGCCGGACTCGTCGCGGAAAGCCAGGCGCTCCGGCGACCAGCCCGTCTCGTCGCGCTTGAACTCGCCCCAGTCCCACGTCTGCAGGACGTGCGCGGCGGGCAGGGGACGCAGCAGCGCGTGCCAGGTCTCGCGGTCGGTGATGGGGGTGACGGTCAGCATGGGGACTACTCCGCGCGGCGCAGCAGGCGCACCGCCAACCGGTAGAGCGCGTAGAGCGGCGGGCTATAGACGCGATCCCAGGCTCCCGCGCCGCGCACCACGTCGCCGCCCCAGCCGCGCTTGAAGCGGTAGACGCCCCACAGCTCGTCGGAGCGCGCCTCGAATTGCGCTTCCAGCTCGTCCGGCTCGGCGTCGGGCACGCCATAGAGGTCGTACCAGCGCGCGCCGCTCGCCTTCGCCCAGCGGATGCCTTCCCACTGTACGCCATAGGACGCCATGCGCTGCCGCTCGCGGTCGGACGACGCACCGTAGAAGTACCAGCCCCAGTCGCCCAGCCGGAAGACCATCACCCCGGCCAGGTCCTGCCCGTCGTAGCTGCCCAGGATCAGCGCGGCGCGCCCCACCGGCGCGAAGAGATCGTAGGCACGCTGATAGTATTCGGGCGCGTGCACGCCGAACTCGTCGCGCGCTCCTGTATCCGCCAGCAGCGCGTTGAAGCGGGGCACGTCATCGCGCGTCCCGTAGCGAATGGCGACCTCGAAGCGGGCGCTTTTGCGGATATTGCGGCGCGTGCCCTGGTTCATGCGGGCCAGGATCGCCTCCTCGTCCCCGCTGAGGTCGAGCACGATGGTGCGCGGCGGCTGAATCGCCTGCGGGCTGACGCGCAAGCCGAAGCGGGCGAAGTCCACCCCGTCCAGGCCCAACCCCGGCTCGATTTTCAGCAGCACAGCTCTATGCTGGCGAGCGGTCGTGTCCAGCGCGGCCAGCAGGGCGCGCACCTGTGCCGCATCTGCCCAGTCCACCAGCGGCCCGGCGGGGACGTAGGCCAGCGTCCCCAGGCGGAGCGGCAGCGGGCGCAGCAATAGCTGCGCGCCCGCGACGAGCGTCCCCGCGTCGTCGGCCAGGGCCACGCGGGCGGGCGTCCAGCCGAAGGCGGCTTTCAGCGCGCCCCAATCGCTCAGTTGCAGCAGGTGAGCGCGCGGGTGCGCCGTGACGAAGGCGTCCCAGGCGGCGGGGTCGGGGGTGAGCGGGTGCAGGGTCATGGGTCTCCGGTCGGTGTGCGGTCAGCGCTGCGGCGATTATACCGCGCGGCGGCGGGAGTAAGACTTCCGAAGTCTCCGCAGACTTCGGAAGTCTGAAGCAGCGTACCCGGCGTACCCGCGCACGTTTTGTGTTCGCCGGGCCGTGTGCTAAAATGGTGGCGCGACGCGCTCGAAAATTGCCCATCCCCTAGCTGATTGCTATACTAACGGGCTGTTGCTCACGGCGTGCGCGCGCGTGCGGTGCATCCAGACCAACCTGGAGGGCGAGCCTGCGATGAATTTGAACGAGTGGATATTTATCGGCCTCTTCTTTGCGCTGGGCTGGATGCTCCCGGCAACCCCCATTGTATTGGGCAAGATTCTCGCCCCCAAGCGTCCGAATCGGGTCAAACAGCAGACTTACGAGTGCGGCGTCGAGATGGTCGGCTCGCCGTGGACGCAATTCCGGGCGCAGTACTACATCTTCGCCCTGGTGTTTGTGGTCTTTGATGTCGAGCTGATCTTCATGTTCCCCTGGGCGCTGGCCTACAACCAGTTGGGGCTGTTTGCCCTGTTCGAGATGGCCGTCTTCATCTTCTTGCTGGTTGTCGCGCTCGTCTATACCTGGCGCAAAGGTGCGCTGCGCTGGTCATAACCGGAGAGTCGGTACGCGAAGGCAGGCGTACCGGCTTTTTGCTGTGCCAACGGGCTGCGGCGTTGGCTGAAATCATGAGTGACGTTCGCCGGAGACTGCGACCATGACAGGTCTGTTACAAGATGTTGGGTTCTCGCGCGATCTGGCAGTGCTCATCGCCAAGGCGGTCGGCGTGATCGTGGTCGCCGTCTTTGGCCTGCTGTGGACGCTGCTGGGCATCTGGCTGGAGCGCAAGTGGGCCGCGCGCTTCCAGGACCGCGTCGGGCCGAACCGGGTTGGCCCCTTCGGGCTGATCCAGACGGTGGCCGACACCGTCAAAATCCTGCTCAAAGAAGACATCATGAACAAGGGCGTGGACCGCTGGGTCTTCAACGCGGCGCCGATCCTGTCGGTGCTGGCCGTGACCCTGATCTGGGCAGTGGTGCCCTTCAGCGCGGCGTGGATCGGCACCGACCTGAACATCGGCGTGCTCTACCTGCTGGCGGTGGGGTCGCTGGGCACGGTGGCGGTGATCATGGCCGGCTGGGGCAGCAACAACAAGTACGCGCTGCTGGCGGCCTTCCGCGCCGTGGCCCAACTGGTCAGCTACGAGGTGCCGCTGGTGCTGGCTCTGCTCGTGCCGGTGCTGCTCTCTGGCTCGATGAGCACACAGGAGATCGTCCGCCAGCAGCATATCTGGTATGTGTTCGCCGTGCCGCTGACCGTGCTGATCTTCCTGATCTCCAGCCAGGCCGAGATCGGGCGCGGCCCGTTCGACCTGCTCGAAGCCGAGTCCGAGCTGGTGTCCGGCTTTCACATCGAGTATTCGGGCATGAAGTTCGGCATGTTTTATGTGGCCGAGTTCTTGCACGCCTTCACCGTCGGCGTGCTGACGGCGATCCTGTTCCTGGGCGGCTGGAAAGGCCCGTTCGCCGAGGACGTGGCTATCCTGGGCTTCTTCTACCTGATGATCAAGAGCCTGTTCGTCTATTGGCTGCTGGTCTGGGTGCGCATGACGCTGCCGCGCGTGCGCATTGATCACCTGCTCGATTTCAACTGGAAGTTCCTGGTGCCGGTCGGGCTGGTGAACCTGCTCGTCGTCGCCTTTGTGTGGAAGCTGATCCCCGACACCGACCAGATCACCAGCTTCGGCGACGCGGTGGTGCCCACGCTGGCCCTGCTGCTGGTGAACGTGGCTATGTTCCTGGGCATCGGGGCGCTGCTGGCCGACCGGGGACACCGCGAGCGGGCGCGCATCCAGGCGCGCGTGGCCGGGACCGATCTGCCGGCTGAGTCGGTGGCCGGTGCAGGCGACTAGGAGAGTCCACGAACGACCTGTTAGGGCTGGGCACTTGGGCGCTGGGATTGCCCCCCATT
>DYGW01000290.1 GCA_020724485.1 Thermoflexus sp. | reverse complement strand
GTACCCCTCAACCCGTTCGGGTGCCTTGACACACAACACAGTTGCTCTGCGGTGACGTTCTTCCTGCACCTGGTCGGGCTAGGCTGGGGCGGGCGCCCAGAAGGTGCCCGCTTCGACCTGAGCGCGCATGTCGGCGGCCAGGTCGAAGTTGGGGTTGTAGGAGACGGCCTTGCTGAACTCGTCAAGCGCCGTGCTGCGCTGGCCCAGCCCGGCGTAGGCCATGCCGCGCCAGTAGTACAGTTCCTCGACGTAGGCGGTGGTCGCCAGGGTGTTGTCCGCCAGGGCGATCACGTCGTTGAAGCGCCCGACGTTCCAGTACGCCTCCAGCGGGCTGAAGACGTACCAGGTGATGCGGTAGGGCATCCCCAGCGCGAACGCCTGGTCGAAGGCGGTCGCCGCGTCGTGGAAGTTACCCAGCCAGGCGTAGGACATGCCCATCGCGAACCACGCCCAGGGATCGCCGGGGTTGGCTGCCGCTTCCTGGCGGGCGCTGCGCAGGGCGATGTTGGTCGCGTTCTGGGGGTAGCCGTAGTCGCCAAGAGCGGCCCATAGGTCAGCCTCGCGGTCGAGCGTGAACAGGACGATGAACGCCCGGTTGAAGTGGCGCCACCAGTAGTCGAAGTCGGCGTAGCTGTGGGGGCGTCCCCAGCCATCGTCCGGCCCCAGGTAGCTGTCGAAGACCCAGATCGTCTGCGAGGGATCGTCATAGGCGACGACCGTCTCGTAGTGGCCCATCCAGCCCAGGTCTTCCACGTCGAAGCCGCTCTCGACGATGACCGGGAAGCCGTCCGCGATCAGCCGCTTGATCAGGTCCAGGTTGCCGCCGAAACGCCAGATGGCGCGCACGCTGGGCAGCGTCGTCTGTACCTTATTGACGTAATCGGTCATCTCCCAGGGCGAGACGTTCTTGTCTTCGATGTTGGGCTTCAGCCAGCGGCGGGCGACATCCTGGTCGAAGCCCCAGCCGAAGTAGGACAGGCCCATGCTCAGGTTAGCGCCGCTGCAGTTGTTCCACGTCTGGTACTGGTGGGTCAGCCCGTTGAGCCGCGCGGAAGGCGGGTCGCTCTGGGCGCTGGCCGGCGTGGGGACGGCGCTGAGCGCGAACGTCGCCGCGAGGGTCACTGCCAGAGCCACGCGGCACCACTGCCGGAGACGGGGGAGGATGACTGCTGCGTTGTTCATGCCGGCTGCCTCGGTGGATTTTCTTCCAATACATCACAGTGTTCTATAACGTAGCGCAGAGTGCGGCGGTCTCGCAACAGGCCGTTGGCGGAGCGTAGGATGGTCAGTGGGGCGGCGGGGAAAACCTCACCCCGCCCGGCGTGTTACCACCGGACGGGGCGAGGCTTGGCGCGGGTTTACCTCACCCCTAAATCCCCTCTCCACACGCGGCTAGCCATTACCCACATCTGGGGCGACAGCTTCCCCTCATCCCCCGGCCCCTTCTCCCCGCAGCGCGGGAGAAGGGGGGCGACTGTACAACCAGGATCAAGTCCCCTCGCCTCGTTTACGTGGGAGAGGGGATTTAGGGGTGAGGGGGAGACTTGTGGGTAAAGCATAGCCACACGCGGAGAAGGGACTTAACCGCAAAATGACTTCCCCGTGCATGGAGAGGGGCCGGGGGGTGAGGTTGTCAGGCGGTTTTTCAGCCCTGCGTGGCGACCTTGAGCGGCTCGATCCGGTACATTACGCGCGTCTCTCTGCCCTTAGCAGCGGGATTGAACGCATAGTAGTCGTCGTTGCCCGTGTACAGCTTGCACAGCGCGTTGATGTGCTCTACCGCGCTCTTCTCGGTGATCTCGACCACCTTGCCGCGCACCTCGATCCAGCGGTAGGGATTCTGCGGGTCTATGGCTACGACCGTCACACGGGGGTCGCGGGCCATGTTGCGGTCCTTCTGCCGGCCCCGCGCGCTGTTGACGAGGACGTAGTCACCGTCCGTATTGCACCAGACGGGCGTCGCCTGGGGTTGGCCGTCGGGCATGATGGTCACCAGCGTGACGAACACCGGCCCGTCGAGCAGGTCTCTGTATGCTGCGGGAATCTGGACTGCCATCGGTCACTCCTTCTGAAGATGCTCACCAAACGATTTGGTGTTATCGGCAATGCTCGTGGTAGTAGGTTATAACAGATTAGCACGCGAATCGTCAGGCGTGCTGCCGAATCCTGCGCTTTTCATCGCTTGTTGTCTGGAGCGAGGTGGCGATGGCTCGCATCTGGTTTACCTCTGCCCCGCTGCCCGGTCACCTGGACTGGGGCGGGCTGCTCAAGACGGCCCAGGCGCTGCGCGCCGCCGGGCACGACGTGTTGTGGGTCTCCGAGGTGCGCATCGGGGCGCTGGTCGAGTGGGCGGGGGTGCCGTTCGCTGCCGTCACCCAGAGTGGCTGGCTATGGCCGCCGCCGCCGCTGCCCTCGCCCGCCAGCTTCGTCAACGAGAACATGGTCACGCTGCGCTACCGTCGCGCGCTGGATACCTGGCTGAGCGAAGACCTGGTTGCTGAGGGCGCGGCGGCGCTGTATGACCTGGCCGAGCGCGCCGATCCGCCCGCCGTCATCGTCACTGACCCGTTCCTGTCGGCAGCGGCGCTGGCCGCGGAGATGATCGGCGTGCCGCTGGTGGTCGGCGGGTGGGCGTCCGGCCCGCCGGTGGACGAGGACGAGATGCTCTACGTCCAGCGCCAGTTGGACGGGGCGGCGGCGGCGCGCATCGAGCGGCTGTGCGCGCGGCTGGGCGTGACGGGGGCCAACTTCAGCGCTGGCCCCGCGCCCAGCGTGCAGAGTCCGCGCCTGCACATCAGCTACTTCAACGCCTATTGGCACCAGGGCGAGCCGGTGCTGCCGCAGACGGAATTCGTCGGCGGGATGGTCACGCCGCCGCAGGGCGATCCCCCGGCGTGGCTGGCGGACATCCCCGCTGACCAGCCGTTGGGTATGGTCACGTTGGGCAGTACCTTCACCGGCGACCTGGGCTTCTTCGTCCAGGACGCGCACGCCCTCGCCGCGGCGGACATGATTCCGCTGGTGGTCCTCGGCCCCAACCCGATCGCCCCGGAGAAGAAAGAGTGGCTCAAGGCGCGTCTGCCGGGGGGCACGCGCCTGCTCGACTGGGTGGACTACGATCATGTGCTGCCGCGCCTGCGGGTGATCGTGCATCACGGCGGGATGGGTACCACGCACGCGGCCATCGTCCACGCCATCCCGCAGGTCATCGCCCCGCACGCCGCCGATCAGCGCGGGCAGGCGCGCCGCGCCCGCCAGGCGAAGGTGGGGCTGGAACTGAGCGCGCGCGACATCCGCAACGGGCAACTGGAGCCGGCGGTGCGCGCGATCACGTCTACCGACTGGGTGCTGGACAACGTCCGGCGGCTGGCAGAGGATTTCGCCGCGTTGGGCGGCCCTCCGCGCGCGGCAGAATTGATCGCGAGGGTGGCAGCGGGA
>DYGW01000289.1 GCA_020724485.1 Thermoflexus sp. | reverse complement strand
CCCCACGCGGAATCAGCCTTGACAGCCTCCTGGCCTGGTGCTAAGATTCGCAAGCTTTACTCTCAGGCGGCGCCAACCCTGTCGCGTGGCAGGGCAATGGTGGCCGAATTGGATGAGTTCTCGACCGTGAGGCCACCCGTGCCGCTAGTTTGGATGGCCTCACAGTCTGCCAGCGGGCGGGCGTGAAGGTGAGCGCCCGTCGTCGCGCCTTAATAGCAGCGAGGAAGCCAGGGAGGCAGCCGCTTGACGCCCTGGCCTAGAGATGGAGGCAGGTATGCCGACAATCAACCAACTTGTCCGCAAGGGTCGCCAGCCGAAGCGCAAGAAGAGCAAGGCCCCAGCGCTGCAGTACACGTTCAACTCGTTCTCGCAGCGGCGCACGCGCCAGCCCAAAGGCTCTCCGCAGAAGCGCGGCGTCTGCACGCAGGTCAAGACCATGACCCCCAAGAAGCCGAACTCGGCGTTGCGTAAAGTCGCGCGTGTGCGCCTGAGCAACCAGATCGAGGTGACGGCCTACATCCCCGGCGAGGGGCACAGCCTGCAGGAGCACAGCGTGGTGCTCGTGCGCGGGGGCCGTGTCAAGGACCTGCCCGGCGTGCGCTATCACATTGTGCGCGGCACGCTGGACGCCGATGGCGTGGCCAAGCGCGAGCAGGGCCGCAGCAAGTACGGTGCCAAGCGGCCTAAGGCGGCCAAGGCCAAGAAATAGGCTTCTGGAGAGATAGACAATGGCTAGACGGCTTAAACCCCCCAAGCGACAGATCGAGCCGGACGTCAAGTACAACAACGTCCGCATTACCATGTTCGTCAACCGCATGATGCATGGCGGCAAGAAGAGCACCGCGCAGCGCGTGCTGTACGACGCCCTGGAGATGATTGAGCAGCGGGCCAAGCGCGATCCGGTCGAGATCTTCGAGCAGGCTTTGCGCAATGCGACCCCCGTCCTGGAAGTCAAGCCGCGCCGCGTGGGTGGCTCGACCTACCAGGTGCCCGTCGAAGTAGAGCCGTCGCGCGCGCTCTCGCTGGCGATGCGCTGGCTGCTGCAGGCGGCGCGTGGACGCGGTGGCCGTAGCATGTCCGAAAAGCTCGCCGCCGAACTGATGGACGCGGCCAGCGATCAGGGCAACGCCATCAAGAAGAAGCAGGATACGCACCGCATGGCCGAAGCCAACCGGGCGTTCGCGCACTACCGCTGGTAGTGCTGGTTAGTGGAAAGCATCGTCACTCGTCATGGCTAAAAAAGCCGCCGCTACCGAGCGTGCCCTGGACCTGAATCTGGTCCGCAATATCGGCATCATCGCCCATATTGACGCTGGCAAGACAACCACCACCGAGCGTGTGTTGTACTTCGCCGGGCGTATTCACCGTATGGGCGAGGTGCACGATGGCGCGGCGACCACCGATTACATGGACCAGGAGAAGGAGCGCGGCATCACCATCACCGCCGCCGCCGTCACAGCCTTCTGGAACAATCACCAGATCAATATCATTGACACGCCGGGGCACGTGGACTTCACCGCAGAAGTCCAGCGTAGCCTGCGCGTGCTGGATGGCGGCATCGTCGTCTTCGACGGCGTGGCCGGTGTCGAGCCGCAGTCGGAAACGGTCTGGCGGCAGGCCAACGAGTATGGCGTCCCCCGCGTCTGCTTCATCAACAAGATGGATCGCGTCGGGGCGGATTTCCGGCGCTGCGTGGCGATGATCGCCAATCGCCTGAAAGCCAACCCGGTGCCCATCCAGATGCCTTATGGCGAGGGGCCGGAGTTCGCCGGGATCATTGACCTGATCGCCATGAAAATGGTCACCTACGGCGATGCTCTGGGCACAGCGATTGACCGTGTCGCCATCCCCGCTGACGCGCTCAAGCGCGCCGAGGCAGCCCGCATCGCGATGGTCGAGCAGATCGTCGAACACGACGAAACACTCACCGAGAAGTACCTGAACGAAGAGCCGATCAGCAACAATGAGTTGATCCGCGCCCTGCGCGCGTCCACCATCGCTGGGCTGACTCACCCCGTGCTGTGCGGGTCTTCGCTGCGCAACAAGGGCGTGCAGCTTCTGCTCGACGCGGTCGTGCATTACCTGCCCTCCCCGCTCGACATCCCGCCGATCCAGGGCACGAATCCCAAGACTGGCGCGGTTGAAGAGCGGCACTCGTCGGACGACGAGCCGCTGGCGGCGCTGGTGTTCAAGATCGTGACCGATCCTTTCGTCGGGCGGCTGGCCTTCTTCCGCGTCTATTCCGGCGTGATCCAGGCTGGCTCAATGGTGCTGAACACGTCGAAGGATCGCAAAGAGCGCATCGGGCGCGTCGTGCGCATGTTCGCCGACCGCCGCGAAGACGTTGAGGAAGTGCACGCGGGCGATATCGCCGCGACGCTGGGCCTGAAGGACACCTTCACCGGCGAGACGCTGGCCGAGCAGCATCGCCCCATTGTGCTCGAAGAGATTCACTTCCCAGAGCCGGTCATCTCGGTCGCCATCGAGCCGAAGACCAAAGCCGATCAGGACAAGATGGGCATCGCGCTGGCTAAGCTGGCCGAAGAAGACCCGACGTTCGTCGTCCAGGTCAACGATCAGACCGGCCAGACCCTCATCTCCGGCATGGGCGAGCTACACCTGGAAGTGCTAGTCGAGCGCCTGTTCCGCGAGTTCAACGTGGACGCCCGCGTGGGCAAGCCGCGCGTTTCGTACCGCGAGACGATCTTGCAGCGCGCGCGCGGCGAAGGCCGCTTCGTCCGCCAGACGGGTGGCAGCGGGCAGTATGGGCACGCGGTGATCGAAGTCGAGCCACTGCCCGAAGACGCGCCCGAAGACGTGGTCATTGAGAACAAAGTCGTGGGCGGCGCGATCCCCAAGGATTTCATCAAGTCCATCGAGAGCGGCATCCGTGAGGCGGCGCAGAGCGGCGTCATTGCTGGGTTCCCACTCGTGCGCTTCAAGGCGGCGATTGTGGATGGCTCCTATCACGAAGTGGACTCATCCGACCTGGCCTTCAAGATCGCCGGCTCGATGGCGCTCAAAGACGCTGTCCACCATGCGCGCGGCATCCTCATGGAGCCGTACATGCGCGTGGACGTGGTCGTGCCAGAGGAGTACGCCGGCGACGTGTTGGGCGACCTTTCGGCCCGCCGCGCCAATATCAGCGGCGTTGAGACGCGGGGCGACGGCCTGTCGTCCATCGAGGCCGAGGCTCCCCTGGGCGAGATGTTCGGCTACGCGACCAACCTGCGCAATATGTCGCAGGGGCGCGGCAGCTTCACCATGGAGTTCGAAAAGTACGTGCCTGTGCCTGATTCCCTGATGGAAGCGATCATCCGGGGCGGGCGCTAAGCCTGGCGTGGCCCAGGCAATAGGAACCGTTTGGCCTGACAAGGCGAGAATACACGGCTAGTAGGAGGCATCATGGGCAAGGGCAAGTTTGAGCGGACGAAGCCCCATGTGAATGTGGGGACGATCG
>DYGW01000288.1:1945-3498 GCA_020724485.1 Thermoflexus sp. | reverse complement strand
CTTCTTTGGCGCGGCGCGCCAGCATCAGGATGTCGTAGGCGCTCTGGCGGGCGCTGGTCGTCTCCGCGCCAAGCATCTCGGCCAGCTCGTCCACGCGACCCTGGTCGTCGAGACGCTGCACGCGCGTCACGGTGCGGCTGCCCTGCACGTGCTTGCTCACCCGGTAATGGGCGTCGCCGAAGCCGGCAAGCTGGGCCAGGTGCGTGACAACCAGCACCTGGTGCGCGTCGGAGAGACCCCACAGTTTGTGCCCCACCACCGCGCCCAACCGCCCGCCGATGCCCTGATCGATCTCGTCGAAGATCAGCGTGGGAACCTGGTCGGCGCGCGAGAGCACGCTCTTGAGCGCCAGCATGATGCGCGCCGTCTCGCCGCCAGAAGCGACCTTCGCCAGCGGGCGCGGCGGCTCGCCGACGTTGGCTGCCAGGTAGAACTCCAGCCGGTCAATGCCAGTCGTCGCGTCGAAGGCCAGGCGGCGCTCGCCCACGTAGCAGCCGTCCGGGTCGTCGTGATGCTCGAAGACGACCTCGAAGCGGGCGCGCTCCATGCGCAGATCACCTAGTTCGGCGACGATGCGCTCGGTGAGGTGTGCGGCGGCCTCCTGGCGTCTCTGGCTCAGCCGGGCCGCTGCGCTCCCGATCTGGCGCAGCAGGCGATCTTCCTCGGCGCGCAACTCGGCCAGCCGTTCCTCGCTGTGGGTGATCGAGTCCAGTTCCGCCTGGGCTCGCCCGACGTACTCCAGCACGGACTCCAACGAGCCGCCATACTTGCGCTTGAGCCGGGTGAGCACTTCCAGGCGCTCCTCGATCTCATTGAGGCGGCGCGGGTCGAATTCCAGGCCGTCGCGGTAGGCGCGGATCGAGCGGGATAGCTCTGCGCTCTGCACGCTGAGCGTCTCGGCGAGGTCGGCGTATTCCTGCGTCGTCGTGTCGAGCCGCGCCAGCTTCGCCAGCACAATCGCCACCTGGCCCAGCAGGTCTTCAGCGCCGGAGAGATCAGCCAGGTCGCCATTGAGGGCAAGCTGGGCCTCAGCGGCCAATTCGGCGATCTTCTCGGCGTTGACCAGGCGGTTGCGCTCCTGGCGCAGTTCCTCTTCTTCCTCCGGGCGAGGGTCGGCGGCGCGAATCTCGTCCACCTGGTAGTGGAGCATGTCCACCCGCCGGGCAAGCGCCGCCTCGTCGGTGAGCAGCCCCTTGATCTCGCTGCGCACGCCCGCCAACTGGCGCACCAGCGCGCCGACCGCCGCGCGCGCCTCGTCCAGCCCGGCGTAGCGATCCAGCAGATAGAGGTGCTCGGCAGGGCGCAACAGCGAAAGGTGCTCGCTCTGCCCGTGAATGTCCACCAGCAGCGCCCCCACATCGCGGTACACAGCCAGGTTGCACAGGCTGCCGTTGATACGGGCCTGGCTGCGCCCGTTGGCGCGCACCTCGCGTGAGAGCAGCACTTCTTCAGCGGACTCGCCTTCCAACCCTTCGCGGGCCAGGATCGCGCCGAGTTCGAGGCGGATGTGCATGGGCACGGCGAACGTTCCCTCGACGACGGCGCGATCCGCG
>DYGW01000288.1:0-1935 GCA_020724485.1 Thermoflexus sp. | reverse complement strand
GCACCAGCGACGAGTCCGAGCGCTCGCCCAGCAGCAAGCTCACCGCATCCACGATGATGGACTTGCCCGCGCCCGTCTCGCCGGTGATGACCAGGAAGCCGGGGTCCAGGCGCAGCGTCAGCTCGTCAATGATGGCGAAGTCCTTGATCCGCAGTTCTAACAGCATAGGCGTGTCACACTGCCTTGTCGTCTGCGCGGCGGGCTGAGCGCCGCAGTCACAGGTGCAGCCGGAACTGCGCGACCGCCGCGCCGGTCGCCATGAACAGGTAAATGCCAATCGCCAGCGGGTTGAGCATGAAGAAAGGCAGCGCGCCCACGATCACGTTCGCGCCGACGACCATGCCCATGTAGCGCCCACGCCGTTTGCCGGTCAACTGCCACACGACGCGCCCGATCAGCCCGCCCGCTGCTGGCGACAGGAAGAAAGCGAACAGGAACCAGCCCAGGCGGGCCAGCAGCCCAGCGGCGAAGAAGCTGATCACCAGGCTGACAGCGCCGGCGATCAGGTAGTCGAGCATCTGCGCGTCGAAGAACTTGTCCTGTTGGGAACGCACACATTCGCGGCAGCGATAGCCCACCGGCGTCTTGACCGCGCAGCGCGTGCACATCGGACGACCGCAGCGGTTGCAGCGCAGGTTGGTGGCGACGGTGGGGTGCACCGTGCAGTACAGTGTCGCTTCGGCGTCTGCCTCGGCCTCGGTCACTTCCGTTCGGTCTGGAGCTGTCATAAGGTTGATCGTCTCGAGTCTGTTTCCTGGCCGCACGCCAGGAGTTGGCGCGCGGCACCGACCCAGTTCATGGCAGATTTTGACCTGATTCCGGCTTGTTGCCCACCTGGTTCCTGCCGGGGCGCGACGGCACGCGCGGCTCCAAACGGTCAAGCAGCGAGCGATAGAAATAGTTGCGCTCGCGTAGGCGCACGAAACGGCTGACGCTGTCACTGGCGGCGATCACCACCTGGTCGGACGCCTCCATGCTGGCCAGCAGTTCGCCGTCTACGGTCAGCACAACTTCGGCGGTGGCGTGCGGCGCGACGACGATGACCTCAACTGTCGCCCCCTGCGAGAGCACCATCGGGCGATCCATGCTCAGGTGTGGCGCGACCGGCACCACCAGGATGTTTTTCAGTTCCGGCGGCAGGATGGGGCCGCCGACGGCCAGCGCATAGGCCGTCGAACCGGTGGGTGTGGCGATGATCAGGCCGTCGCAGTAGTAGGTGGTCGCCCACCCGCCGTCAATGTACGTCTCCAACCGCACCAGCTTGGCGATGGTGCCGCGACTGATGACCACATCGTTGAGCGCTTCGCTCTCCACGACGGGCACACCGTCGCGGCGCACCGTGCAGCGGATCATCATCCGCTCCTCGATCCAGAAGCGCCCGTCGAGCAGGGCCTGCAAGCCCTGCGGCCACTCCTCCGGGCTGATCTCGGTGAGGAAGCCGAGATGACCGGTGTTGATACCCAACACCGGCACGTTATGCGGCGCGCAAACGCGGGCCGCGCGCAGCATCGCGCCGTCGCCGCCAATAGCGATAACCAAGTTGGAGCCGGACACCAGCGCGCGCGCATCGGCAACTTCCCACGAGGTACGCATCCACGCGGCGACTCCGTGCGCCTCCAGGAAGCGGGTCACTTCTTGCGCCAGGGGCGCAGTGACCGGTCGCAAGGGGTGGGCCAGGATGCCGATACGCTGGAAATGCTGCACGGAAGATCGCTGCCTTTCGCGTGGGCGGACACAGGGGATTGTAATGCCGGATCAGGGTGCCCGTCAAACGCACGGGAGAGAGTATACGAACACAAGTTCTAGCGCGCAAGTTGCCGGACTCCGGGGCGTATTCGGATATTGGGGCAAAGCAGCACCGCAGAGACACAGAGAGCGCGGAGAAAAGCAAAGACTCTTCATAGTTCTCCTCAATGTTCTCCTCTGTGTCCTCTG
>DYGW01000287.1 GCA_020724485.1 Thermoflexus sp. | reverse complement strand
AGTGAGAAGAGACTTCCGAAGTCTCCGAAGACTTCGGAAGTCTGGTTGCGGCCCTGTCGTACCTGGGGCGTATTGCCATGCACTCCTGTCTATCTGGCGTCCTGGAAAGCCGCCGGCAACATCCTTCCTTGATGCGCCTGGCGCGCCACAGCACTAACCAGTCATCCAGCGTTTGTGCTAAAGTCTGATTTGACACGCATGAAGGGGAAACGCAGCGCATGATTCCGGCCCTGAGCCTGCAAGCACAGCTCGACCGTATGACCATGCCCGGCGCGCTGGTCGAAGTGGTGGATGCCGAGCAGAAGAAAATTCGCTGCCTGGCCTGCGGGCACCGCTGCCTGCTCAAGGACGGGCGGCGCGGCATCTGCCAGGTGCGCTACAACGACGGGGGCGTGCTGCGCGTGCCGCACAACTACGTGGGCGCGCTGCAAATTGACCCGATCGAGAAGAAGCCGTTCTTCCACGTCACACCGGGGCAGCCTGTCTTGAGCTTCGGGATGCTCGGCTGCGACTTCCGTTGCAGCTATTGCCAGAACTGGGAGATTTCGCAGACGCTGCGCGATGAAGCCGCCGGGCGCGATTTCATTCCGATCACCGCCGACGAGCTAATCGCGCTGGGCAGGAGCCGCCGCACGCGCGCCGTAGCCAGCACCTACAACGAGCCGCTCATCACGACCGAGTGGGCGGTGGAGGTCTTCAAGCGGGCGAAGGCGGCGGGGATGCTGACCCTGTACGTCTCCAATGGCAACGGCACGCCCGAAGTGATTGACTACCTCAAGCCCTGGCTCGACGGCTACAAGATCGATCTCAAGACGATGCAGGATCAGCACTACCGCCGCGAGTTAGGCGGGGTACTCCAGCACGTGCTGGACACGATCAAGCGGGTGCACCAGGCGGGCATCTGGCTCGAAGTGCTTACCCTGGTCGTGCCCGGCTTCAACGACAGCAGCGAGGAACTGTGGGACGCGGCCCGTTTCATCCGCGAGGTGTCGCCAGACATTCCCTGGCATGTCACCGCCTTCCATCCCGACTACAAGATGACCGACCGGGACCGCACGCCCGCCGAGACTCTGGCGCGCGCTGCCGAGATCGGCTGCGAGGCCGGGCTGCACTATGTGTACGCGGGCAACCTGCCGGGGCGCACCGGTGAATGGGAAGATACACGCTGCCCCGGCTGCGGTAGGACGCTCCTCCAGCGGCACGGGTTCATGGTGACAGAGAATCGCCTGTCGGCGTCGGGCGGCGTGTGTCCTGGCTGTGGGACGGCGATCCCCGGCATCTGGCGCTGAGGGGCCTGTGGGCGGCAATTGGGTCTGGGGTTCGAGCAGAGAACGACGCGCATTATGACCAAACACATTGTGCCACGCTTCAAGCTGATGCTGTTCTATGATGTCGCGACGGACGATGCTGAGGCGTACTTTCAGTTCTTGATGTCGGAGATGGTGCCCGCGCTGCACGAGATGGGCCTCTACCTTTTCCGCGCCTTCCAGACTATCCCGGCGCAGGCAGACGGCGATCACCGTCACCGCCAGGTCGAGTATGTGGCCGAGGAATTGGAGACCATCCAGGCCGTGCTGCGCAGCGAGAAATGGTGCGACCTGGAGTCCAGGCTCCGCCAGTATGTGAGCGGCTACAGCCGCAAGATCGTGCGCTTCCGCCAGGGGTTCCAGCTTTAGGCGACCCCTGTTCCTGCGACGAGAATCCAACGCCCGGCGAGCGACACCCGCCGGGCGTATCTGTTTGCTGGTGTGGGCTGGCGGACTGCTAGGCGATGACGCCCAGCTCGCGCCCCACTTTGGCGAAGATGTCGAGCGCCCGGTCGAGATCGTCCCGTGAATGAGTGGCGCTGTTCATCACGCGGATGCGCGCCTTGCCCTGCGGCACCGTCGGGAAGCCAATAGCCATGGCGAACAGCCCTTCTTCGAACAGGCGCTTGCTGAACTGCTGCGCCAGCGGCGCTTCGCCCAGCATGACCGGCACGATGGGCGTGGTGCTGAAGCCAGTGTCGAAGCCCAGCGCGCTCATGCCGCTCTTGAAGTACTCCGCGTTCTGCCACAGCCGGTCAACTAGATCGGTGCTCGCTTCCAGCAGATCAACGGCGGCCAGGCACGCGGCCACGTCCGGGACGGTCATGGCGCTGCTGAACAGGAAGGGCCGCCCGCGCTGGCGCAGCCAGTCTACGATCACCTGCCTGCCAGCGACCACGCCGCCCACCACGCCGAACGCCTTGCTCAGCGTGCCAACCTCAATATCTACCTTGCCGTGCAGCCCGAAATGATCCACGATGCCGCGCCCGCCCCGGCCCAGCACGCCCTCGCCGTGCGCGTCGTCCACCATCAGCAGGATGTCGTGCTCGGCGGCGATCTCGTAGAGCGCGGGCAGGGGGGCGATGTCGCCGTCCATGCTGAACACGCCATCGCTGACGATCAGCCGCCGCCCGTACTCGGTCGTGGCCGCGATCTGGCGGCGCAGGTCGTCGGGGTCGCAGTGCTCGTAGGCGACGATCTGCGCGCGCGACAGGCGACAGCCGTCAATGATGCTGGCATGGTTGAGCCGGTCGGAGAAGATCACGTCGCCGCGCCCGACCAGCGCCGGGATGGTCGCCAGGTTGGCGGTGAAGCCGCTCTGGAAGGTGATCGCTGCCTCGACGCCCTTGAACGCCGCCAGCCGCTGTTCTAGCTCAACGTGCAGTGTCATCGTCCCAGCGATGGTGCGCACTGCCGCCGGCCCGACGCCGTACCTGTCCATCGCTCGTTTGGCCGCCGCCACGACCTGCGGGTGGTTGGCCAGGCCGAGGTAGTTGTTGGACGAGAAGTTGAGCACGCGCCTGCCGTCCACCACCAGCCAGGCACCCTGCGGGCTGTCCAGCGTGCGGATGTGGGTGAACAGTCCCTGGGCTTTAAGCTGCGCGATCTCCTCGCTGATCCAGGCCGTCTTCGTCTCGCTCATAGAAAGTCTCCTTGAGGAACCGCCGTCAGCCGTCAGCAGCCAGCCAGCAGTAGGATCGTTCCGGCTGCCTGGTGACGTGCTGTGCGGCGTGGCTCATTCTTAGGTCAAGTTCAGTGGGACATAGCCCACCCGCTATTGTAGCACAGCGAATGGCGTGCGGCGCAGGCTGGATTTGGGCGGTCAGGCGAGGACGCACATTTGCCGGGCGACGCCGTTTGTGCTCGGTTGCAGGGGATTCCACTGCGGATCAAACGTGATGCGGAAGACCGTATCCAGCCCCACCAGTTCGAGCACTTTTTCGACAGGCTGGGAGGGGTTGAGGATGGTCAGCGAGCCGCCCGCCGCCCCCGCCTGCTTGACGATCTGCACCAGAGCACGCAGCCCCGCACTGTTGATGAAGCTGACGGCGCTCATATCGAGAATCAGGTGGGGGCGGCCATGAGCAAGGGCGCTGTCGGCCTGCTCGGTCAGGGTCGCGGCGTGTGCATTGTCTATGCGACCCACGATCTCAACGATCTGTGTCCGGTTGGGGTCTGTCTGAAACGTCTTTGGTCGCATCGCAGTTCCCATCCCAACTCGT
>DYGW01000286.1 GCA_020724485.1 Thermoflexus sp. | reverse complement strand
AGCGAAACGGGGGTGAGGTCAATAATTGGCAATTAAGGTAATGGTCATGGGAGAGCGCGGCTGCTCAGGGACTCAGTGCCTGGGCTGATGGCTGTTCGCTGACGGCTGGCGGCTTTTCTCAACTGAAAGGACGGGGTGATGAGTGCCATAGGTGCTTTTACCTTTGTCTTGCACAGTCACCTGCCGTATGCGCGGCTGGCCGGGCGCTGGCCGCACGGCGAGGAGTGGATTCACGAGGCCGCGTCCGAGACGTACATCCCCTTGCTGGACGCGCTCTACGACCTGCGCGAGGAGGGCGTGCGCTACAAGATCACGGTCGGCATCACGCCGGTGCTGGCCGAGCAGCTTGCCGACGCCGACGTGCTCGCCCACCTCGACGAGTACCTGGAGGACAAGATCGCGCGGGCCAAGCAGGATGTGCTGCGCTTTCGCGGCGAGGAAGCGCCACGCCCCGTCGCCCGCGAGGAGGCCGAGGAGGGCGATCTGCCGGCGGTGGATCGCGGGGCGGTCGTGGCGGCGTTGGCCGCGTCCGACGAGGGTGAGCGAGCCGCGCTGCCCGCTGAAAAGCCCTGGTGGGTTGGGCACAAGCACCTGGAGTATCTGGCCAGCTTCTACCAGCATTACTACGAGCGCATCAAGGACTCGCTCGCCCGCCGCTACAACCGCGACCTGATCGGGGCGTTCAAGCGTCTGCAGGACGAAGGCTACATCGAGATCACCACCAGCGCGGCCACGCACGGCTACCTGCCGCTGCTGGGCACCGACACGGCCATTCGCGGCCAGCTCAAGACGGGCGCGCAGAGCTACCGGCGCTTCTTCAAGCGCGCGCCGCGCGGCATCTGGCTGCCGGAGTGCGCCTACCGCCCCGCCTATTACGAGGACGACGGTACGATCCGGCCCGGCATCGAGTACTTTGTCGCCGAGCAGGGGATCAAGGTCTTCTTCAGCGAGACGCACCTGATCACTGGCGGCGCGCCAGTCGGCGTGGCAGCGGGCGAGGCCATCGGGCCGTATGGCGTGATCAAGCGCCGCTACCTGGTGCCCATGTCCGCCGCGCCCGTGCCGGGCGAGCCGCTGACGACCTTCCGCGCCTACTACGTCAGCGACACGACCGCCGGCCCGCACGTCGACGAGCACAGCGGCGTGGCCGTCATCGGGCGCAACAACGAGACCGGGCAGCGCGTCTGGTCGGCGCAGTGGGGCTACCCCGGCGACTTCGATTACCGCGAGTTCCACCGCAAAGACGGCGTCAGCGGTCTGCAATACTGGCGCGTGACCGGGGCGAAGGTAGACCTGGGCGACAAGGACTTCTATCACCCGGACTGGGCGCAGCACAAGGTGCGGATGCACGCCCAGGACTTTGCCGCGCTGGTCGAGCGCATTCTGCAGGCGCAGTGGGACTTCGGCGAGGGCTACGGCTTCATCGCCTCCAACTACGACACCGAGCTATTCGGGCATTGGTGGTTCGAGGGCGTGGACTGGCTCAAGCAGGTGCTGCGCCTGCTGGCCGAGAACCCGAAGGTGGATTTGGTCACGGCGTCGGAGTACGTGGAGCAGCACCCGCCGCAGCGCGTGATCCATCTGCCGGAGGGCAGTTGGGGCGCGGGCGGCACGCACTTCACCTGGGACAACAGCGAGACGCACTGGATGTGGGCGCCGATCCACGACGCCGAGCGGCAGATGCAGCGCCTGGCCGACCAGTACAAAGACCGCTACGATGACGATCTGCTGCGCGGCGTGCTCAACCAGGCGGCGCGCGAGCTGGTGCTGCTCGAAAGCTCCGACTGGCCCTTCCTGGTCACCACCGGGCAGGCGCGCCAGTACGCGGTGCAGCGTTTCAGCCAGCACGTCGAGCGCTTCCTGGCGCTGGCCAGCAGCGTGGAGCGCGGCCAGCCAGACGGCGCGCTGGCGGCGGAACTGTGGGAGAAGGACCGGTTGTTCCCGGACATTGACTATCGCTGGTGGTGCAGCGGGTAGCTATCAGCGGACAGCCGTCAGCTATCAGCATTCAGCGAAAACCACTGGCCGTGTCTTTGGCTGAACGCTGGCGGCTGACTGCGGCGGGCGGGCGACGAGGAGAAGCGGGCCATGCGCGTGTTGTTCGTGTCTGCGGAGATGGCCCCGTTTGCCAAGACGGGCGGGCTGGGCGATGTGGCGGGCAGCCTGCCACGCGCGCTGCGCCGGCAGGGGGTGGACGCGCGCGTGCTCATGCCGCTCTACGGGCCGGTCAAGGGGCGCTTCGGCGACCGGCTGCGCTACCTGTTCAGCTTCCCCTTTCACCGCCAGGTAGGCACGGCGGACGTGCATGTACACACCACCGAGCAGGACGGCGTCCCGGTCTACTTCCTCGAAAGCTGGCCTTTCTTCAGCGGCGGTGACTACATCTATACCGACCTGAACTGGGACCGCAAGCGCTTCGTGTTCTTCGCCCAGGCAGCGATGGGCGCGGCCTGGGAACTGGGGCAGGGTCGCGCTGGCGGCGAGCGCTGGTTCCCGGATGTGCTGCACGTCCACGACTGGCACACGGCGCTGGTGCCTTTCCTGCTGCACGAGTCGCGCGGCGCGCCCGGCTGGGACCAGGTCGCCAGCGTGCTGACCATCCACAACATGGGCTACCAGGGCTGGGAGGCGGGCGGTTACCTGTGGGAGGCGGGCGTGCCGGGTCGCCATCACCCACACCTGATCTACCAGAGCAAGACCGACAACCTGCTCGGCATCGGCATTGCCTACGCCCACAAGATCAACACGGTCAGCCCGCGCCATGCCATCGAGCTGCACTATCCGCGCTTCGGCGAGGGGCTGGAGGGGCTGATCTGGGTGCGTGACGGCGATTTCAGCGGCATCCTCAACGGCCTGGACATGGATCGCGTCAATCCGGCGACAGACCCCGCCATCCCCCACCCCTTCGATGCGAGTAACTTTCGGGCCGAGCGCCCCAAGAACAAGGCCGCGTTCCAGGCGGAGCTAGGGCTGCCCCAGCAGCCGGACGTGCCGCTGATCGGCGTCGTCACGCGACTGGTCGAGCAGAAGGGGATGGACTTCGCCGTGCCGGGGCTGCGCCGCCTGCTGGCCGAGAGCGACGCCCAACTGGTGATCATCGGTTCGGGCAAGGCGGAGATCGAGCAGGAGGTGCAGCGCCTGGAATGGGACTTCGGCTGGAAGGTGCGCGTCATCCTCGGCTACCAGCCCGACCTGGCCCAGCGCCTTTACGCCGCGTCTGACCTGGTGCTCGTGCCCAGCCGCTACGAGCCGTGCGGCCTGACGCAGATGCTGGCCATGCGCTACGGCGCGCTGCCCGTCGTGCGCGAGACGGGCGGCCTGGCCGATACCGTGCAGAACTACGACGGCGGCCCGGCGGACGTTGGGACGGGCTTCGTGTTTCTGTTCGAGGAGCCGGACGCCGTGCGCCTGACGCTGCACTGGGCGATTGACACGTACCGCAACCGGCGCGCAGCGTTCGAGCGGATGCAGGAGCGGGCGATGCGCCTCGACCTGAGTTGGGAGCGCCCCGTGCAGCAGTACAGCGCCCTGTACG
>DYGW01000285.1 GCA_020724485.1 Thermoflexus sp. | reverse complement strand
CCGCGCCAACTGCCGCTGTTTGCAGAGGTGGGGCAGTGACCGCGCTTGGCGCATGGCGCACCCGCTACGAGCGGCTGGGGCTGGCCACGCTACCTCTCAGGCCAGGCTCCAAAAAGCCCGTCTGTGACGCCTGGCAAGTCACCCCGCCGCCCGTTCAATGGCACGAGGCGGGCACGGACGCGGGCAACATCGGCCTACGTTGCGGTAACGGGTTCGCCGTCGCCGACGCCGACGCACCCCAGACTGAACGCGCGTTGGTGGCGCACTGGGCCGGGCTGGGCGTCAAGCCGCCAGCCGTCGTTACCCCGTCGAACGGACGGCACTTCTACCTACCCATAGCCGACGTGCCCGACGGCACAGCCTACGTGTTGTGGCACCCCGACGTGGGGCCGGGTGAATTGCGCGTCGGGCCGGGCGCGCAAGTCGCCGCCCCTTGTAGCGCCGTCGGGGGCAAGCGGTACCGCTTCATGCCCAGCACCGCACCAGAAGACATACTGCGCACGCGCCCTCTGCGCTGGCGTGACCTGGCCCCGCTGCTGAGGCCGAAATCTGCCGAACCGCTGGCCGCCCTGCCCGTGCCCCTGCCCCGCCGTCCGCTGGCAGACTGGGCATTGTGGCTGCTGAAGGCATTGGCCGTCCTACCGCCGGGCCAGGCTGTGCGCGTTGCGCGGGCGGGCGTCGTGTTGCAGTACGCAAGCCGCTCAGAAGCTGAGCAAGCTGTTGTCCTACACGCAGCATGGTGCGGCTGGGACTTCACAGAGGTAGCCGCGCTGTTCACAGAGCACCAACCGGGGCATTACGCCAGCCAGCATGACAGAGAGGGCTACTTACGCACGTGCTGGGGCAAGGCACTTGGCCGGCTGGCGGGCACCCCGGAGCGCGAAATCATAGCCAGACTGTGGCGTTGGGCTGAGGCGCGCCCCTGGCCCGGACGCGGCGGCGGTAGCGACTTCCTGGCCTATCGTGTCCTGTTGCAGCGCGCTTGGCTGGCGGATACCTTGACGCCCGCCCTGGCCCGTCGGGACGTTCAGTTGGCCGCCAGCGTGGGTTGGCGCGGCGCGGGCGGCGCACTGCAACGCTTGGTGCAACAAGGCTTGGTAGTGTCAGAGAACAACCGCCAGCGCCCCACAGACGCCCGCACGTGGCGACTGGTGCCCGACGCGAGCGCGCCAGCAGATAGCGCGCCCGCGCGGGCCATTGACGCGCTGCCAGGTGAGGCCGAGCTGTGGGCGGTGCTGGGGCGCGCGGCAGGCATGGTATACGCCCGCCTGAACGCCAAAGCTCAGAAGGTAGGCGCGCTGGCGCTGGCAACGGGTAAGCATCGCAACACCGTAGCGAATGCCCTTCGCACGCTGGCGCGCTACGGGCTGGCGACTGATACCGCCGGCGGCTGGGTTGTCGGCCAACGTGACGCTGCTGAGGTAGCGCACGAACTGGGCGCGCCGACAGCGAAAAACAGACGGGAATGGGGCATTGCAAGTGAGCGACAAACGTTTCGAGAGGTTCTGGCGCTACGGCATGAATAGGGGGGGCGACGCGCGCGCGGGCCGCTGCTGCCGCTGCTGCACAAGCGCTGCTGCTGCTGCACAAGCCTTTCCTGCCCCTTCCTAAATACTGTGTTCATGTGGCCCGTTATTGTGCAGTTTCTCAGCCCATAGGCCCGCAGAGGGTACTGAAAGTTATTGTGCATGGTTCTGGCACTGTGAGGGAGTAACCGTGACAGCACAGCGCAAACGCGCCCGACGGCGCAAAACGGACAGCTACGACGGCCCGTACTGGGTGGGTGGCGTGGTTTCTCGCAGTTGGCGCGAACTGCTGGCCAGCCCGGACGCGGCAGAGCAGTTGCAGCGTATGATGGCCAGCGCGCGCCAGAAGGCGGACGCCGGTAGCAGAATTCACGCGGGCATTGCCGGTGAATTGGAGAAAGCGTTGGCGCAGCTGAAGCGCGCCCAGAGGGGTGAGGCATGAGCAGGCAACACAAACGCACCTGGCAGAGACACGAGGCCGCCATCGCCGCCGCGTTGGGCACCACGCGCAGCGGAGCGGGCGCGCAAATGGCAGGGACGGCGGGGCGGACGTGCGCACCGGCTGGCTGGTAGCGGAGTGCAAATCGTGGGCGCGTCTGCCGGCGCGCGTGGTGGCCGCGTTGGAGCAAGCCGAACGTTCGGCGACTTCCGAACAGTTGGCCGTCGCCGTGCTACACCAAGTGTCGCAGCGCCGGGAGAACGACCTGGTTGTGCTGCGCTGGCGTGACTTCCTTGAGTGGTTCGGGCCAGAGAATGCCCCTCTGACGCGCCCAGACGCGCAAGGTGAGGCGGTAACGCAGCACGGGTAGCGCGAAATGCTCGGAGCGGCTTTCTGGCGCGCTCGTGCCAGCGCACGCGGGGGCATTGCAATCATTGCAACAGGAAAAAAAAAGGCGACTGTTCCGGCTCGTGAAAACAGAAAACAGTTTTGAAAACAGTTTTGGACGGGAAAAACAGTCTTAGAAAAAAAGGCGCTGTTCTCAAACGAGCGCCCTTGAGTGAGAACCCCTCACCCCTCTGGGCGCGCGGGGTACTCGCCAACTGTGCAAATTTTGCACGGTGCTGGCACGCTCGTGCCGGCCGCGTGGCCAGCAGCGGGGCCTCAAACAGGCCCCAAACAGGCCACTCTGCGCGCGGCTGGTGCACCGCGCCAGCGGTGACATAGGTGCCTGTTGACTGCTATCCACTGATGATTTTCACCCCCGCGCCGCCCTCACCCCTCTGGGCACGTCCGACATGGGCCAACCGCTGGCAGGGGTGAGGCCACGCTCTGAACAGATGTTCTCAGAGGGGTGAGGGCCAGGCGCGCGGGCTTGCTGGTGGCCGCCTGCTGGCGGGGGTTAGCTGGCACACACGGCACTGCCAGGGCAACCCGCTTGCACTGGTTTGCGACCCGTGCTACACTGTGCTCGTACCTTGATAAACGAATGCCCCGGCGCTGGTTGGACAGCCCGGAGCATGGCCAAGTCGGGTGTAGCGACTTGACGGCATGAGTGTAGCAAAACAAGCCCCGTCAGTCAATACGACCGGCGGGGCTTTTGCTTTGGGCACGTACATCACTCCGTGCAGCACAAGTGTTGTAAACCGGCGTTGGCGGGTGGCCAGGGTTCATAACGCAAAGAGCCGTGCACGTCAAGGCACGGCCCCAGCATTTCTGAAACAGGGAAATGGCTGCCGCAGGCGTTCTATTCTTCTTCGGCGACCGGCAGCACTTCACGACCACGATACATGCCGCAGTGCGGGCAGACCTCATGTGCTGGCTTGTAATTGCCGCACTCGTCGCAGAGGACGAGGTGCCGCGGCGTCAGATGGTCGTGTGAACGCCGCTTGTCGCGGCGGGTTTTGGACGTTTTTCGCTTGGGCAGCGGACCCATTGAAAGTCTCCTTAGACAGACGCATGTCCGGCGTTCAGGCCGGGCAACGCGCAGAATTATAAGCAGCCTTCACGGGCCTGTCAAGGCTGGGACGCAGTGCGCAGGGCGGCAGCGGGACAGCGCGTCAGTCGCTCAGACCCGGCTGGCCGCTGCCATG
>DYGW01000284.1 GCA_020724485.1 Thermoflexus sp. | reverse complement strand
AATCCCGAACGACCCAACTTGACTTACGAGTTTCGCGGCCATCTGAAAGTATGGCGTTGGACACGAGAACGCATGGAGCAGGCCGAACGGGAGGGAAGGCTCTATTTTCCCAGAGATGGAGAGGGAATTCCGCGAGAGAAGCGGTATCTTGACGAGCAAGAAGGCTATCCTCTCCAGGACTTATGGGATGATATTGGGATTACATCAAAAACGGAACGCCTGGGCTACCCCACGCAGAAGCCGCTGGCCCTGCTGGAGCGCATCATCAGCGCCAGCAGCAACCCCGGCGACGTGGTGCTCGACCCCTTCGCCGGCTGCGGCACGGCGGTCGCCGCCGCTCACAAGCTCGGTCGCCGCTGGATCGGCATAGACATCACCCACCTGAGCATCAACCTGCTCAAGTTCCGCCTGCGCGATATGTTCGGCCTGGCGCCCGGCGTAGATTACCAGGTCATCGGCGAGCCGGGGTCGGTGGACGGGGCGCGCCAGCTTGCCGCCGACGACCGTTTCCAGTTCCAGTTCTGGGCGCTGTCGCTGGTGCAGGCGCGTCCGCTGGGCGGCGACGTGGGCGGTCGGGCGGGCAAGCGCGGCGCCGATCGCGGCATTGACGGGCTGATCACCTTCATAGACGACAACACGGGCAGGCCCAAGCGGATCATTGTCCAGGTCAAGTCCGGCCATGTGAAAAGCGGCGACATCCGCGACCTGAAGGGCACGGTGGAGCGCGAGAAAGCGGCGATGGGCGTCTTCATCACGCTGGAGCCGCCCACGCGCGAGATGGTCACCGAGGCGGTCAGCGCCGGGTTCTACCGCTCGCCGGGCTGGGGGCGCGACTACCCGCGCATCCAGATTTGCACCATCGAGGAGTTGCTCGGCGGCCAGGGGATCGAGATGCCGCTGTCGTCGGTGACGTTCAAGCAGGCGGGGCGCGTCAAGGACGAGGGGCCGCGCACGCTCAACATGTTCGACGAGATAGACGAGTAGGGGTGCTGCTCTGCTGCGCCCGGCCCAAAACCAGACTTCCGAAGTCTCCGCAGACTTCGGAAGTCTCGCGTGAGGCGAACCTCTTTGCGCCGGTCCCCCGGCTCTGTCACGCTGGCCAGGCCCAGATTGTGCCATAATAGTGCGTAGCAGGCAGTGGCAGGCACAGGGAGGACGGCCATGAAGGTGTGGTATATCGGTTTTGGCGAAATCAAGATTGAGGGAGTGCGCTACACCAAAGATGTGGTGATCGAGGGCGGCAAAGTGCGCCCCCGCGACAAAACCCCCTCCAAAGCCTTCAAAGCACGCTACGGGCATACGCCGCTCTCGGCCCAGGAAGCCATCCCCTGGGACTGCCAGCAACTCATCATCGGCACAGGCGCACACGGCGCTTTGCCGATCATGGACGAGGTGCGTGCAGAAGCGCAGCGGCGCGGGGTCGAACTGCTGGCTGTGCCCACGTCGGAGGCCTGCGCTTTGCTCAAGGGGGCCGACCTGGGCACGACCAACGCCATCCTGCACCTGACGTGCTAGTGCAGAACGGAGCACACCGTTTGAATGCCTTGTTGTTCAGGGGCGTATGGCGATACGCCCCTACGAACCCCCGCCGGTCTCGCGTAGGGGCGTTGCTCTGCTGCGCCCGGCACCCCCCTCAGCGCAGGCCCTCGATCAGGTAGGTGATCACCGCCTCTTCGCGCCCGCGCACCACATGCGGGCCGGTGCGCGTGGCGATAACCTGATCCGCGACCAGGCTGTGCGTCGCCTCGCTGACCGTGATCTCGCTGTGATCGCTCAGGTGCTGCAGGCGGCTGGCCAGGTTGACCGTGTCGCCGATGGCGGTGAAGTCCATCAGTTCCGGCGTGCCGATGATGCCGACGATGGCCGGGCCGGTGTTGATGCCCACATTCACCGCCAGGCGGAAATCCGGCTCCAGCGTGTCGTAGAAGCGGGGCAGCGCGTCGCGGATGGCGAGGGCGGTGCGCACGGCGCGCAGGGCGTGGTCGGGCTGGGGCAGCGGCGTATTGTAGAGGGCCATCACCCCGTCGCCCAGGAACTTGTTGAGCGTGCCGCCGTGCGCCTTGATGTGCCGCACCATCAGCGCGTGATAGGCGTTGAGCACTTCGATCAGGCGCGGCGGCGCGGCGAGTTCGGCCAGCCGGGTGAAGCCTTCGAGATCGGCGAAGAGCACGGTGACGACGGCCTCGGCCCCGCCAAGCTGCACGCGCGACGGGTCTTCAAGAAGCTGCTCGACGATCTCGTGGGCGACGAAGCGCTCGAAGGTCTGGCGAATCTGCTCGCGCTGGGCGCGCAGCGCGTCGGCCTCTTCTTTGGCGCGCAGCCGGGCGGCGATGCGCGCGATCAGCTCGCGCGGGTGGAACGGCTTGACCAGGTAATCATCCGCGCCCACGCCCAGCCCGCGCACCCGCGACTCGATGTCCACCTGCGCCGTGAGCATGATCACCGGGATGGAGGCGGTGCGCGGGTCGCTGCGCAGCGCCGCGCAGACCTCAAAGCCGTCCAGCAGCGGCATGTTGATGTCGAGGATGACCAGGTCGGGCAGGTCTTGCTGGGCGTGTTCCAGGGCGGCGCGGCCATCGGCAACCGGAATTGCCTGGTGGCCCAGATTGCGCACAATATCGTGAACTAGCTCGCGGCTGTCGCGGTCGTCTTCGGCCACCAGGATTTTCATGGCTGGCGCCACCTTCGTCTGCCAGACGCCCCTGCCGGGCCACGCCGGTGGCGCGGGGCATCAGCGCAGATAATGCTTGAGCTTGCTGGTTAGCTCGCGCATGTCAATCGGCTTGGACACGTAGTCATCGCAGCCCGCCCGCAGCGCCTCTTCGCGGTCGCCGACCATCGCGTGGGCGGTCAGGGCGATGATGGGAATGTGCGCCAGGGCAGCATCCTGCTTAAGCTGGCGCGTCAACGCCCAGCCGTCCATCTTCGGCAGCGACAGGTCCATCAGGATCAGGTCAGGTTTTTCGGCCTGGGCCAGCGCCAAGCCCTGGACGCCGTCCTCGGCGACGAGCACGGTGTAGGCCAGAGACTGCAACAGATCGGTGATCAGAATACGGCTGTCCTGGTTATCTTCGATGATCAGAATGCGCTTGGTCATGCCTGTTTGGCCTCGCGGCTGTCTCTGCTCCCTTCTCCCTCGGCGCGTGATGAGCAGCGCGGCGGTGTTGCGCGCACTCAGGGTGCGATGGCCGAATCTTAGCCTATTATGGGTCGCGGCGCACGTTGTTCGCGGGCGGGGGCGCGTGCCTATCAGGTAGGGGCGCTGCTCTGTTGCGCTCCGTAGGGGCGTATTGCAATACGCCCCTACATGACCTCCACCCCTGCCCGGCGCTGACGCGCCTCGCCGCCCCCTCTCCGCTGCGGAGAGGGGGCAAGCCGAGCGCAGCGAGACTGGGAGTGAGGTCAATGCCCCCGCGTCAAGCGATTCGGTGACGACCTTTGCACACGCCCGCAGAAGTGGGTCCACGAACAAGTTGTTAGGGCTGGGCACTTGGGCGCTGGGATTGCCCCCTATTCCCCGACCCCTTCCCCCACGCTGCGCGGAGGGAAGGGGAGCCGGCCCGCCGCTTTGCTCC
>DYGW01000283.1 GCA_020724485.1 Thermoflexus sp. | reverse complement strand
GTACCCCTCAACCCGTTCGGGTGCCTTGACACACAACACAGTTGCTCTGCGGTGAAGCTCTCCTCCAGGAACGAAGTGCCCCCTTCTCCGAGGCGCGATCAAGCCTTGTCGCGGCTGCGCTTGAGCAAATCGGTGAGCGTGGCCAGGAAGTCAATCGGCACGGGGAAGATGATCGTCGAGTTCTTCTCGACGGCGATCTCGGTCAGCGTTTGCAGGTAGCGCAGTTGCAGCGCCGACGGCTCAGCGGCCATCGTCGTCGCCGCCTGTTGAAGCTGCTGCGCGGCCAGCATCTCGCCCTCGGCGTGGATGATCTTGGCGCGCTTTTCGCGCTCGGCCTCGGCCTGGCGAGCCATCGCGCGCTGCATTTGCGGCGGCAGCTCGACATCCTTGATCTCGACAATGCTCACCTTGACGCCCCACGGCTCGGTCTCGGCGTCAATGATGTGCTGCAACGTCTGGTTGACGCGCTCGCGCTGGCTGAGCAGCTCGTCTAGCTCCACCTGGCCGATCACGCTGCGCAGGCTAGTCTGGGCGATCTGGAAGGTGGCGTTGGCGTAGTTGCTGACGGCCACGACCGCCCGGCGCGGGTCCACCACCTGGAAGTAGGCCACCGCGTTGACGCCCACCGTCACGTTGTCGCGCGTGATGCAGTCCTGGCGCGGGATGTCCAGCGTCACCACGCGCAGGTCAATCTTCACCACGCGGTCAATGCCGAAGGGGTAAACCAGGAACAGGCCCGGCCCCTTCGTGCGCTTGAGCAGCCGCCCGAAGCGGAACACGACGCCCCGCTCGTATTCCTGGGTCATGCGGATCGCTGACAGAAGCACCAGCAGCGCCAGCACCGCGGCGACCAGCAAGATCGTGCTTGATTGCGGAGACATGAGGTTTCTCTCCTGTGTGAGTCTCGATGCACTTACCAGCCTGATTATACGCGCTCTGGCCGCGCGCTGGCTGACTGTCCGCGCCCGGCACGCTGACGTTTGGGAGCAGGCCAGTGGGGAGTGGGGAGTTGTGAGTCAGGAGTCTAGAGTTGGGAGTAGGGAGTAGGAAACTCTGCGTCCCGCTTCACTCTCCAAACTCTGGACTTCAGACGCCTAACTCTAGGCTCGCTACATGGACGGCGTACGCCCGCTGATCAGGTCGTCGTAGCAGGCGATTAGCTCGTCCATCATGGCCGGCCAGGACTGCGTCTCGGCGAAGAGGCGCGCGTTGCGGCCCATGACCTGGCGCTTGCGCTTCTCGGAGAGCACGGCGCGCACGCCGTCAATCATGCCGCGCACATCGCCGACATTGAACACGTAGCCGTTGACGCCGGAGCGCACCATATCGTCCACGCCGCCCACGCGCGAGGTGACGACAGGCAGCCCGGATGCCATCGCCTCGACCAACACCAGCCCGAAGGACTCCATCGCCGAGGGGAAGACGAAAATATCCGCGCTGGCAAAGGCCGACCATAGCTCTTCGCCTTGCAGATAGCCCATAAACACAGCCGGCGTGCCGGCGAAGTATCTTTGCAGGTCGGCGCGCGCCGGGCCGTCGCCGACGAGGGCCAGCCGCGTGCCCGGCACGCGCTCCAGCACCGCCTTGATCGTGTCGATCTGCTTCTCGTTGGAGAGCCGCCCCACGTAGAGCAGGATGGTATCCTCCGGGTGCCCGGCGCTCAGGCGGGCGCGCATGGCGGCGGAGTAGTGGCGCGGGTGGAACTGCTCGGCGTCCACGCCCCGGCGCCACAGCCCAACGTTGCGCACGCCGTGGGCCAGCATCGCCTGCTGCACCAGCCGCGAGGGGGCCAGCGCGTAATCGGCGGCGTTGAAGTTCTGGCGGGTGTACCACCAGATGGCCGGTTCCAGGAAGCCGATCCCCAGGTAGCGGGCGATGGTGGCCAGGTCGAGGTGGAACGAGGCCAGCGTGGGAATGTTCAGGCGCTTGGCCATGACCATGCCGCCCGTGCCAACCAGGGTGGGGTGAATGAAGTGGGCGATGTCTGGCTTGAAGTCCTTGACTTCGCGGTAGGTGCCCAGCGTGGGCGGGCCAACCTTTAGCTCCGGGTAGAACGGGAAGCGCACGCCCGGCACGCCGACGACCTTCTTGCCGCGATAATGATTGACTTGGTCGGCCAGCTTGGGCGCGACGATCATGAACTCGACATCGCGCTGGATCAGGTGATCGAGCAGCAGCAGCAGGACGGTGACAATCCCGTCAATCTTGGGCAGAAATGTCTCGGTGAACAGCGCGACACGCATGACTCGACGGCCCCTGGCGATCCTCAGCCACCCACCAATGATAACCCATCTGCGCGCCGGGCGTTGCGCCGGGGCGGGGCGAGGGCGGTCTGGAGCAGGATTGTTGAACCGCTGAGGCGCAGAGAGCGCAGAGAAAGAGCAGTTTCAAGAATACTCTCAGACCTTCTCGGCGTCCTCTGCGTCTCTGCGGCGATCTTCTCTCTCCCCGCTCGGCAGTTGGCGGCTGGTCAGCGACTTCTCCATGAAGTGCCAGCGGCGGATGCCGTAGGTCAGGCGGGTCAGCCAGCTTGCGCGAGTGCGCGTGATGGCCAGCCCGGCCTTCTCGTAGACGTGAATAGCGCGGGCGTTGTCCGCCGCCACCCACAGCGTCAGGCGGGTGCGACCGTGCTCGTGCGCCCAACGCTCGGCGTAAGCCATAAGCTGCCCGCCGATGCCCTCGCCCTGGCAATCGGCGGCCACGCCCACGTCGCTGATGTACGCTTCGTCTGGCCCCGGCTTGTGGCTCAGCAGCCAGAGCATGAACGCGGCGCGCAGCAGCCGCAGCAGCCCTAGCTCGCGCACGGCCAGACTCTCGAAGGCCCGGTTCTCGTCCGCCGTGTGCAGCAGCGGCTCGATGACCAGCGTGCCGACGATGCGCCCGCCCCGGTCGGCGACCAGCACGCCGTCATAGCCGCGCTTGACCGGCCCCGTGTAGATCAACTCCAACAGGCTGACGATCTTCTCGCGGTCGCTGCCGAAGATGGCGTGCATCTTGTCGCTGAAAGCGTCTTGCAGCACGGCGGCCATGCCTGGCAGGTCGGCCAGGCGCGCCGATCTAATCTGGAGCATCGTCCCCCTCCAATGCCGCCAGCGCCAGCCCGATGGCGGCTATCGCGGCAATGTTGCCGATGCGCCCGCCCAGCCAGGCCGCGCGCACTTCGGCCAGCGTCAGCCAGTGCTGTGCCATGATCTCGGAGTCTTCGCGCTGCGGCGCGCCAACCGCGCGCGCCCCCCGCGCCAGAAAGATATGTGACGCGCCGCAGCCCCGGTTGCCGTCCATGAAGAAGCGGCCCAGGTAGCGCCAGTCCGACGCCTCGACGCCTGTCTCTTCGCGTAGCTCGCGGCGGGCGGCGGCTTCGGCTGTCTCGCCGTCGTCCAGGTAGCCGGCGGGCAGTTCCAGCGAGAGGGTGCGCGCCCCCTGCTTCCAATGCTCGATCAGCGGCACGCGCCCGTCGCCGGTCACGGCGAAGATTTGCGCCCACTCCGGCATGTCAATGTGGTAGAAGGCGTCAATCTCGTGGCCGTTGGGCAGCCAGACACGCTCCGCGCTGACGCGCAGCCAGGGGCGGCAGTCGAG
>DYGW01000282.1 GCA_020724485.1 Thermoflexus sp. | reverse complement strand
TCGCCTGGGCGACGGGGCACCGCTGATTGGCGAGCGCGCTGGCTAACCGCTGTCCCTCCCCCATCCTCACCTGACGGTTGCCACCAGCCTGATCACCAAGAACTGGCCGCCAGCCATCTCCCATAGTACCAAAGTACTACCGAAACTGGCCGAAACCTTCTTCTCCGTCCTCCGTCGAATTAATCAGATTGGCCGTATGAAAATTGCGCACATCGCGCAAGTAATCGTACAGCACAAAGCACAAGGAGGACAGAATGTTCATTCATCCACGTGGGCGAATTGCCCTGGTCACAGTCCTGGCGGCCATTGTCGCGCTGCTGGCGCTGGCTTCCAGCGCGCTGGCACAGAGTTCCACCGGCGAAGTGGAAGTGGTCGGGGTGGTCAAAGCGATCGAAGGCGGCACAACTCTCACCGTCAACGGGCTGCGTATTGACACCGCAGGCGCGGAAATCAAGACGGCCATCATGGTCGGGGCGGCGGTCAAGGTCGAAGGGACGCTCCAGCCGGACGGCACGATCCTCGCCCGCGAGGTAAAGGCGGCGGAAGATGAGGGCCTGCTGCCCGGCGAGAGCGAGTTCATCGGCACGCTGGCCGGTCTCAGCGGCACGACGGCCACAGTGAATGGCCTGGTCTTTGACATCGCCAGCGCCGAAATCGAGCCGGGCCTGGCGGCGGGCATGGTGGTCAAGGTACACGCGCGGCTGAGCGATGGCGGCGTCTGGGTGGCGCGCGAGATCGAGCGTTTCGTCCCGGCGGCTGGCGGAACGCCGGAGGGACACGTCCCGATCCCCGCTGGCGCAGAATGCACACAATGCCATGACACACAGCCAGGCGTGGCAGCGCCCAGCGGCCTGGTCAAGGTGGACGATGACGGGCTGGAGATCATCGGCACCCTGGATGAAATCGGCGAGAACTACGTGGTCGTGGCCGGGCAGCGTTATGACACGACCGGCGCCGAGATGAAGGGCGCGCTGGTAGTCGGCACGCTGGTCAAGATCGAGCTGACCCGCCAAGCCAGTGGCATCCTGATCGCCCGCGAGGTCAAGCCAACCCCGTTCGTTGACGACATGGACGATGACAGCGACGACGGCGACAATGATAGTGACGATGGCGACAGCGACGACAGCGACGAGGACAGCGACGCCTGCCAGTTCGAGGTCGAGGTTAGCTCGGCCAGCCTGCGCAGCGGCCCCGGCACCGGCTACGACGTGATCGGCTACGCTTTCGACGACGACAAGCTCCCCGTGCTGGCAGTGGACGCAACCGGGACGTGGGTCAAGGTGGCAACGGCTACCGGCGAGGCCTGGATCGCGGTGAACGTCGGCGAGCTAGAAGATGATTGCGACGGGTTGACCGTGACGGATGACCTGTTCAAAGACGATGAGGACGATGACGGCGACGACGGCGACGACTCCGGCGACGACTCCGGCGACGACTCCGGTGACGACTCCGGCGATGATGGCGATGATCACGGCGACGACTCCGGCGACGACGATCATGGCGATGACGGTGACGAGCACGAAGACGAGGGCGAGCACGAAGAAGAGGGCGGAGACTAAGGGCGAGTCCACCCCGGCGTGACGCACAGACCTGGCGGGAGGGCGCGGTTCTCCCGCCAGGTGTGCCAGCGCCGCGCGAGGCGGGCCGGCATGGTCAATTCGGGGCTATAATAGCTGGGCACCGCGCATGTAGGCACACCGGAACTGACGATGATCCTGCCCATCCTTCTGGCGCTCCCCGACCTCCCGGACGAAGACCGGCTGCTACGGCGAGCGCGGCAAGGCGACCGCCAGGCCGTCGCTCGCATCTACGAGAGCTTTTTCGAGCCGGTGTACCAGTTTTTGCGCTGGCGGGTGAGCGACCCGGCGCTGGCTGAAGACCTGACCAGCGAGGTGTTCGTGAAGTTCCTGACCGCGCTGCAAGGCGACCATGCCCCGCGCGACACGCTACGCGGGTGGTTGTTTCGGGTGGCGCGCAACGTGCTGACCGACCACTATCGGGGCGCTCCGCCCACCAGTCCCCTGGACGAGAGCGCGCCGTTCGCCCACGACGGTGATCTGGAGACTGATACGGCTGCGGCGCTCGACGCCGACCGCGTGCGGCGCGTGGTGGGGATGCTGGCCCCGGACCAGCAGGAAGTGCTGATTTTGCGCTTCGGGCAGAGGATGAGCCTGCAAGACACGGCGGACAGCATGGGCAAAAGCGTGAGCGCCATCAAGTCGCTGCAGTTCCGCGCCGTTGACACGCTGCGCCGGCTGCTGGCCGAGAGCGAACCGGAGGCGACCAGTGGCCTCGTATGATGTTGATGTGTTCGACGCCTTCAACGACTGCATAGACAGGCTCAACACGGGCCAGTCGCTTGACGACTGCCTGCGCGCCCATCCCCAGCACGCCGACCGTCTGCTGCCCTTGCTGGAGACGGCGATTCTGGTGCAGCGCGCGCGCCCGGCAGTGCCGCCCGGCGCAAAAATGCGCGTGCGTCAGCAGGTGATGCAGGCCGCCCCCCGCCGCTCGCTGCGCCTGAACTTCACGCCTCCTGGCCTGGCCCTGGCCACCGCGTCCGTGCTGGTCGTCGGCTTCGTGCTGGCGCTGTTGCTGGCCAACCGCGACACAGGCCCATCGCTGCGCACCGAGCCGCTGCCCACTGGCACCCATACGCCCACGGTGACTTTGACCCAGCCGCCAACCGCGACTGCTGCGCCCAGCGCAACTGCCAGCCCGACCACGACACGCACCGTCACGGCGACGCCTACGCCGTCCCCTACGCCGACGGCGACCTCCTCGCCATCGCCCACCGCAACGCCGTTGCTGACCTCGTCACTGGCGGCTGCCTGCACGCTCACCATCACCCCCGCCTCGGTCAACCTGCGTAGCGGCCCCGGCACCGGCTACAGCATCGTGGACTACGGGTACGCCGGCGAGACGCTCACCGTCACCGCCCGCCACACCAGCGAGCTATGGCTCCAGGTGAAGCAGGACGAGCGCGACGCCTGGGTTGCTGCCAGCCTCGGCACGCTGGCTGGCGACTGCGCCACCCTGTCTATCTCTACCCTGCCGCTGCGCGCAGCCCCGGACTCCGGCGGCGATGATGGTAGCGGGGGCGACCAGCCAGGGGACTCCGGCGGCGATGGCGATGGTGGCGATGACGACGAGGGGGACGACGACCCGCCCGAACCTGACGGGGACGAGTGAGGGTCGCTGGCACTGGCCCTGCACCTGGCGCTAACTGGCGGAGCCATATCCGTCAAATCACAGCCAGCGCCAACGCCGCGATGGCCGCCCAGATCATCACGAGCACGAGGATCAGCAACGCGAAATCGCGCGGGGACAGCCCGGCGATACGCCGCTGCTGACGGGGCGCTTCCGGTTGTGGTGTTGGCGCGGCGATGGGCGGCTGCTCCTCCATCTGCGGCGCGGACGACTCGCTAACGGGCTGGTCGTCCAGCCAGTGCGTGGGCGCGACCTGGGAGGCGGGCTGATCGTCCAGCCAGGGCATGAGCGGGGCCGTTGGCTCGCCGGTGCGCAGCCAGGCCAGCACGTCGTCCAGCGCATCGTCCAGGGCCTCGTTGGGCGCGGCAGGCTCCTTGACGGTTGGTGGCGG
>DYGW01000024.1 GCA_020724485.1 Thermoflexus sp. | reverse complement strand
GATTGATAGTTCGATCCTTCCCGTGCGCAACCTCACCCCCTGACCCCCTCTCCGCCAGCGGAGAGGGGGAAGTTGAGCGCAGCGAAACGGGGGTGAGGTCAATCACTGACCATCCAGGGCAGGCCCCTTGCCTCTTTTTCATCCCTTTGGTGTGCCGTGCCGACGGCATGAGCAGCTCTGCGGTGATGCTTTGCCCCAAAATCCGAATACGCCGCCGCCTGGCTTTTGCAGGAGAACCGGATGGACTATACTAGGCTCGGTGAGCGTCACCGCTACCAAGACGGTAAGCAGAAGTGGAGCAGAGCAGGAGCGTTCTCATGCGAAAAAGAAGACTGTTGGCACTCAATGCCTGCGTGCTCATCCTGGCCCTGGCCGCGCTGAGCATCCCTCCCCATGCCGATGTAGCCGCTGAGAAGCTGTTGCAAGAAGCGTCCCAGCTTGACGGATACCAGATTTACTTCTCCGAGGCGCTGGGTGAGGCGAGCCGCTTCGACCGCTCTCAGAACGGGCTGTCGCGCCTGGCCGGGCTGGTGGACTTGCTCGGCGCGGACCTCTACACGCTGGAGTGGCGGACGGGCATCCCGGCAGACGCCGATCTGCTGGTCATCGCCGGGCCAGCGAACGACCTCACGGCGGATCAGGTCGCCTGGCTGTGGGCCTATCTGCAGAACGGGGGCCGCTTGCTGCTCCTGGCCGATCCGCCCCCCAGCAAGGCGCTCCCTGCCACCAGCGGGCTTTTTCAGCTCATGTGGGATGATATGGGCCTGCGCGGGCGCAACGACGTGGTCGCCACCGAGGGCGAGCTTCGCCCGGTAGTGCCGCCCCCGGCCCAGGTAGCGCGCGACCAGCCCACCCCCACCCCCCTGCCGCCCGTTGAAATCCCCGCCCTGGTGATGAGCTTCGCAACGACGACCATCAATACCTTTCATCCCATCGCGGCGGAGCTTGAAGGCGAACTGGTCTTCTTCGGCGCTCGCTCGCTCGAAGTGGACGCGGCCCCGCGTGAGTCCCAGGTGACGCCGGTCGTCTATACGGACAGCAGCTTCTACGGCGAGAGCGACATCGCCACTTACCAGCAACACCAGTACGCTGAGTACAACATCGGCAAGGACACGACGCGCGGGATGCTGCCCCTGGTGGCGGCGATGGAGAACATCGCCAGCGGCACGCGCATCGTGCTGATCGGCGACCGCGAGTTCGCCACCAACGGCGGCGGCTTCCAGACTTCGCCGCCCTATAGCGGCGCGTTCCTCCATCCTGGCAACGTGCGCTTCATGCTCAACGCCATTGCCTGGCTGCTGGACGCGGAGCCGGTAGCGGGCGAGGTCTCGTTCCCAGAGCCGGGGCCGACGGCCACGCCCACGCTGACACCGACACCGACGCCATTACCGCCGCCCTCGCCCACGCCGACCGCCGGGCAGTGACGCTGCCCGCAGCGATGGTGAGCGGCTAGATGCCTCTGCGCCCTCTCGTAGCTCTGGGCGTCGCGCTCCTGCTGATCGCGCCGTTGGTGCCCGCGCGCGCGCAGGAGAGCCAGCCGCCGCTGGTGGTCTTCATCGAGGATCAGCAGCTTCAGACATCCTCGGTGCTCGACCCCGGCCCGGACGGCGTGACTCGCCTGGAGCAAATCTTCCAGTCGTATGGCGCGCGCACGCGCTGGCTGACGCTATCTGACCCGCTGCCCAAAGACACGGCGGTGATCGTCATCGTGCGCCCGCTGCGCGCGCTGGCGGTGGATCAGCTTGCCCGCCTGTGGGTGCAACTGACGCGGGGCAGTAACTTGCTGCTGGCCATTGACCCCAACGGCCTGAACAGCACCCGCTCGGATCGCTCGCTCGTCGCCAACACCGACAAGGCGAATAGCGGCCTGTCCATCCTCCTCGACCGGTACTATGGCATCCGGCTGGATGATACGTTTGTCGTCGCGCCCTGGTTCTCGCACGGGTCTATCACCAGCCAACTGACGACCTTCTCGTATGTGCACTTTGAGGACTTCGCCCCGCACCCGGTCACCGGGCCGCTGACGGCGCTGCGGCTGCCCGCGCTGGTTTGGGGCGCGCGCACGCTCACGGTCGAGCCGCTGGGCCTGGGCAGCCGCGCCGCGCCGCTGCTCTACACCCTGTCCGGCTATGGCGAGACCAACACCAAAGTTTTCGCGCAGACGGAGCCAGCGCCGCTGGAGGTCAACCTGGGCCAGGATCGGATCGGGCGGTTGCTCATCGGCGCGCTGGGCGAGAATGCGCACCTCGGCTCGCGGGTCGTGGTCTTCGGCGATTCGGAGATCGTCCAGAACGGCTACGGCCTGGACATCAACTCGCGCACGCAAGCCCCGTTGCACTGGGGCAACCGCCTGCTGACCGAGCGCGCCGTCGCCTGGCTGCTGGGCCTTCCTGAGGAGGAGTGGCCGGGGTTGCCAGAGGGGTACACCTGGCTGGCGGTTGACGGAGGGAGCGAGGACTGGCCGGAGAACACGCTCGAACTGGAAGACCGATCCGACGCGCCCATCGCGCGCTACGACATCCAGCGCGTCAGCGCCTTCCGCGACAGCAGCTATCTCTACCTGCGCGTGGAGACGGCCCAACCGCCCCCCAGCGTGGTCCGGCTCACGGTGGGCATCGAGAACACGTTCGACGGCATCACCGATGTCACTTTCGCCCTGGACGAGCAGCGGATGATGGCTCAGGATTCTTCTGGTACGTTCCCGCTGCCCGACGGGGCGTTCGCGGTGGGAGACGTCATCGAAGCGCGCCTGCCGCTGCGCGTGGCCGGTGAGGGAGGGTTGGTCAGCGCAGTCTGCCTGGCCGACCGTCGCACAGACCCCAGCTCTGCGCCGCTGGATTGCACGGACCACCCGCCGGCGATTGTGCCTGTGGCGCGCACGCAAGCGCCAGTCGAGACCTGGCACGTGCCCATGCCCCTGGTGATGGTGTATTCCACCCAGGCTGAAGCCGTCAACCTGCGCGCGCAGCCAAGCACAGACTCCGCCGTGCTGGATGTGCTGGTCAACGGGCGGACGCTGGCCGCCGTCGGGCGCACCGAGTCCGGCGAATGGGTTCAGGTGCAAAACGCGCAGGTGACGGGCTGGCTGGCGGCCTTCGTGGTGCGGGCCAACGTGGAGATTCAGACGTTGCCGGTGGTCGCGCCGTAGCGAGTGCGCCCGTGCTGCATGAATGTCATGAGCCTACCCGCAAGTGGGGTAGGCTCATGCTGTTGGCCCGATCGGGCGGTTGAGCGTCCCCTTCTGACAACTGCCCAACAACGCCTGCCTCCCAACAGAGTTTGGAATCACCCTCTGCGGCACCAACTTGCGGCGTGAGCGGGTCTTACCCCCTCTACGACGCGCAGGGGTACCATCACCGGGGGCACTGATCCCGCCCATTGGCAAGTAGTGCCGCACAGGTCGCGCCAAGGAGGGAACGACCATGAGCCAGGTACCCGCTTCCAGCCCCGCAGCACCCGCTGACCAACCTTCGGCGAGCGCCATGAACGTTGCCCGCTGCCGCGCCATTGCCGCCCACGAGTCACGCGAGGAGATACGGGGGCCGGATCATCTGGCCGAAGTCTTTCTGGACGCCGCCGCCCGGCAGTCGCTGTACGACCCGGCCACCCACGCCCTGATTCTCAAGAAACTGGCCGCGTTTTCGCCGGGCACTTACGAGTATTTCATCGCCCGCACCGCCTACCTGGACGCAGTCGTTGAGCGGGCGCTGTGTGAGAACATCCCGCAAATCGTGTTCCTGGGCGCGGGCTACGACACGCGGGCTTGTCGCTTCAGCCACCTCATCGGCGCTACGCGCCTCTTCGAGCTGGATACCCGCGTTACCCAGCAGCATAAGCGTTCCCTGCTGCAAGGGGCGGGTGTCGCTATTCCCAATCAGGTGACCTTTGTGACCGTTGACTTCACCACAGATAGCCTGGCCGATGTGTTGGCGGCGGCGGGCTACGATCCAGACCGGCGGACGCTGTTCGTCTGGGAGGGCGTTACCTACTATCTGCCCCCGCAGGCCGTCGAGGAGACGCTGGCCTTCGTCCGGCACCACGCGCCAGCGGGTAGTATCCTCTGCTTCGATTACATGATCACCATCCCGGAGATGGGCGACCGCTTCGGCGCGCAGCAGGCGCGCGACGCCATGCGTGCGATCTATAGCGACGAGCCGCTTCAGTTCGACCTGGCCGAGGGGCAGGTCGCCGCGTTCCTGGCCGAGCGCGGCTTCGCGCTGCTTGATCATGCCACACCGGAGACTCTCCAGCAGCGTTATCTCACCCTGCGCGATGGTTCGCTGGCAGGGCAGATGCTCGACCTGTTCCGGCTGGTGCAGGCGGTGGTGGTGGGATAGGCCATCGCGTCTGACTTGCCAGCGTCGCCTGAGCAGAAGCGCTGCTGGCGCATCCCCTGTGCATCAGTCCCCTAGAGCGTGTTATGCACTTTCAACCCCTATCCCCCGGCCCCTTTCCCCGCTGGCGGGGAGGGGCCTCAGGGTGGGGTTAATGCGCCGCACATGGCGTTATCCCGCCGAAGGCATCAGGTTAAGGCGCACCCGTTCGGACACATAGGTAACAGGTAAGGGGCAGGAGGGTGAAAAGGGCACCGCCCCTTGAGGCCAGGGGCGGCGCGGGAGCGTATGCGCGCCCGTAGGCGCGACGGAACAGCTATAGGGAACGGTCAGCGGTCGCCGGACTCGACGAGGTCGCCGGTGACCATGAAGACCACGCGCTCGCAGATGTTGGTGATGCGGTCGGCGATGCGTTCCAGGTTGTGCGATACCCACAGCAGGTACGTGGCCCGGCTGATGGTGCGCGGATCGGAGATCATGTACGTCAGCAGTTCGCGGTAAACCTGCTCGTCGAGATGATCCACCTCGTCGTCGCGCTGCGCTGTTTGCGCGGCCAGATCAGCATTGTAATCCAGGTAGGCTTGCAGCCCGGCGTGGAGCATCTCACGGCTGATCTGGGCCATGCGTGGCACGTCAATCAATGGCTTGAGCGGCGGCTCGGCGGACAGGGTGATGGCCAGCTTGGCGATCCCGCGCGCATGGTCGCCAATGCGCTCTAGCTCGACGACGATGTGAATGGCGGTGACGATGGCCCGCAGGTCGCGAGCGGCGGGCTGGTGCAGCACCAACAGCAGGTAGCATTCCTGCTCGATCTGGTAGCGCAGGGCGTTGATCTGCTCGTCGTCGGCGATGACCTGGCGCGCCAGGTCTACATCGGCGTCTTTGAGCGCCTGCACCGAACGCTCGATGGCCCCGTCGACGAGATGGCTCAGCTTGAGCACGTTGTCGCGCAGCACGGTTAGCTCGCGGTCGAGCGTGGTGCGCGCTTTCAAAGGCATGTCACTCATCAGGTTCCCCATCCCCCGCCGGACTAACCGAAGCGCCCGGTGATGTAGTCTTCGGTGCGCCGGTCATGCGGGCGCGTGAAAATCTTCTCCGTCTGATCATATTCGATCAGCGTGCCGGCGCGCGTCTCGTCCGAGAGCATGAAGGCGGTGAAGTCCGAGACACGCGCCGCCTGCTGCATGTTGTGCGTGACGATGACGATCGTATAGTTTTTCGTCAACTCGCGCATCAATTCCTCGATGCGCAGCGTGGCGATCGGGTCCAGGGCCGAGCACGGCTCGTCCATCAGGATGATCTCCGGCTCGACGGCCAGCGCCCGCGCGATGCACAACCGCTGCTGCTGCCCGCCGGAGAGGGCCAGCCCGGACTTGCGCAGATCGCCCTGCACCTCGTCCCACAGCGCGGCCCGCTGCAGGCTGCGCTCGACGATCTCGGTGAGCCGTCCTTTGTCGTGCACGCCCAGCACGCGCGGGCCATAGGCCACGTTGTCGAAGATGGACTTGGGGAACGGGTTCGCCTTCTGGAAGACCATCCCGATCTGCCGCCGGACTTCCACCGGGTCTACGCCGGGGGCGTAGAGGTTCTGCCCGCGCAGCAGCACTTCGCCCTCGACGCGGGCACCGGGCACCAGCTCGTTCATGCGATTGATCGAGCGCAGCAGGGTGCTCTTGCCACAGCCGGACGGGCCGATCAGCGCCGTGATCTTCTTGCTCTCGATGGTCATGCTCACGTCGTGCACGGCCAGGAAATCGCCGTAGAAGACGCTCAGGTTGCGGAACTCAATGGCGTGACGGCCATTGCCGTTGGTGGTGGTCATGACAGTCTCCTGCTCAAGCGATTGCGTAAGATGATGGCGATCGAGTTCAGGCTGATGAGCATCACCAGCAAGACGATGATCGCCGCCGCCGCCGCGTGGCGAAACTCGTCCTGGGGCAGCGTCGTCCAGCGGTAGATCAGCAGCGGCAGCGCCGTGAAGATCGAGAACGGCCCCTCCGGGTCGCGCGTCAGGTACGTCGCCCCGCCGACCAGGATCAGCGGCGCTGTCTCGCCGATGGCCCGCGAGATAGCCAGGATGGTGCCGGTCAGGATGCCGGGCATGGCGTAGGGCAGCACATGGTGCCAGATCGTCTGCCACTTGGTCGCGCCCAGCCCGTAACTGGCCTGGCGCAGCGAGCCGGGCACGGCGCGGATCGCTTCCTGGGCGTTGATGATGATCAGCGGCAGGATCAGCAGGGCCAGGGTGAAGCCCGCCGAGAGCACTGTCCGCCCGTTGGCGGCGCCGCCGCCCACGACTCGCCCGCTGGTGAACGCTTCGAGCGAGCGCACGAAGATAGCCAGGCCCAACATGCCGTAGATGATCGAGGGCACGCCGGCCAGGTTGTTGATATTGGTCTGGATGATCTGGTTGAGGCGGCTGCGCCCGGCGTACTCTTCCAGGTAGATTGCCGCGCCCACGCCCACCGGGAAGGCGACCAGGATGGTGATGGCGATGATCAGCAGCGAGCCGATCAGCGCCGGGCGGATGCCGGTCATGTCCGGCTTGCGCGGGTCGAGCGGGCTGGTCAGGAAGTCGGCGCTGACCCACGAGCGCCACTGCAATTCGGCGCGCGGGAACCTAGCCTGCTGGTCTGCTTCGATGGCGCTCCGCTCGGTCAGCGAGTTCCACAGCGGCCAGCTTTTGACGACCTGCGCCTGGACGACCTCGTTCATCAGCAGCGTGATCAGGGCGTCGCGGTCCAGGTTGCGCACCAGGATGTCGGCGGCCTGCTGCTCGTCAATCTGGCTGAAGGATGTCTCGGCCAGCGCCGCCGGGAAGTCTTTGCCCTTGAGCAGGACGTTGAGCGGCTGCCCGCTGAGGTCGGGCCAGGTGCTCTCCGCCGCGCCGGCGACATCTTTCAAGATGGCCACGCGCAGCAGCGCCTTGCGCACGTTGGCGGCGGTGATGGCCCCCAGCTCGCGCTCCGACAGATCGTCCAGTTCGCGCGTGTCGAGCGCGTCCAGCACGGCATCTTCCAGGTCGGCGCGCTCTAGATTGGCGACGAGCAGCGCGGCGCTTTCCGCCACCGTCAGTTGGTTGAAGGGCGTATCTGCCAGCGCCTCAGGGTAGGTGTAGCCGTCAAGCACCTGGGCGACCGGCTCGGACGGCACTTCACCATCATCCATGCGGACGCCGGCCACGCGCGCCAGGGCCAGCCGCTGCAAACGCCCGGCGCTGGCACCCTCCGCCAGCCGCGCGGCGATCTCCGCCTCGGACATCATGCTCAGGGCGCGGCCCGCCTCGCTGGCGAGCAGGACTTGCAGGCCCTCCGCGTCCAGGTTGCGCGCCAGCAGGTCAGCGGCCTGGGCGGGTTCCAGCGCGCTGACCGGCGTCTCGGCCAGGTCAGCGGGGAAGTCGTGCCCCTCCAGCACCACGCTCACCGGTTGATCGAGTAGCTCCGGCCAGGCTTTCGGCTTGGCCCCGGCGACCTGTTCCAGCACCAGCTCGCGCAGCCGCACGGGGTGCACGTTTTCGACGAGCAGCGTGGGGATGTCCTCCGGCGCGGCTTCGCCCGGCGCGGCACCAGGGTCGAAGCTGGTCAGGGTGAGCGCGCCCGGCTCGACGTTGTACTGCACCGCCGTCAGCCCGACCGTTTTGTTGATGATCGTCCACAACAAGGTCGCCAGGGCCAGCAGCGCGACGGCAATCGAGAGAACGAACAATGTCTGGGCGATGGCCCCGCGCGTGTGCCGGGCGACGATGTTGCGCTGCAAGCTCGCGCCGCTGGGCAGGACGCCCCGCTGCGCGTCGCGGGATGGCGCCAACCGCCACAGCAGAGTCAGCGCGCCAATGCCGCCTGCCAGCGCGCCGAGCACGACTAGCGCCTCCGCGCCGGAGACCTGGCGCACGACCAGCGCCGGGATCAGGCTCCCGAATAGCCCGGTCAGCGCCCCGGCCAGCGCGCCCAGCCGGGGACTGTACCCCTTGCGCGCGGCGATGGGCGCTGAGGACATGCCGCCGTTGAGGGCCAGGATCAGACTGAAGAAGACCGCGCCGAAGAACGCCAGACGGTCCATGATCGCCCCTCCCTACTCGTACACTTCGCGGAAGCGCGCCACGATGGAACGGCTGAGGATGTTGAGCACCAGCGTCATCAAGAACAGCAGCAGGCCGACCACGAAGATGCTGTTGTAGTCCAGCGTGTCGTAGGCCAGGTCGCCGCCGCTGATGCTGGCAATGTAGCCGGTCATCGTCCAGGCGGACTCAAACGGATTGAGCGTGAAGTTGGAGCGCGCGCCGGCGGCGATGGCCATGATCATCGTCTCGCCGATGGCCCGCGAGATGGCAATGATGAACGCAGCGGCAATGCCCGACACCGCCGCCGGCAGCACGACGCGCACCGTCGTCTCCAGCCGGGTCGAGCCGAGGCCATACGACGCCTCGCGCAGCGAGCGCGGCACGGCGCTCAGCGCGTCTTCGCTCATGGAGGCCACCAACGGCAGGATCATGATGCCCATGACCAGCCCCGCCGAGGCGACGTTGAAGATCTCCACCACGTCGCGGCCCAGCAGACTTTGCAGCAGCGGAGTCATGAACTGGAGGGCGAAGAAACCGTAGACGACGGTGGGCACGCCGGCCAGCACCTCCAGGATGGGCTTGACCGTGGCCCGCACGCGCGAACTGGCGTACTCACTGAGGTAGATGGCCGAGCCAAGCCCCAGCGGCAGCGCGACAAGCATGGCGATGGCCGAACTCAGCAGCGTGGCTGTGGCCAGCGGCGCGATGCCCACTTCGTAGCGGTGCGGCTGCCAGCGCGTCGTGCTGACGAAGTCCAGCACGCCGATGGTGTGAATGGCCCCGCCTTCGTCCACGTAGTTGCTGGTGACCAGCAACAGCGACTCGCGGCCCAGCACGATCACGATGGCAATCGTGGTGAAAATAGTCATGAAGCCGCACAAAAACAAGAAGCCCTGGATGAGAGTCTCGCCAGGACGCCGCCTTTTCGTCAGGTTAAGCGAGGGGGTGTCGTCGTGCGTATGCGCGACAAGCCGCACCCGTTCATTGACCATCATGGCCTTGTTTTCCATCATACGCTCCCCGTTCCCTAGACCGCACAGACTGCCACACGGTTTCCCCTAGACGCAGGCGAAAGACGGTATGGAGGTGCCTCTCCCTCCATACCATCCCCTGTGACGTGTGCGGTGCAGCGGTTACTCAGCCAGGCCCAGCGCGTCGAGCCAGGTCTGCTTGGCTTCGTTGAGCGCCTCAGCGCTCACCGGGAAATAACCCACCTCGGTGACCACCTCCTCGGCGTTGGTTAGGTAGTAGTTGACGAACGCGGCGACCTGCGGCTTTTCCTGCAGGACGTTCGTCGCCGAGTAGATGAACAGCGGGCGACTCAGCATGTACTCGCCGCTCTCGGCGGTCTCGCGGTTGGGTGCCACGTAGGCGATACCTTCGGCTTCCCACTGCTCAGCGGGGATGACGACCAGATTATCGTCGGCGTCGTAGGTCACATCGTTGGCGATGGAGACAGCCTTGAGCGTGTCCTCGTTCTCGACGAAGTAGGCGAAGCCGAAGTAGCCGATGGCGTTCTCGCTACCGCGAATGCCCTCAACGAGCGTGTAGTCGTTCTCGCTGGTCGTGGGGTTGGGGGCCAACAGCGCGGCGAAGCGGGCCTCGCGCTCCTTGTAAGCGCCCTTGGTGCCCAACACGGCCTCGCCGAAGAAGTCGAACGTGCCGCTGTCGGTGCCGGGCGTGAAGAGCTGGATCGTCGCGGCGGGCCATTCCGGGTTGACCTCGCTCCACTTGCTCACTTCGCCGGTGAAGATGGCGATGAGCTGGCTGCGGGTCAATTCGTCCACGAACGAGTCCTTGCTGACGGCGACGGTCAGCGCGTCAATGCCAATGTAGAACTCCAGCACCTTGCGGCCAATGGCCTCGCAGTCGGCGCGCTCGGAGCTTTTGATGGTGCGGCTGGCATTGCTGATGTCGGTGGAGCCTTCCTTGCAGAAACGCTCGAAGCCAGCGGAAGTGCCCGTCTCGGCGACGGCGATGTTGCCGGTGAAGCCGTCGTCGCTGAAGCGCGCGGCCATGGCGACCGTGACCGGCTCGACGGTGGAGCTACCAGCGATGGCGATGTCGCCGGTGACGCTCAGCGGGTCAACTTCGGGCAGCTCAATTGGCTCATCGTCCTGGGCGACGACGCTGCGCGCGGGCAGGGCATTGGCCAGAGCCAGCAAGGCCAGAGCCAGCACGAGCAGAAAGCCGATCGAGTTGTTCCAGAAGCGGATGTTACGCATTGTTCTCTCCTTGAGATAGGTTGTGCGCATTTGAGCGGGGTGACCAGGCCGGTGCCTGATGAGAAGCCTCCCCAACCACGCATCATGATAAGGGGGCGTCGTAAAGCCTCAAGGACTATGAGGTTAAAGAGGATGGGGATTGTGTTTAATCTTCTTTAACGTGGTGAGGGAGCGCGTCGAGGATGGCGAGGCAACGCAGCAGCCGGGCGCATGTTTGCCCGGCTGCTGTTTCGTGCGCCTGGCGGGGATGCTGCCTGTCAGCGGCAGGCAACCCCCGCGATTTGCCACTGCCCATCCACCAGGACAAGCTCCACCGCGAACGAGTGCCCCTCAGATAAGGCATGGGAATACTCCGCCCTGCCCATCTCACTGGCTGTACCATCTGGGCCTGTCTTGCCCGCTGGCCGATCCCCAGCGCTCAGGAGACGGCGCGCTGACGTTCCCTGGCGCTGGCAATCGCTGCGCAGGCAGCATCGGCCCCGCGCAGCAGCGTGAGCACGAACGGCATCCCCTTGATCTCGAAGCGGATGGCTGGCACAAAGAGCCAGACACGTGCTGTCCTCAAGTTCTCGATGAACTCCAGGGGGAAGCTCAGGAAATCGGTGGTCGTGGCGATGGTCTCCTGCTTGGTCAGGAAGACGAGGCGCTGGTCGGTCACGACGAGCAACCCGTCGGGGCGATCCCACAGGCTGCGCGGGTTCCAGTACTTGGCGATGTGCTGCTGCAAGACTTGCTCCTGCTCGCTCCTGCCCAGTGTGCGGATGATCTGCGCAGATTCGCGCTTGGAGCGGTCCATCTTGAGCCGCACCTGCCCGTATTCGAAGACGACCTTACCCACTTCTTCCATCGCCGTGCCTCCTGGAGGGCTAGGCCGGGCGCGTCCAGTCGAGCGGTTTGTCCTGGAGGGCGGTCACGATGTCGGCGACGAGGGCCACCACCTCGGCCAGCTTGGGCGCGCTGAGCCATCCGCTCTGCTGCCTAAACTACGCCCCCATTGTACAGTGCTTGCGGGTAGATGGGCAGTGCCGCGCATCCCCCGCTGGCGGCTGAAGGCTGCTTCCACCACAGGTGGCAGACTCGCTCCGTGCCATGTAGACTCGTGTTGCAAGATCGGTTCCCACAGAGCGACACAGAGGACTGAGCGCATATGACCGACAAAGGCCGCGACAAGGCGTTAGAATCGGCACTGTCCGATCTCACCAAGCGCTTCGGCGACGGGGCAATCGTGCGGCTGGGCGATGCCGTGCACCTGCAGGTGGAGGCGATTCCCACCGGGTCGCTGGCGGTGGACATCGCCCTGGGCGTGGGTGGCATCCCGCGCGGGCGCGTCACCGAAATCTACGGGCCGGAAAGCTCCGGCAAGACGACGCTCTGCCTGCACACCATCGCCGAGGCGCAGAAGCGCGGCGGCATCTGCGCCTTCATTGACATGGAGCACGCGCTCGACCCGTCCTATGCGGCCCGCATTGGCGTGGATATCGAGAACCTCTACGTCTCGCAGCCGGACATGGCTGAGCAGGCGCTGGAGATCGCTGAGGCGTTGGTGCGCAGCGGCGCGCTCGATGTGATCGTCCTGGACAGTGTGGCCGCGCTCGTGCCGCGCGCCGAGCTAGAGGGCGAAATGGGTGATGCTCATGTCGGCTTGCAGGCGCGGCTGATGTCGCAGGCGCTGCGCAAGCTCTCCGGCGCGATCAAGCAGTCCAACACGTGCATGATCTTCACCAACCAACTGCGCGAGAAAGTCGGCGTGATGTTCGGCAACCCGGAGACCACCACCGGCGGGCGGGCGCTCAAGTTCTATGCCAGCGTGCGGCTCGACATCCGGCGCATCCAGTCCATCAAGGCGGGCGGTGAAACGGTGGGCAACCGCACCCGCGTGCGCGTGACCAAGAACAAGGTCGCCCCGCCCTTCCGCGAAGCCGAGTTCGACATCATGTACAACGAGGGCATCAGCAAGGTGGGCGACATCCTCGACATTGCCACCGAGCTAGGCGTGATTGACAAGCGCGGCGCGTTCTTCCGCTACCAGGAAGAGGCGCTTGGGCAGGGGCGCGAGAACGCCAAGCAATACCTGCGTGAGAACCCGCGCCTGGCCATGAAGTTGGAGAACATCATCCGCGAAGAGTACGGGCTGCCCGCGATCTACGAAGACCCCGGCGAAGCCTCCGATTGACGGCTGGTACGCGGATAGCCGATGACCGATTGTGGTGCTCAGAGAGGTGCGCGCGGCATGAACCGGCTTTTCCTTCTCGTCGGGGGGTGGGTGCTGCTGGCAAGCCAGGTGATCGCGGGAACCCCACTGAACCAGGCCGCTGCCCAGGCCGAGACCGGCACGATCTGCGTCACGACGTTCGCCGACGCCGACGCCAACGGCCTGCATGAGGCCGACGAGGGGCCGCTGGCTGGCGTGAATGTCAACCTGGCGACCGGCGGCGTGATCATCGCCACGCACGTCACCGCCGAGGGCGAGACCGAATACTGCTTCGAGAACCTGCTGCGCGGCGTCTACACCGTCAGCTTCACCGACAGCCCACTCTACCGCATTACGACCGCCCGCGAAGGCACCTTCGCCCTTGACGCCAGGCAGCGCCTGACGCTCGACCCGTTCGGCGCGTTCCCTGTTGGCGCGGAGGGGCTGCGCGCGGAGGTTGTCGCCCAGGCCGCTGCCGCCAGCGAAGACGAGCCGCTCGACACGCCCACCCGTCTGCTACTGGCTACAGTCGGCGCGACGATGGTTATGCTGTTCATGATCGGGCTGGGCGCGGTGATATTGGGGCTGCGCGACTGGCGGAGCCAGCGCCGCCGCGCCGCGCGGGTGCCCCCGCCGCCGCTCGACCTGCTGCGCCCGCCGGGCGCGTGGTGAAATCCCCCTGCTGGGGATAGGGCGTCGGGGCGGCGCTCTGTTGCGCCCCGACGAATAGCCTCAGGCTGGGGCGGTTTGTGACCCGCTCCGACTCATACTCCTCGCGTTATCTGGTATAATGCCCGCCATGCGCTGCCATGTCAGCTTGAACGCGCACCTGCTGTCTGCCCAGGCCGGTTACCGGAGCGCGGGGATCAGCGGCTATATCTATAACCTGCTCCGCGCGCTGCCCGATGCCGACCCGGATTTCAGCTACACGGTCTTCGCCGGGCCCCAGAGCCAGCCGCCCGCCCATGACCGTCTGGCGGTGCGCCGTGCCGCGTGGAACACCGAGAGTCCGCTGCGGCGCATTCTCTGGGAGCAGATTGCCCAGCCATTGGCGCTGCGACGGGCGCATCCTGACCTGGCGCACGGCCTGGCCTTTGTGTCACCGCTGCTCAGCCGCGTGCCGTCGCTGGTGACGGTCTACGACCTGAGCTTCGTGCACTATCCCGACCGGCTGCCGGCGGCGCGGCGCTGGTATCTGCGCCTGTTCGCGCGCTGGTCGTGCCGGCGAGCGCGGCGCGTGATCGCCATTTCGCACAGCACGGCCCACGACCTGGCGCAGACCTTCGGGCTGCCGCCAGAGCGCACTGACGTGGCCGCGCCAGGTGTCGGCGAGCAGTTCGTCCCGCTGCCGCGCGAGGACGTGGAGCGCTTTCGGGCGCTTAAGGGGCTGCCCGACCGCTTCTTGCTGTTCCTGGGCACGCTGGAGCCGCGCAAGAATCTGCCCGTGCTGCTGCGCGCCTACGCGCAGCTTCCGGCGGAAGATCGCGCGGCGGTGCACCTGGTGCTGGCGGGCGGCGTCGGCTGGATGGCGGACGAGATTTTCGCGGCGATTGAGGCGCACGACCTGGGCGGCACCGTGCACCTGCCGGGCTATGTGCCAGCGGACGAGCTGCCGCTGTGGTACAACGCGGCGGAGGCGCTGGTCTATCCCTCGGTGTTCGAGGGATTCGGGCTGCCGGTGCTTGAGGCGCTGGCCTGCGGCAAACCGGCGCTCGTCTCCGCCGCCTCGTCGCTGCCGGAAGCAGTCGGCGACGGCGGGCTGTGCTTGCCGCCGGACGATGCGGGCGTGTGGGCGGCGGCGCTGGCGCGGGCCATGCACGATCCGCAGTGGCGCGCCGAAGCCGGCGCGCGCGGGCGCGCTCACGCCGCGCGCTTCACCTGGGCGGAGACGGCGGCGCAGACGGTCGCCAGCTACCGCCGCGCACTGGGAATGGAGAGGCAGTAGTGATGAGTGGTCAGTGACCAGTAGTCAGTAGTCGGTGATCAGTAGAGGCTGACACTGACAACCGATAACTGACCCCTCGCAACCGCTATGGACGAGACACCCTTCAAATGGCCGCGCTGGCTGTTGCCCACCGGCGATCTGTTGCTGGTGATGGCGGCGTTCCTGTTCTCGTACTACCTGCGCTACGAGGTGCAGTTCCTCCAGCCGGTGGACGAAGCCAACGCCGCGCCATTCGCCCCGTACTGGCCCTATGCCATCATCTTCGCCGCGCTGATGCTGGTCTTCAACCAGGGCGCGCGCCTGTACCGCGAGCGGCGCGGGCGCACCTGGTGGGACGAGGTCTTCGCCATCACCAACGGGGCGATGAGCGCGGCGGTCATCGTCATGGCCCTCAGCTTCCTGCTGCGCCCGCTGGTCTTCTCCCGCCTGCTGATCATCCAGGCGGCGGTGCTGGTCGTCCTGCTGTTGGGCATGTGGCGGCTGGCGCTGCGGATGCTGCGCAACAACCTGCGCAAGCGCGGCATCGGCGTCGAGCGCGTGCTGATCGCCGGCGCGGGGAGGGTGGGGCTATCCGTGCTGCAGACGCTCGTCGCCCGGCCCGACCTGGGCTACAAGGTGATCGGCTTCGTGGACGACGACCCGGAGCGCGGGGCCAACGACCTGGGGCGCGTGCCCGCGCTGGGCGGCATTGACAACCTGCCGCGCCTGATTGACGAGCACCGGGTAGACCTGGTCATCATCACTCTGCCCTGGCACGTCCAGCGCAAGATTCTGGCTATCGTGCGCGAGTGCGAGCGCCAGCAAGTCAAGGTGCGCACCGTCCCCGACCTGTTTGAGTTGAGCCTGAGCCAGGTGCAGGTCGAGATGTTGGGCGGCATCCCCATGCTAGGCCTCAACGGAGAAACTCGCTTCAATACGAGCAGCCGCATCACCAAGCGGATGGTGGACATCGCCCTGGCGTTGGTCGCGCTGCTGCCCAGCGCCCTGATCACGCTGGTCATCGCCATCGCCATCCGCCTCGACACGCCGGGACCGATCTTCTTCGCCCAGGAGCGCGTCGGGCTGGAGGGCAGGCGCTTCAAGGTGTACAAGTTCCGCTCGATGGTCGCGGACGCCGAGAAGATGCACGCCGACCTGATCCGGCGCACCGGCGAAGACCCGCGCCACCCCAAGCTGGCCAACGACCCGCGCATCACCCGCGTGGGCCGCTGGATTCGCCGCTTCAGCCTGGACGAGGTGCCGCAAATCTGGAACATCCTGCGCGGCGACATGAGCTGGGTGGGGCCGCGTCCCGCCACCCCGCAGGAAGTGGCCCTCTACGAGCCGTGGCACTTGCAGCGGCTGCGCGTGCTGCCCGGCCTGACCGGGCTGTGGCAGGTCAGCGGGCGCAGCGAAGTGCCCTTTGAGGAAATGTGCCTGCTGGACATCTACTACATCGAGAATTGGTCGCTTGGCCTGGACTTGCAGATCATCTTGCGCACCATTCCGATGGTTCTCTTCGCACATGGAGCGTCCTAACGTTGAACAGCCGTCTTGAGCGCATCCGCGACCTGGAACTGGAATGGGCGACGGCGCAGGAGTTGTACCGCTTCGCGCAGCGCCTGGTGCAGACGCCCAGCGTCTCGACGCACGAGGGCGACGCTGCCGCGCTGGTGGTTGAGCACCTGCGCGCCCTGGGCTTTGCCGATGCGCGTGTTAACGCGATGGGCAGCGTGATTGTCACGCTGGGCACTGGCGACGGCCCCACCCTGCTCTACGACGCGCATCTGGACACGGTCGCGCCCGGCACGCCGGAGTCCTGGCCGCACCCGCCCTACGACGGCGTGATCGCGGACGGCGCGCTGCACGGGCTGGGCGCGGTGGACATGAAGAGCGCGCTGGCCAGCATGGTCTATGGCGCGCGCCAACTGCTGCCCTGGCAGGATCGGCTGAACGGCAGGCTGGTGCTGGCCTTCGTGGTGCAAGAAGAGCCGTGCGAGGGCCTGGCTATCCGCTATTTGATCGAGGAGGACGGCATCCGCCCGGACTATGTGCTGCTCGGCGAGCCAACCGACTTGCAGATCAGCCGGGGGCAGCGCGGGCGGGTCATGTTCAAGGTGGCGGTGGCGGGTCGCTCGTCGCACGGCAGCCAGCCCCAACTCGGCCAGAACGCCATCTACGCGGCGGCGCGGCTGATCTTTGCCGCCCAACTGCTGGCCGACTCGCTGCCCAAGGACCCGTTCCTGGGGCCGGGCACTATCGCCGTCACGGCCATCCACAGCCAGGGGCCAAGCCTGAACGCCATCCCCGACCTGTGCAAGGTCTACCTCGACCGCCGCCTGACGTTGGGCGAGACAGTGATGGGCGCGCGCGCCCAACTGGAAAGCCTGATCAGCCGCGAGGACATCCCCGCCACCGTACAGATCACCACTTACGACGAACCATCGTACACCGGGCTAGTGCGCACCGCGCAGGAAGCGCACCCGGCCTGGGTGCTCGACCGGGCGCACCCGCTGGTCGAGGCGCTTCAGCAGACGATCCAGGCCGTGTGTGGGAGCGCGCCGGAGATCGGGCACTGGCCCTTCTCGACGGACGGCGTGTACACGATGGGCCAGGCGGGCATCCCCACCGTCGGCTTTGGACCGGGCGACCCCAACCTGGCCCACACGCCGCGCGAGGCCGTCCGCCTGGAAGACCTCAAGACGGCGGCCCACGTCTACGCTGCGCTGGCGGCGCGCCTGCTGCTGGCGGAGTGAGGGTGAGATCAAGCCGGAGCGCAACAGAGCAGCGCCTTTCCTGACCAGTCAGTTTTTTCAGCACCCAAACGTAGTGTTTCGTTATAAAACCACTACGCTAATCAACAAAAGAACGGGCGGCCCGTGCAGGGCGCCCTGCACGGGCCGCCCGCGCGATGTCTGGTATTGGCGCGCCTAGCGCGTCAGGGTGTCCAGGAAATCCTCGTTGGAGTCGGTATGGCGCATCTGGTTGATCAGCGCCTCGGTCGCGGCGACCATGTCGTAGTTGGCCGGGGGCTGCGTCATCTGCACCAACATCCGGCGCATCGTCCACACGAGCTGCAGAATATCCGGGCCGAGCAGTAGCTCTTCGCGCCGCGTCGAGGACTGCATGATGTCGAAGGCGGGGAAGATGCGCCGCTCTTGTAGCTCGCGCGAGAGGTGCAGCTCCATATTGCCCGTGCCCTTGAACTCCTCGTAGATCACGTCGTCCATGCGGCTGCCGGTCTTGACCAGACATGTGGCGACGATGGTCAGGCTGCCGCCCTCTTCGACGTTGCGCGCCGCGCCAAAGAAGCGTTTGGGCGGGTAGAGCGCCGACGGGTCGAGGCCGCCGGTGAGCGTGCGCCCGCTGGGCGGCACGACTAGGTTGTAGGCGCGGGCCAGGCGGGTGATGCTGTCGAGCAGGATGGCGACATGCTGCCCCGACTCCACCAGGCGCTTGGCGCGCTCCAGGGCCATCTCCGCCACGCGCACATGGTACGACACCGGCTCGTCGAAGGTGCTGCTGATCACCTCGGCATCTACCGAGCGATCCATGTCGGTGACTTCTTCCGGGCGCTCGCCGATCAGCACGACCATCAGGTGCACTTCCGGGTAATTCTCGCTGATCGCGTTAGCCACTTCCTTGAGCACGGTAGTCTTGCCGGCTTTGGGCGGGCTGACGATCAGGCCGCGCTGCCCGCGCCCAATGGGGGCGATCAGGTTGAGCAGGCGCGTGGAGAGAACGCGCGGGTTGGTCTCCAGGTTGTAGCGTTCTTCGGGGAAGATGGCGGTCAGGTCGTCGAAGCGGGGGCGGCGCTTGGCCTGTTCGGGGTCCAGCCCATTGACGGCTTCCACGCGCAGCAGGCCGAAGTATTTCTCCGAGTCCTTCGGCGGGCGCACCTGGCCGATGACCATGTCGCCCGTGCGCAGCCCAAAACGGCGAATCTGCGTCTGGCTGACGTAAATATCGTCGGGGCCGGGCAGGTAATGGTCTGAGCGCAGGAAGCCGATGCCGTCGTCAATGATTTCGAGGATACCCCCGCGCAGTTGGTGCCCCTGCCGTTCGGCTTTATCACGAAGCAGCCGCAGGATGAGGTCTTGCTTTTTGAGGCGGCTGAACCCCGCAATATCGGCCTCGCGCGCCATCTCGCGCAGGTCGTGCAGCGTTTGAGTTTCGAGTTCTGCAATATCCATGTTCCGGGATCTCCGAGCGAGGATAACCTAGCGACGCCGAACGTCGTAGTGATGCAATTCCCACACCATCGTGCTGATGAGCAGGCAACGGATCAATCTGGGCGCGCAAGTCGTGTTCACGACGACCGCCGCGCATAACACATCATCAAGGGCACCTGAGGACAGGAATTATCGCGAGCTGTGGGCACGCAAATCAGGGAGTAGAATGCATTGGAACAGCGAGCTACTGCGAATATAGCACAGTGCAGGCCCCCGGTCAAACTCTCGCGTTCTGTTTCTATTATACGCGCTAAAAGACGAACCAAACAAGATAGTAGTAGCCGATCGCGGCAGAAACCAGCACCGAGTCCGTGCGGTCGAGGATGCCGCCATGACCGGGAATGAGGTGGCTGGAGTCTTTGGCCCCGACCTGGCGCTTGATCGCCGAGATGCCCAGGTCGCCGACGGTGCCCAGCACCCCGATCAGCAGGCCGATCAGCGCCCCGTGCCCCCAGGTGAGCACCTCTGTGTCGGGCAGCCCACCGGCCAGCGCACCGAAGATCATCCCACCGATGACGCTGCCGATGTAGCCTTCCCACGTTTTCTTGGGGCTGACGCGCGGCGACATCTTGTGGCGGCCCCACGCTCGCCCCACGAAATACGCCGCGCTGTCAGAGAAGGCGACGCAGCCATAGAGCATCAGCAGCAGGTAGGCGCCTTCTTGCAGGTCGCGCACGGCCAGCAGGTAACTGCCCAGCCAGCCCAGGTAGAGTCCCCCAAACATGGCCAGGGCCAGGGCCAGCACGGGGTTGGGTTGCCCGCGCTCCATGCGCCAGATCGTGTACAGCGTGCCCGCGATCAGCAGGGCGGCAATGCCCGGCGCGCGCCAGTCGTCGTGCTCGAACCATGTCGCGCCCACCAGCAGCAGGATCAACGCCAGCACCAGCCACGCCGGAGCCTGGTATCCGCCCTGGCGCAGCAGGTGAATGTATTCCAGCCCGCCCAGCACCAGCGCCGCCGCGACCAGCGCCGCGAATAGCCAGCCGCCAACCAGCACTACCGCGATCAGAATAGGCAGCGCCACAACAGCAGTGAGCACGCGCGTTTTCAGCATGGGGTTCCTCGGCAAGGGGGAAAAAGACGCTCCGCCTACGGCTGGAGGACCAGCCCAAAGCGTCGCTCGCGCCGCGCGAAGTAAACCAGCGCCTTGAGTAGCTCGTTGCGGTCGAAGTCCGGCCAATAGGTCGGCGTGGCGTAGTACTCGGCGTAGGATGCCTGCCACAACAGGAAGTTGCTCAGGCGCATCTCGCCCGCCGTGCGGATCACCAGGTCTGGGTCGGGCTGCCCGGCGGTGTACAGGCAGTAGTTAATCAGCGTCTCGTCAATCTGGTCGAGCGGGACGCCGTCGGCGACGATGCGCCGGAACGCCTGAACCAGGTCTTGCCGCCCGCCATAGTTGAAGGCGATGTTGAGGATAAGCCGGTCGTTGTTGCGCGTGAGGGCGATGGCCTGGCGCACTTTCTGTTGCAGCGCCGGCGAAAGCCCCTCCAACTCACCGATGTGGCGAAGCTGCACACCGTTAGCGTGAAGCTGTTTCAACTCACGGTTGATGACCGTCTCCAGGATGTTCATCAGCCCGCGCACCTCGGCTTCGGGCCGCCCCCAGTTCTCGGTGGAGAAGGCGTAGATGGTCAGGATTTTGATCCCGAACTCGCTACACGCGCGCAGGATGCGCCGCAGGTTCTCCACGCCGGCCCGGTGACCGGCCAGGCGGGGCAGGCCGCGCGCTTTGGCCCAGCGCCCATTGCCGTCCATGATGATAGCCAAGTGATAGGGTACCTGGTCGGGCAGGGTCAACGCCTCGTCTGTCATGTGCGTTCGCTGCTCCACGCTACTATGTCCCGGCTGCGGGGGAGGATGCGAGCACCAGGGGCGCTGGGGCCGCGCAACAGCCCGGCAAAGCGCCCCTCTTCATCATAGCAGAGATCAGCCGTGTAGTGGGCTACAATTCCATGATCTCGGCTTCTTTGCGCTTGCCCGCCTCTTCGATGAGGTGAATGTACTTGTCGGTCAGCTTCTGAATTTCTTCCTGACCGTGCTTGTTCTCGTCTTCGGAGATCAGCTTTTCCTTCTCAAAGTCGCGCAGGTCGTCAATGGCGCTGCGGCGCACGTTGCGCACGGCGACGCGCGCCTCTTCGACGCGCCGCCCAACGAGCTTTTGGAGCTCGATGCGCCGCTCCTGAGTCAGGGCCGGGATGTTCAGGCGGATGACCGTCCCATCGTTGTTGGGCGTCAGCCCCAGTTCTGAGGCGAGAATGGCTCGCTCGATGGTCTTGAGCGAGGTTTTGTCGAACGGGCGAATCATGATCATCTGCGCTTCAGGGACAGAGATGGTAGCAAGCTGGTAGAGCGGGGTCTCGGTGCCGTAGTAGTCTACCGCCAGCTTTTCGACGAGGCCGGTCGAGGCGCGGCCCGTGCGCATCCCCCGCAGATCATCTTCGAGCACGGCGACGGCGCTCTTCATGCGCTCCTCGGCGTCCTTCAAAACGTCTTTTATCATGCGTCACGCTCCGCTCAGGCGGCCACACCATGAAAACCACGTGCGAATGCGCAGGAATTGTCGCCTATTCAGCCGCCCTTGTCAAACCCATTCGCTGCCGTGCCCTTCCTTAGATCATTACACATCCTCTCGCCCAAACGCGCACCGCCCAGATGCATCCTTTGCCCCGCACCTGCATCTAATGCCCTAGAGCGTGTTATGAACTCCGTACGCTAGGCGTAGCGAGCAGCGCGCGGCGCATGTGTAGCGCACTGACCCCACCCTGTGGTCCCTCCCCGCTGGCGGGGAGGGACCGACTGCTCCCCTTTCCCTGCTAGTGGGGAAAGGGGCCGGGGGATAGGGGTCGAAAAGTGCATAACACGCTCTAGAACGAGGGCATCGCTCAATGACACTGAGACAAAAGGAACAGTCAACTCATGGAAATGGAAATCGTCTTCCCCGGCGGCCTGCGCGTGGACGCGGTGGCCGGCGATATGGTCATCCCCACCAACCAGGACGGCTCGGCCCCGGCCCCGTTCGGCCTGTTTCTCGCTTCGATTGGCACGTGCGCGGGCATCTACGTGCTCAGCTTCTGCCAGCAGCGCGGCCTGCCCACCGACAATCTGCGCATCATTCAGCGGATGCACACCAGCCCGCTCACGCGCATGATCGAGAAGATCGAGCTGGACATCCAGCTTCCGCCCGACTTCCCGGCGCAGTACAAGGACGCCGTGATTCGCTCGGCGCAGTTGTGCGCGGTCAAGAAGCACCTGGAACACCCGCCCGTCTTCGACGTGTACACCTCGGTGGCGGAGGGCGAGCCGCTGCGCTAAAACGCACGGCCAGGTTCGCGGACACAAGGCACCCCTCACGGAGTGCTTTCCATTTCGATGTTGTTGGCGGATTCCCCCGCGCCGGTTTCGTAGGAGCGCTGCTCTCCTGCGTCTCGTAGGGGCGTATTGCAATACGCCCCTACGAGAACGCCACCAGCCGCCCGTGCCACCGAGCAGCGAAGTATCCCGGATAATTTCTTAAAGAGCATCAATACGCCCCTACGAAGGCATTTCGCCAACAGCATCCAGTTCGGGCGCTGCGGGAGCTTCCCTGCGTCGTTGCCCCTGTCTTACCGGCCCTGCCACCATTCTACTGTTTCTCTTATTGAGGGTCGTGCAGGGCTGTGGTATCATCGCCGTAAACCGCAGCAGTTCGGCGCGATGATGCGCGTTCCCGAACGTACGGGTTGGAGTGCCCATGCCAGACGATACCCCTCCCTTCAACCAGCCAGACGATCCCACCCTCGACGTGGGTCTTGAGACGGCTGAGGGCGTCGTGCGGCGCTGGGTCGTCGTGCGCCACGCGACCGTCTGGCGTCCGCCGACGGATGTCTTCGAGCAAGAGGGCCGGCTGATCGTCGTGGTTGAGATCGCGGGGATGCACCACAGCGATTTCAACGTCATGCTGCAAGGCCAGCGGCTGATCATCAGCGGGATTCGCCAGCGGGCCACCTCCCGTGACTGTGCCTACCACCAATTGGAGATTCCTTACGGGGAATTTCGCGCCGAGGTGAGCCTGCCCTGGCCGGTGCTGCGCGACGCAGTGACGGCCAGCTATCGTGACGGCTTCCTGCGCGTGGAGCTGCCCCACGCCCCGGCGCAGAAGATTCAGATCGTCACCCTGGACGAGGACGAGAGCAACGCTTCGCAAGCCGAGGCGCTACCAGAAGAACAGACCTATGACCAAACGACGCAATAAAGCGGATACTCCTACCCCCCAGGAAGACGAACAGCCCATCGAGATGACCGTCCAGAGCGACGAGTCGCACGAGGTGGATGTCACCGATACCGGCACCGGTGAGGAAGGCGAGCGGGCGGCGCAGTCTGGCCGCGAGCGTGAGGCGGGCTTCGCGCCGCCCAACGAACTGCCCATCCTGCCGCTGCGCGGCCTGGTGGTCTATCCGCACACAACCGTCCCGCTCACTGTCGGCCAGCCGCGCTCGGTCAAGCTGGTAGATGAGGCCGTCGCCGGCGACCGCGTGATCGGCCTGGTCGCCTCGCACGATCCGGAGCTAGAGACGCCAGGGCCGGACCAGGTGCACCTGATCGGCACCGTAGCCCAGATTCACCGGCTGTTCCGCGCCCCCGATGGCACGATTCGCCTGCTGGTGCAGGGCATGGCCCGCATCCGCATCACTGAGTTCAGCGAGACTCAGCCTTACCTGCGCGCGTGCGTCGAGGCGGCCCCGGAGACGGTCGAAAGCGGCATCGAGGTCGAGGCGCTCATGCGCAACGTCGTCGAGCAGTTCAGCCGCATGGCCGACCTGGTGCCGAGCATCCCCGGCGAGCTAATCAGCGCCGCGCTCAACGTGGACGACCCGCTGCAACTGGTCTACGCGCTGGCTACCTACATCCGCCTCGACCTGGCCGACCAGCAAAAGCTGCTGGAGCTGGATTCCGTGCTGGAAAAGCTGCACACGCTGATGACGATCCTCAACAAAGAGCTAGAAGTGCTCGAACTGGAGCATCGCATCCAGACCGAGGCGCAGTCGGAGATGGAGAAGACGCAGCGCGAGTACTTCTTGCGCGAGCAGCTTAAAGCCATCCAGCGCGAGCTAGGCGAGGGCGACGAGCAGACTCTTGAGATTGAGGAGTTCCGCCAGAAGATCGAGGCGGCGGGGATGCCCGAAGAGGCCGCCCGCGAAGCGCGCCGCGAGCTAGACCGCATGTCCCGGCTGCCCACCGCCGCCGCCGAATACGGCGTGATTCGCACCTACCTTGACTGGCTGGTCAACCTGCCCTGGAGCGTCCAGACCGAGGATAACCTCGACATCGCCCACGCGCGCGCCGTGCTCGACGAGGATCACTACGGCCTGGAAGACATCAAGGAGCGCATCCTGGAATACCTGGCCGTGCGCAAGCTGCGCCAGGAGCGCGCCGGCGAGATCAAGCGCGAGACCAAAGTGGACTATGTGCGCCGCGAGCGCGAAGGCGCCATCCTGTGCTTCGTCGGGCCGCCGGGGGTGGGCAAGACCTCGCTCGGCGCGTCCATCGCCCGCGCGATGGGCCGCAAGTTCACGCGCATGTCGCTGGGCGGCATCCGCGACGAGGCAGAGATTCGCGGCTTTCGCCGCACCTACATCGGGGCCATGCCGGGCCGCCTGATCCAGACCATGCGCCGCGTCGAGAGCCGCAACCCGGTGATCATGCTCGACGAGATTGACAAGCTGGGGCGCGACTTTCGCGGCGACCCTGCCTCGGCGCTGCTCGAAGTGCTTGACCCAGAGCAGAACTTCGAGTTCCGCGACCACTACCTGGACGTGGCCTACGACCTGTCGCAGGTCCTGTTCATCACCACGGCCAACACCCTCGACACGATCCCCATGCCGCTGCTCGACCGCATGGAGATCATCCAGCTCAGCGGCTACACCGAGCAGGAGAAGGTGCAAATCGCCCAGCGGTACCTTATCCCGCGCCAGGTTCGCGAGAACGGCCTGCGCCCGGAAGAACTGGCGTTCACCGACGCGGCGCTGCTGGAGATCATCCGCAACTACACGCGCGAGGCGGGCGTGCGCAACCTGGAGCGCGAGATCGGGCGCGTGGCGCGCAAGATGGTGACGCGCATCGCCGAGGGCAAGACCGAGGCCGTCGTCATTGACCAGCCCGACATCCGCGACCTGCTCGATCACCCGCGCTTCGGCTACCAGACGGAGATCGAGGAGCGCCTGACGGACACGCCGGGCGTGGCTATCGGCCTGTCGGTGACGGTCTTCGGCGGTGATGTCTTGTTCGTCGAGGCGGCGCAGATGCCGGGCAGCAAGGGCTTCCAGTACACGGGGCAGCTTGGCGAAGTGATGCAGGAAAGCGCGCGCGCGGCGCTCAGCTACATCCGCTCGAAGGCCAGCGATTTCGGCCTGCGCCCGGACTACTTCGACAAGCACGACATCCACCTGCACGTGCCCGCCGGAGCCGTGCCCAAAGACGGCCCGTCGGCGGGGGTGACGATGGCCACGGCGCTCATGTCGCTGATCACCGGGCGGCCCGTGCGCCGCAACGTGGCCATGACCGGCGAGATCACGCTGCGCGGGCAGGTGCTGCCCGTCGGCGGGATCAAGGCCAAGGTGCTGGCGGCGCACCGCGCCGGGCTGGACACGGTCATTCTGCCGCGCCGCAACGAGCCGGATGTCGAGGATGTGCCGGAAGAAGTGCGCCAGGCGATGACCTTCATCTTCGTGGACGATGTCACGGCGGCGCTCGAAGCGGCCCTGACTCCGCCCAGGCAGACCGGCAACGGGGCCGTAGTGGGGGCCAATGAGCAGGCCCAGGCCCAGCCGGACGCCGCCCCGGTGAGGCAAGGTTAGTGCCGGCACGCGGTTGTGTGCTGGCGTCCCTGTTGGAAAGAAGGCTGTGTTGCCCAAGATACTGATCGTGGATGATGACCGGACGACCAGCAAACTGCTGCAAACGCTGCTGGAGCTGGACGGGTTCGAGGTGGTGATGGCGCCGCGCGGCGAGGATGCGCTCAAACTGACTCGCGAGCAGTCGCCCGATTTGATGCTGATTGATTACCACCTGAGCGACATGGCAGGCGTTGAAGTCGTGACCCGCTTGCGCGCCGAGCAACAGTTCGCCAAGCTGCCCATTGTCATGACCTCCGGGCTTGACCTGCAGGAAGAGGCGCTGGCCGCTGGCGCGAACCACTTCCTGGTCAAGCCATTCGAGCCGGGTCGCCTGTCAGCGATCTTCCGCGATCTATTGGGATAATGCTGCCTTCTCAACGTCGCAACACCATTGGTTGGAAGCTATTGTAGCGGGAGAGCGGCGCGAAACAGAACACACAAGTAGCCGTGTGAGCGGTCGAGCGGAGAGCTTTGCGCGCCATGAGCGCGCGCTCAACCCCGCTTGTCTCCCCGCACCTGCCGCGTGAGTTCTGGCTCGTACCGGCCACCCCAAGACGGAGAGAGGCCCATTGTGAGCGGAAAACCACGACGCTCTAAGATGCACTGGTACCGCATGGACCTGCATCTGCACACGCCCGGCTCAGCCGATTACCAGGAGCCGGACGTCAGTTATGTAGACATTCTGCGCCAGGCCGAACTACGCGGCCTGGACATCGTCGCCTTCACCGACCACAACACAGTGGCCGGTTACCGGGCGATGCTCGACGAGATCGAGCAGCTCAACCTGCTGGAGCGCCTGAACCGCATCCAGCCCGACGAGAAGCGCAAGCTGGCCGAATACCGGCGGCTGTTGGATCAGATTCTCGTGCTGCCGGGCTTCGAGTTCACGGCAACCTTTGGCTTTCACATCCTGGGCATCTTCGCCCCGGACACGCCCATTCGCCAGCTTGAGCATATCCTGCTCAGCCTGAATATCCCCCCCGCCGCCCTGGACGAAGGCTCGTCGAACGTTGGGGCGTCAGCGGACGTGCTGACGGCCTACCGCCGCATCAACGAGGCGGGCGGCATTGTCATCGCCGCTCACGCCAATTCGAGTCACGGCGTGGCCATGCGCGGCTTCGACTTCGGCGGGCAGACCAAGATTGCCTATACGCAAGACCCGCACCTGCACGCCCTGGAGATCACCGACCTGGATCGCAAGGGCCAGCGCAACACGGCGCGCTTCTTCGACGGCACCAAGCCCGAATACCCCCGCCGGATGCGCTGCATTCAGGGGTCGGACGCGCACCGGCTGCTGGCCGACCCGCGCAACAGCAAGTACCTGGGCGTCGGCGACCGCGTCACCGAGGTGCTGCTGCCAGAGCGCACCTTCGACGCGCTGCTGGACGTGTTTGAGAGCAACGACTTCGCCAGCACGCGCCCCTACCGCGCCAGCCACGCCCCGTATGACCACGTGCAGGCGGCGCGCGAAGAAGGGCCGAGCATCGTCCAGGCTTTCCACGAGGGGCTGACGCGGCGCGGCGGGCGGCTCTTCGCCGTCATCGCCGATGTGTGCGCCTTCGCCAACACCAACGGCGGCACGATCTTCGTCGGCGTCAGTGCCAAGCCGAAGGACACGCCGATCGGCATCCCGAACGTCAGCGAAGCGATTGAGATGCTGCGCGACGAGATCGAGCACAAGATCACGCCGCCGCTCGAAGTGGACATTGACGTACTGGAGACGCATGGCAAGCCGGTTGTGCGCATCCGCGTCCCGCGTGGCGACGACCCGCCCTACGCCATTGACGACAACAAGATTTACGTGCGCGACGAGGCGGAGACGAACCTGGCCGTGCGCGACGAGATCGTGCGATTAGTCGCCCAGAAAGACCGGGCCAAGGGCAGCCACCCCCCTGCGGTGGAGAGTGTCGCTGTTCCCCCCGTCGTGGAGGAACCGGCTCCCACCCCTGAGGAACCGGCCAGGCCGGAGGCCGCCGTTGAAGCGCCGCGCACCGGCGTGGAGATCATCGGCTCCGAGCAGCGCAAGGGCGTGATGTATCACATGATGCGCGACCTGCGCAACGGCAACGTGGTCAAGAACGTCACGCGCTCGTCGGCGCGGCGGCTGTGGCACTACGCCATCACCGAGCACGAATCCAGCCCCGTGCAGCCGGAGCAGGTGCAGTGGCACGGCGACATCGGCCTGTGGAAGCGCTACAAGCGCGGCGGGACGGTGCGCTACGACCTGGTGCAGCGCGTCAATGGTGAGCTGCGCGTGTACTACGGCGTGACCTACGACGGCATGCACGGCCCCTGGCAGGCGTTCGCCGGCGAGGACGAGTAGAGTGGAGGGAACAAGACTTCCGAAGTCTGCGCAGACTTCGGAAGTCTCTTCTGCCGTCCTGGTTAGCCTGGCTCCCGGCTTCTTGTTGCACCAAGCGAGTCATGTATGGCGAGGGCTGGCTCTCCAATCCGGCGCGGCGAATGGCTGGCGCTGGCGCTGATTCTGCTGCTGGCGGCGGCGCTGCGGATGGGCGCGCCGGGCATCACCGAGTTCAAGCGCGAC
>DYGW01000023.1:9198-28707 GCA_020724485.1 Thermoflexus sp. | reverse complement strand
ATGAGGACTGCGCCCTGAACGCAGCGCGTCTGCCAATTCCGCCACTTCGGCGTGGCAAGTCTCATTTTAGCCTGGAACGGCGGTCTGTCAAGAGCGGAATCGCCGCGAATGGCAACAGAATCCCCACCGCAGAGGTGAATCCGCGAAAGTTGCGAGAAATTGGTCTGCGAACCTGCCTCTACAGACCCCAAATTCGCCTGAAAAGTGAAACGCACCTGCCAGCGTGTGCGCGATTTGCCGGATTGCGTAGAATTAGGGCAGGGGTTGTAGGGTCCCACAGGCGGGCGGAGGGGGACGCGATGGACGAGACGGGCAACTATCCGGACATCCTGGGCCAGTTGAGCGACGAGCGTCTGACGGTTGGCGATCTGCTGCAGGGCGCGCTGGGAGTCTTTCCGCCCACAACCGCCCTGGATCAGACGGTTGAGGTGCTGCTCCTGCTGCAAAACATGACCAACCGGCCTCTGTCGCTGCGCTTGGTCGTCCGAACGCCGGCGCGCGATTCCGCCGGCAGCCTGGCCAACTTCTTCACGCCCCGCCCGCGCCTGGCGCTGACGCTCCCCCCTGCTGAATGCGGCCTGGTGCACATTCCCGTCGCGCCCCAGCTTCCCACCCGGCCTGGCGAAGGGTACATGATCCAGGTGACGGTTGAAGCCACCCCGCCCGATCGCTACCGGACTGTGCGCCCGGCGGTGGGTGGCGCGCCGCCCAGCCTGCTGGCGCTCTCGCCGTTTCGCGTGGCTGTGCTGCGCGACATCCGCTTCACGGCGCGCGCGACGGCGCCCAACCAACTCGCCGTCGCGCTTGACGTGCTGCCGGGCCGTTTCCCTCTGCGCAGCGAGACCCCACAGCCGCGCTACGAGGCGCTGTGGACGCTGCACGACCTGCGCCAGGAAGCGCAACAGGTCGAGGCGACGGCTGCGGAGGCGCGCAAGGTGGCGCGGGCGCTGTCTCCGGCGCTGCTCTACGTCCCCCTGCTGGAGCATACTAACGCCGTCTTTGGCGAGGCGTGGATGCCGCTGCACCCCGGCGAGGCAATGTTCATCACCCGCGCGCTGATGTATGTGCTGCAAGATGGGCTTGACCTGGAGCAGGGCTTTTCGCGCGAGCAAAGCGCGTGGTTCAGGCGGCTGTGCCGGCTGCTGGTCGCCGACCCGGAGGCCGTCCATGCCATTGACCAGCTCATCAGCCTGCTCTACACCGCCGTCATCTATGACGCCGTCCTGCTCGGCTTCTACGTGGTCGCCGGGCAGACCAACGCCGATTTCGGCGACAAGACCGAGCAGTGTGGCTACACGGCGCGGCTGGTCGCTGCGCTCGAAGGCCGCGCGACGCTCCGGCTGGAGCATGTGTATGTGCCATTGGTATTGGCGGGAGTGGCGCTGCACGGGCGCATGACGCTGCCGGGCGAGAAGCTCTGGCACAGCCTGGCCCAGGTGCAGCAGGCGCGCGATGGGCGCATCAAGCTGGCGGGGGCGGAGTTCGCCGAAGTATTCGAGTTACTCAACACGCTGATCGAGCAGGCGCGCCATCTGCTGATCGATCTGCGTGTCCCCCGCGACTGACCGGCCCGCGCATTCTCAGAGCACGGCGGAAGCGGGCGCTACTCGACCCAGACCTCCACGTGCTCGCCGCTGGTGATGTCTTCCATGTCAACGAGCTTGCCGCTGGTGCCGCCCTTGATCGCCTCCAGAATCTCGTCGTAATCCACGTTGGCAGAATGCGGCGTGAAGCGCGCCCCTAGCTTGATGCCCACAGTGACCAGGCTCATCGGGATATTAACGTTGACTTTCGTCTTCCCGCTCGCCAGGTCGGTGATGCGCACGCGCAGCAGGCGCGGATCGCGGGCGGGCGCCGGCGACGCCGGACGGCTGCTGCTGCCGAGCGCCTGGAGCAGCCGGGCGCCTTCTTCCGCCGTCACCTTACCCTCCTGGATCATCTGCAAAATGCGCATCCGCTCTTCGGCTGTGGTCATCGAACGCTACCTCCTCCTGGCGATACGGGACGCTGCCCATCGCCTGCCGGTGCAGGCCGGAACATATGCGCCAGCACGCGCTCCGGACGGAATAAATTCTCGCGCAGCGCAGCGCCGGCGGCCAGATCATCGGCGGGGTGATCGGTCAGGGCGCTGTGCTCGCGGGCGATCAGCCGGCGCAGGGCGAAGTTGAGCAGGGGCGACTCTAACTCGCTTGCCCGGTGTGGCGCGACCAGCAAATCGAAGAGGCGCGTCAGCCCGCCGATGCGCTGCTCCACGCGCAGCGCCGCGTCAAGCTGGCCGTCCTCGCCGGGCACGACCCACGTCTCCACGCGCTGCCCGCTCAGCGCATAGCGCAGCGCCGCCCAACGAGCCGGGCGCAGTGCCGCCGGGGTCACGGGGCGCAGCCAGCCCAGCCCGCCGCGCGAGTCGGGCCGCACCGACGTGGCCAAAGCGTAGAGTTGGTCTGCTTCGGTGCGCGCCAGCGGACGCACGTTGGGCATCGTCTGCGGCAGCAACGGGGGCCGCAGGTAGGCCGGACGGCGCCAGCGCGTGAACGTGCGCTGGACGCGAAAGCCCAGCCCGGCGTATAGATCGAGCGCGGCCTCGTTGTCGGCATCCACCTGCAAGACGGCGAATGCGCCGCGCTCCTCGACGAAGGCCAGAGCCGCCTGCATCAGGCGGCGGGCGATGCCTCGCCGCCGGTATTCGGGCAGCACGGCGACGTTGGCGATTATCCAGCCGCCCCCGTAACCGGTGGGCGTCACGGTGACGTTGCCCACCAGCCGCCCGCGCTCGACCCACACGTAGCCGTACATGCCGGGGATGCCCTGTCCCAGCCGGGCCAGCACCCAGAGCAACGGCCCCGTCCGGCTGAGGGCGCGCATCTCGTGAATGGCCGAGCGCCCGACGGCGTCCAGGGAGGCGGTGAAGCAGATCTCGATCAGGTCGGCGATGGCGGCCAGGTCGTGACGCAGATGCACCGCGCGCAGGCCAGTGAACGCCTCCGGCTGAGCCAATATTCCCGTTGCAGCCATGACTCTCCTCAGCGGCACCCGGCGATTCGCTCACCGCCGCGCCGCGACTCAATGTGGGCGCTCATCCCTCCAATGCCGCCAGCAGGCGCTCGGCCTCTTCGATGGTGATCTTCCCTTCCTGAACCATCTTCAAGATCATCAGCCGCTCCTGCTCAGTGACCGGGTCGTGGCGGGGCGGCGGCGCGGCCCGCGTCCCCAGTCCCTCCAGGATGAAGCCTACGCGCTTGGCCTTGCGCGCTCGCTTGGGCTTGGTGTCCCACTGCTCCATCGTGCGGCGGACGCGCTCGGCGGCGCGTAGCGCCTCGCGTTGGGCACGCTCGGCCACCCTCTCGGCCTGCGACGCGAAACGGATCGTCGTCGCCTGGATGCGCTCGTCCAGCCCTTCGAGCTGCTGGTTGAGCTTGGCTTCCAGGTGTGACAGGCGCGCTTCAAGCTCGTCCTCGAGCTGCACGCCGAAGTTGACCATGTAATCTTCTTCTTCGCCGACCAGACGCAGCCGGTTGGCCGCGACAATGTGCACGCGGGCGCTGCCGTCGCCCAGGATGATGGTGCGCCGGTCGGGGGCGTCCTCACGCTCGGTAACTTCGGCTTCTACATCAAGTTGCAGCGCGGTGTCGGCGGGCAGGTCGAAGATCACGTTGGTGTCGGGATAGATGCGGCACAGGATGTCACTCCCGGCGCTGAAACGGTACTCACGTCCCGGCGCGAAGTCCAGGCTGAGCACCAGGTCTGCACCGACGCGCTCCACGACGCAATCGCCTTCTACACGGCGCAGGTAGAGGTCGGCCCCCACCAGAGCCACCGAAACCGCGCCCTCCACATCGCGGATGGTCGCGTCGCCGCCCACTGTCTCGACGGTCACGCTGCCAGTGGCCCGCTTGATGCGCGCATCGCCGCCCACTGTGCCGATGTGAACCGTATGGGCGTCGCGCAGGGACAGGTCTCCGCCCACACTTTGAATGTCGCTGTCCGCCGCGAGGTCGGTGATGTTGGCATCGCCGCCGACCGCCTGCACGCTGACCGCTACCGTGTCCGGGACGATCACGCGCGCGTCACCGGCGGCGCGCACCAGGTAAGGCTGCCCGGCCCCCAGGTGCTCGACGGTGGCTAACTCCCCTTCGACCAGGAGCACGTCGTCCTCCTGTCCGCGCAGGCGGAGGTCGCCGCCCACTTGCCGGATGATAACAGGCACCGTGACGCCGTTATATTCGTGTCGTGTCATAGAGCAGCACTCCTCTGCCTGACGAGCCAGGCACCGCCGCGCGTTGCCAATGAGCGCACTCTGGTTCTTGGTAACTGGTTTTTGGTGATTGGTGAAGGCGGCTCCGTTTCAGGTGTGTTCTACCAACAACCAACAACCCCTCATTGCGCGAAATCAACTTGGGGCATTCCTCAAGAGCCGTCGCCGCGCAGCAACTCGACCGCCTCGCTGGACGTGATGCGCCCCGCCGCCAGATCGTCGAGCACCTGGCGGCGGCGCTCGGCGGTCGTTTCTTCGAACGCCTCTGGACGGGGGGCCTCGTAGCCCAGCGCGATGATGATCTCGTTCAGCCAGCCGCGCACTGTGGGGTAGGAGACACCCAGCTCGCTTTCGACGCGCTTCATCTTGCCGTCGCAGCGCAAATACACCTCGACAAAGTTCAATTGTTCCGGCGTCAGGCGGGCCAATCGCCCCCACGCGAACCGGCCCTCCACCGCGACATCGCAGCGCGGGCAGTGCAGCCGCGTGATGACCATTGGCTCTTCGCAGACCGGACACTTACTGGGCACCGGGTATACCTCGTACATGGTCACATCCCCAGAACCATCACTTGGCCGGCACACGCCGGACATCCTTGTGACTAGATGGTAGCAAAATTCGCACCGAGAGTCAATAAGATCGCTCAAGATATTCAATCTATTGGTCGATTTTTTTGAGGATAACGCGCGATTCCATCAATAATTCACTGAACTGACTGACTTTCAAGTGCGCGTGGCATGGCTTCGCAAGGGCGCAAGACCATCGTCTCTACATAACCGCACCCCGCCCGGCGTCGAGTGAGTCACTGACAACCTTTGCACGAACCCGATACACCCTGGGTACGCGCGGTTGGTTGATTTCTCGACTATAATGATTGATATAGCCTGAAAGGAGGCGGCCTATGCATCTCTGGTCATGGCTCGTGGCCCAACCTGCCGTCCAGCGGGGGACGCGGGGCCAGGGGCTAGTCGAGTACGCCCTGCTGCTCATCTTCGTTGCTGTGGTCTTGATCGCGCTGCTGGTCATTCTCGGCCCCGGCATCAGCAACGTGTACAGCGACATCATCGCCGAGTTGTAGCGCAGCGGGCGGCATTTCCATCGGGGGCGGCACCGCACCCGCCCAGATGACCCCGATCATCAGCCCGGTTTTCTTCATCCATTATTGTCCGTCCTCATCGCTGACCCCGCCCCAGAGCGGGGTCAGTGCTGCCCGGCACCTTCGTCGTAACTCACCATAGACACGCCGCGCGCCCCTGCGCTACAATTCGCGCGGCCTGCCGCAGTACATCACCGCAACCGCACGAAGGAACACCGCCTTGTCAGACTTCATCGGGCAGTTCGCTGGCCTGCTCACGTCGCTGTGCTGGAGCTTCACCTCAATTTTCTTCACGCTGTCCGGGCGACAGGTCGGCTCGGCGATTGTGAACCGGACGCGCCTGGTCCTCGCCCTGGTCATGGTGACCGGCGCCCATTGGATCGCCCAGGGCCAGCCCCTGCCGCTCGACGCTGACCTGTCGCGCTGGGGCTGGCTGGCGCTCTCTGGGTTGATCGGCTTTGTGCTGGGCGACGCCGCGCTGTTCCAGGCGTTCGTGATGATCGGCCCCCGGCTGTCCATGCTGTTGATGGCGCTCAGCCCGGTGATGGGCGCAGTGTTGGCCTGGCTGCTGCTCGGCGAGACACTCACCGGCTGGGAGATTCTGGGCATGGCCCTGGCCATTGGCGGCGTCGCCTGGGTGGTCACCGACCGGCGCAACGGCCACAGCATCCCTGACCGCGCGCCGCGCGCCTACCTGATCGGCGTGCTGTTTGGGCTGGGCGGGGCGCTTGGCCAGGCGCTTGGCCTGATTTTCTCCAAAGAGGGCCTGCACGGGGACTTCTCGGCTTTGTCGGGCAATGTGATCCGGCTGATCGCGGCGACGATCGCCATCTGGGCGTTCACCACGCTGAGCGGGCAGGCATCCAACACGTTGACTGTCCTGCGCGCCAAACCGGGCGCGATGCGCTACATCGTGGGTGGGGCGGTCGCCGGGCCGTTCCTGGGCGTGTGGCTGTCGCTGATCGCCGTGCAGAACGCCCCAGTGGGCGTTGCCTCGACGCTAATGAGCTTCCCGCCGATCCTGCTCATCCCGCTAGGCTGGCTGATCTTCAAGGAGCGCATCACGCAGCGGGCCGTCGCCGGGACAGTGCTGGCTTTGGCGGGCGTGGCCGTGCTGTTCCTGCACCCCTGAGGTAGAAGCCGGATTGGTCGTTGGTGATTGGTGGTTGGTTCTTAGTTATTGGTTCCTGGTAAGGGCAGTTTCGTTTCACGCGCGCCCCACCAACAACCACTGCTCACTCATCACTCATCACTACGTGCAGCCGGGCGATCTGCTCCGGCGTGCCGATGACGATCAGGATGTCACCGGCCTGGAGGGGCGTGTCCGGGCCGGGGTTGAAGCGATAGCCGCCCTGGGCGGGCTGGATGGCGAGCACGATCATGCCAGTGCGCCCGGCTACGTCCGCCTCGCCCAACGTCTTGCCGGCGAGGGTAGGCACGCGGGCAACATGAATCTCCTCCACGCGCAGCGTCTGGTCGGGGACGCGCAGCATCTGGTCGAGGAAGGTGACGATGGCGGGGCGCAGCATGACGGAGGCCATGCGCAGGCCCCCGATCAGATTGGGCGACACGACTTCGTTGGCCCCCGCTTTGATCAGCTTGCTCAAGTTGGCGTCATCGCTGGCGCGGGCGACAATGCGCAGCCGGGGATTGAGCGAGCGCGCCGTCAGCACGATGAAGACGTTATCCTTGTCGTCGCCCAGCGCGGCGATCAGGCCGCGCGCCCGCGCGATGCCAGCCAGGTGCAGCGTGTCGTCCTGAGTGGCGTCGCCTTGCAGGTACAGGATGTCCCCGTGTTGGCGAATCTCGTCAATCACCGCCGGGTCCTGCTCGATGACGACGAACGGCGTGTGAGTCTGGTGTAGCTCGCTGGCGATGGGCCTGCCGGTGCGTCCGCCGCCGCACAGGATGACGTGGTCGGTCAGTCGGGCGATGCGCTGGTCCATATGACGCTCCCGTAAGGCACGGTAAAACTCGCCCTCGACGATGAAGCTGATGATCGTCGAGATGGCATACCCGGCGATGCTGATCGAGGCGACGATCAGGCCCATCGTGAAAACGCGCCCACTGTCTGAGAGCGGGCGCGTCTCGGCGTAGCCGACGGTCGCCATGGTGATGACGGTCATGTACAGCGCGTCGAGCAAATCCCAGTCTTCCAGCAGGGCATAACCGCTGGTGCCGCCGCCCACGACGAGGGCGATCAGCAACAGCGCGCGATAGAGCCGGGTCTGGCGGCGGGCTGCACGCCGCGCGAGCGGCGGCGCGTGATTGGCTGGGGACGGGCGAATGCTGTTCACTGGGCGCTTGCGGCGACGTGGCGCTGGGGTCTCCCGGACGTTACGCTCAGTGTAGTCCAAGTCCATAGGACGCGCTATGTGGGGTGGTAGCCCCGTGCTACGTTTCGGTGTATGGTACTGGTCAGCAACCAGGAGGAGCGCAGCATGGTGACAGCAGCCCCCCGTTTCACTGCCCGGCGGCGATGGCTCGCCGCGCTTCTGGCGCTCGGCGCGGCCCTGATCCTGGCCGCGTGCGACCGCCAGGAGACGGATGCGCGCGTCTCGCTGGACGAGCGCGCGTCGGCCTACGAGCAGTCGCTGCGGGCCGAGCTGGACTGGCTGTGGCAGAACCGGATTGACGCGGCGACCCTGCGGCGGCCCGGCGAAGGGCGCTGCACCGTCCCCGACTTTGGCCACCGCCCGCCACCGATGGACGCCGACGCGCGCGCCGCCGACGACCTCGGTGGCAAGATCGTGGATCAGCTCACCTACGCCGGCCAGTTGATCGCCGACAGCCGCGCCCGTTGGGCGCAGTTCTGCGCCGGGAGTCTCACCGCCTCGGACGTAGTCGCCTTCCTCGATTCGCGCCTGGGCGCGGCGGCGGGCAGCCTGGACCTGGCCCACGAATGGCTCGACGCCCGCGAGCAGTCACGCCGGCGAGCGGGGAAGTGAGGCCGCCGAGCAGCTACGCCCCGATGATGCGCAGGTCGCGCAGGAAAGTGGTCAGGCTCTCCGCGCCGTCCGGCGTGATGAGCAGATCGTCCTCGATGCGCACGCCCACTTCGCCCGGCAGATAGATGCCCGGCTCCACCGTGAAGACCATGCCCGGCTCCAGCACCTGCGCGTTGCCCTCGACGATATTTGGTCCTTCGTGCGCTTCCATGCCCAGGCCGTGCCCGGTGCGGTGCGTGAAATAGGGGCCAAAGCCCGTGTCCTCGATCACCCGGCGGGCGGCGCGGTCAACGTCCTGGGCGGGCACACCCGGCCCCGCTGCGGCTCGCCCGGCTTCGTTGGCCGCCCGCACCACCTCGTAGACCTCGACCAGCCGGGGCGACGGCTCGCCCACGCTGAACGTGCGCGTGATGTCAGAGGCGTAGCCGCGCGCCGTCGTGCCGAAGTCGAGCAGCAGCGGCTCGCCCGTCGCCAGGCGACGCTCGCCCGGCTCGCCGTGCGGCAGGGCGCTGTTCGGCCCGGCCAGGGCGATCGGCTCGAAGGGATGCTTGCCGCCGCCGCGCTCAAGCTGGGCGACAGTCAGCAGCCCGGCGACTTCGCGCTCGGTCATGCCGGGCCGCACCTGCCCCAACAGATGTTCCAGCGCCGCCTCGCTGATGGCAATCGCTTCGCGCAGCGCGCGGACGGCATCGGCGTCTTTGCGCAGGCGTAGCGCGGCCAGAGCCTGGCCCGCTGGCACCAGGGCAGCGCCCAGCAGGTATTCGTCTAGCAGAGTCGCTTCCAGCACGCGCATCCGCAATTCCTCGACGCCGACACGCTTGCCGCGCAGTCTCAGCGCCGCCGCCGCCGCGAACGCCGCGCCGAAGCCCTCGCTGTCCGACCAGGGAAACAGCGTCATGGGAATGCCGCAGGCGGCCAGGCGCGCCTCTTCGAGCGAGGGGACGACGGCGACCGGGTCTCTGCCCAGCACGAAGAAGACGACCAGCGGGCGCTCCATCAGGTGGAAGTCAATGCCGGTCAGGTAATGCAGGTTCGCGCCGGGCACCAGAGCGATGGCGTCCAGTCCTGCGGCAGCGGCGATCTCGTGAATCTGGTGCAGCTTGGGGTGAGTCATTGGGCTGTGTGCTCCGTAGAGAATAACTAGGCAGATAGAAAGCAATGGGGGAATGATCAGTTAGCCGTCGCTCACCGTCACCCCGCCGCCAATTGGTCGAGATAGGCGCTGAGATCGTCCTCGGTCAGCTCACCCAGGTGACGAAAGCGCACGACGCCTGCGCGATCGAGGAAGACCGTCGTCGGAATCTGCACGACTTCGAACAGGCGAAAGAGCGTGCCGTCCTCCTCGGCCAGGGCGATGGTCAGCGACAGCTTGTGGCGCGCCAGGAACTCGCTGATCGCGCGCTCGGTCTGGCCCAGGTGCGGGTCAGTGATGGTGATCACCCGCACGTCCGCCGCGCGCTCGTCCTGAAGCCGCTGGAGCAGCGGCATCTCGCTCTGGCACGGCACGCACCACGTCGCCCAGAAGTTGAGCAAGACGATCTGCCCGGCCAGGTCGCGGGGCCGGATGGTCTCGCCGTCCAGCGTGGTCAGCGTGATGTCGGGCAGCGGCGCTCCGATCACCTCGTCCAGCGGCGGGAGGGTCGGGGGCAGCGCCGTAGGTAGCGGCGTCGGTGGGATGAACGTCACCGGCGCTGGACTGGGATAAACGGTGAGCGCCTCGCCGCCGCTGTTCGAGGCGTCGCCCTGAGCCAGAACCAGCGCCGCGCTGATCACGCCGATCAGCGGGAGCAGCAGCAGCGGGAGCCAGCGCGAGCGCCGCCCCTCACTCTGGCAGGCGCGGCGCATGGCCTGCCGCGTCGCCCAGACCACACGCATGAAGTGGATCGTCTGCGGGATCGGCTTGATGTGGCTTTTCTCGCCCTCGTAGATGGTGCGGATGGGCACGCCCGCCAGCCGGTACCCGCGCTGCACGCAGGTGACGATCATCTCGACTTCGAACTCGAAACCTCCTTCGCGGCTGCTCAGCGTGGCCTCCATCATGCGCCGGCTGAGCAGCCGGTAGCCAGACTGGTTGTCGCGCACCGGCTGGCCCAGCGCCCACGAGAACAGCCAACGCCCGATCGTGTTGGACAGGTTGCGCGGGAAGGGCATCTGGGCGAAGGTGCGCTCGCCGATGACCAGGTCGGCGCTCTGGACGGTGAAGGCGTCCACGAAGGCGGGAATCTCGGCGGGATCGTGCTGGCCGTCGGCGTCGAGGGTGATCACGGCGTCGTATCCCGCGTCCAGCGCCCAGCGGAATCCCGCGCGCAGGGCTGCGCCCTTGCCCTGGTTCGGCTGCTGGCGAAGCACGGTCGCGCCCGCTTCTTCGGCCAGGGGGACCGTGTCGTCGGCGGAACCGTCGTCCACGACCAGCACGGGCAGACGCGCCCGTACAGCAGCAACAACGCCCCCGACGCGCCCGGCCTCGTTATAGGCCGGGATCAGCGCCAGGATGCGCGGCGATGAAGGACTGGCCTGGCTCATAGTTGGCTGCTTAGCTAGCGTGGCCGCATCCCAACGGTGCGCTCGACGGGCAGCACAAAGGCCACGCCGACGCCCTGCCAATCCGGGTCCACCGCGCCGAGCACATCGCCTGCCGCGTCAATCAATGGGTCAACCAGGTCGTCTTCGACCACCGAGAAGATGATCTGGTTAGTCTCTTCGATCTGGCGCATGACGCTGGCCAGCGACACGATCAGGTTGATCTCCAACGTCTTGGTCCGCTCGCGCAGCCGGTGCAGCCCGTAACTCTCGATCAGGGTGACGCCAGGCGCGCCCAGTTCCTCCCAGGCTTCGGCCACTTCCAGACCCCGTTCGATCTTGGTGGTGATCACCAGCACCATTTTAGGCATGTTTCGCTCCTGCCTCTTCCCTGGCCGCCTGGCGCTCAGCGACTCTCAGCGCTTCCGGCTGGCGTCCCTTGAAGACCCAGCGCACCAGTGGCGGCGTCATGACGGTGGTCAGCAGAATGACCAGAAAAGTCGTCTCGAACAGATCTTCTGACAGCAGGCCTTCGGTCAGGCCCAGCGCGGCGATGATCAGCCCCACTTCGCCGCGCGAGATCATGCACACGCCCAGCCGGAACGACTCGCCGCGTCCAAAACCGCCCAGCCGCGCGCCAACGCCGCTGCCCAGCATCTTGGAGCCGACGGCGATGACCAGCAGCAGGATCGCCAGCGGCAGCAGGTCCCTGCCGATCTCGGTCAGGTCGGCGTGCAGGCCGACGTTGACGAAGAAGATGGGCACCAGGAAGGCATACGCGACGTGATGCACCGTCTCGACGATCTGGGCGCGCGGGCGCTCGCTGGTCTGGCTCAACCCGACGCCGGCGATGAACGCGCCAGTGATGGCCGCCATGCCGCCCAGGACATCCGCCGACCAGCCGAAGACCAGCGCGGCGATCAGGGCGAACGAGGCCGTGCTGCTCGTCAGACGGCGCGAGCGGAAAATGTGGTTGAACAGTGGAGGCAGCACGTACCAGGCGATGGCCAGGGCGCCCACCAGGTAGAGCATCATGCGCGCGAAGATCCAGACCAGGGCGCCCGCCGAGGCGTCCGTCTCAGGGGTCATCGTGGCGATGACGACCGAGAGCAGCAGGATGGCCAGGATGTCGTCCACGACGGCGGTAGCCAGCAGGCCGATGCCCTCTTTGGTGCGCAGCAGGCCCAGCTCCAGCAGCGTCTGGGCGGAAATGCTCACCGAGGTAGCGGCCAGCACCACCCCGGTGAAGATGGCCGCCTTGCTGGAAAAGCCGAAGGCCAGCACCGCCGGGGCGCTCATCAACACCGGCAGCAGCGCTCCCAGCATCCCGCCCCACAACGCGACGCGGCCCACCCCCAGCAATTCGCGCAGGTGCACTTCCAGGCCCACGGTGAACATCAGGAAGAGCACGCCCAGCTCGGCCAGCTCCTCGATGGTCACGGCGAGCAGTTCCGGGTCGGCGAACACGCGCCAGTGCAATATGTCGAGCAGGGTGGGGCCCAGGGCGATGCCCACCAGCAACTCGCCGAAGACGCGCGGCTGGCCCAATGCTCGCGCGGCGGCGCCGGCGAGCTGCGCGCCGGCGATGATCAGCCCGATCACGAGAAACAATTGCGGAATATGAGAACTATCCATCGGCGGTCCTTTCTTTCGCGTGCCAGCGCGGGGCCGATCGGGCAATCGGCCGGATGGCGGTGGTGACCGCCCACGCCGGACGCGCAAGCCAGAAGAAGTGCTGCGCAATCTTCAGCGCGAGAGGGGCTGGCTTTCGTCGCTGTCCGGCCCGCCCTCGCCGGACAGCACGAATTCCTGCTGGTAGCCGAAGCGCCGCTCGTTGTCAATCCAGCGCAGCCAGCGCGGGCGCAGGACGTAGAATACGCTGTTGGCGATCAGGTCGCCAAACCGGTCGTCCACGAAGGGGAACTTGGCCCTGTACAGGGCCAGCACGCGCTGGCGCTCCTCGTCGTCGGTGACGGGCATGGCGGTACCCTCGATCTGCACGCCCTTGATGCCCATCCAGTCCCAGGTGTGGACGTAGATGGCCGCCGCGACGTCGTCCCAGTCAGCGATATTGCGGCTGTGCCGGCTGTCCGGGTCGGAGACCCAGTACAGGTTGAGCGCGTCGTCGCTGGCGAAGAAGAGCGGGGCGACCTGCGGGCGCCCGTCGCGCAGCCCGGCGGTGCCGAGCGCCAGCGTGGACTGCCCGTCCAGGAAGGCGCGCAGGATGAGGCGCATGTCATCGGGCAGCAGAGGCAGCTCGCCCATCACGGCCTGCCTTTCAGGCCCAGCCAGGCGAAGTACAGATCGTTGTCAATGCCCAGCCTGAGCAGAATCCGGCCCACTGTGCCGTTGATGATGTCGTCCACCGTCTGGGGCCGGCTGTAGAAGGCGGGCATTGGGGGCAAGATCGTCGCGCCGATCTCGGCGGCTTGCACCATCAGGCGCAGATGGCCCAAGTGCAGCGGCGTCTCGCGCACGACCAGCACCAGGGGATGCCCCTCCTTAAGCTGCACGTCGGCGGCGCGCGCCAGCAGATCGCCTGCGTTGCTCAGGGCAATGTTGGACAGGCTCTTGATGCTGCACGGCACGACGACCATGCCCATCGTCAGGAACGAGCCGCTGGCGATGCTGGCCCCGATGTTGTGCGGCTTGTGCACCACATCGGCCAGCGCCTCGACCTCGCTGATCGGCCAATCGGTCTCCTGGGCGATGGTGATGCGCCCCGCCTCGGTCAGCACCAGATGCGTCTCAATGGCGTCGTCCTGGCGCAGCACTTCTAGCAGGCGGATGCCCAGGATGACGCCGCTAGCCCCGGAAATGCCTACGATCAGGCGACGCGGTGTGCTCATGGGGCGTCGGGCGGGCCTAGTGATCCACGCCGACCATCACGTTCGACGCCTTGATCACGGCATACGCTTCTTTGCCGACGGCCAGCCCCAGACTCTCGACCGAAGCCTGGGTGATGATCGCGGTGATCTCGGTACCGCCGGGCAGCGCGATGATCACTTCGCAGTTGACTGCGCCGGGCGTGATCTGCTTGACGGTGCCTTTCAGGACGTTGCGCGCGCTCAGTCTCATGACGTGCCTCCTTAGACTCGTCCTCTAGCCACCCATACCCCGCCGTTGGCGTCGCGGCGTGCCACGCACGAGTTGTGTGCCCGGCCAATATACTAGTTATACCAGATATGCACGGCGGACGTAAAAGAGGGAGGCGTGCGAAAGCTGTCAGCGTGGGGAATATCGCTCTGCTGCGCTCTGCGGCACAACCTCGCCGCTCAATACGCATAGCGTTCTGGGTCGAATAGATGCAGGTGCTCCCTCACCCAGGCGATGGTCTGCTCCAGTCCCTCTTCGAGCGTCACCTGCGGCTCCCAACCGATCAGGTCGCGGGCCAGGCTGTTGTCAGCGCGCAGCCGCAGCACCTCGCTCGTCTCCGGGCGGACGCGCGCCGCGTCGGTGACCAGCGGCACGTCACGCCCCGCCAGCGTGATCGCCAGCCGGGCCAGGTCGCCGATGGTGATCGAGCGGCCCGTCCCCAGGTTGACTGGGCGACCAATGGCCGCTTCCGCCTCCATCGCCAGCAGGAAGCCGCGCACCGTGTCGCTGACGTAGGTCAGGTCGCGCGTGGGGTGCAGCGCGCCAAGCCGCACTTCGTCGCGGGTCAGCGCCTGGCTGATGATCGCCGGGATGACGGCGCGCGCGCTCTGGCGTGGGCCGAACGTGTTGAACGGGCGCACGATGCGCACCGGTAGGCCGTAGGCGGCGTGGAAGCTGATCGCCAGCGCGTCGGCGGCGACTTTCGACGCGGCGTAGGGCGACTGCGGGTGCAGCGGGTGCCGCTCGCTGATCGGCTCGACCTGCGCCGTGCCATAGACCTCGCTGGTCGAGGCGATGGCCACCCCGGCCACGTCCTGGTCGCGGGCGGCGCTGAGCACGTTGAGCGTGCCGCCCACGTTGACCGCCACCACTTCGCGCGGGTGCTGGTACGAGTAGGGGATGGTGATCACCGCGCCCAGGTGGTAGACGCGGCCCACGCCGCGCATCGCCCCGGTTACGGCGTCGGGATCGCGCAGGTCGCCGAAGACCAACTCGACCTCGGCGCGGATGTCCGGCGGCAGTAGCTCCAGGTTGCCGGCGCGGTGAGCGGAATTGTAGCGCACGAAAGCACGGACGCGCGTCCCCTGGCGGACGAGCGCCTCCACCAGGTGGCTGGCGATGAATCCGGCGGCGCCGGTGACGAGGGCATGAGTGGTCATGGGCGAGTGTTCCTGTGGGATGAGACGGTTGTTGGTGTTGGTTATTGGTTTTCAGTTGCCGGTGGTCGGTAGCTGTGTGTGATCGAGATGGCCTCTTCGGGCATACAAGCCGCGCTTGACGGCCATCGCCGCGCGCGTCGGGATCAGCAGCGCCGCCAGCAGCCACGCCGCCGCCCGCCCGTGATACTTGCGCGTGTAGGTGAGCAGATCGGCCCAATAGACGCGCTGCGTCAGGCGCGGCACCTGGCTCAGGCTGGCGTGCTCGTCGTGAATGATCGTCGCCGCCGCCACAAAGTGGATCGCCGCGCCCGTCCCGACGATCTGGCGGCACAGGTCGTCGTCGGTGAAGAACAGCCTGAGCCGCTCGTCGAAATAGCCGATCTGCGCCAGGATGGCCCGCCGGGCCATCAGGCACGACCCCGGCGCAACCTCCACCGCTCGCGTAGAATCGCGCTCCCACCCCTCATACCACATGGCGCGGCGGCGACGCTCACGCCAGCGCGGGAACAGCACGCCCAGCAAGGTATAACTGAGCAGAGCGTCGCCGTAGCCGGGGAAGCGCGAGCAAGTGCGCTGGAGCGTCCCATCGGCGAAGGTCATGCGCGGCGTCACCGCGCCGACCGCCGGGTGTGCGTCCAGGTGAGCAACCAGCGTCGCCAGCGCGCCCGGCGGGATGATCGTATCCGGATTGAGGATCAGCGCGTATTCGCCCCCCGCGGCGCGCAACCCCAGGTTGTTCCCGCCGCTGAACCAGCGGTTGGCCCCAGATTCGATCACCCGCACCGCGGGGAACCGCTGGCGCACCATGTCCGCGCTGCCATCGCGCGAAGCGTTGTCCACGACGATGACCTCGTCTGCGAGATCGCCCTGCGTCGCCAGCAGCGACTCCAGGGCGCGAGCCAGCACGTCGCGCGTGTTGTAATTGCACAGAACCGTCGTGAGCTTCATCATTCCCGCCGCGAGTTGGGGTCGGGTCAGCGTGGCGGGAGTATAGCGCAGATCGCGTCCCCGGCGCAGCGGCGATTCACACCTCGCCGCCGGAGCGCGTATAATGGCGGGATGGAGAACGCGCCCGGTGGGCAAGCGCGGCTGTGCGCCGCTGTTCTGGCTGATGGCTGAAGGCTGAAAGCTGATGGCTTGCCAATGAGACGATTGAACCTGTGGGCGCTGGCCCTGCTGGGCTGCATGGCGCTGTACACGGCGGGACTGAGCGCCGGCAGGCCCCGCCCGGAATTCAGCCCCTCTACCGTCCAGCACGCCTGGCTGAACCCCTCCGTCATCTTTCACCCGGACGAATTCGCCTACGTCGGCCTCCCCTACCGGATGCTGGTGGAGCGCCAGTGGAACCCGCACTACTACCATAACCCGACGCTCAACCTGTACACGAATATGGCCGTCTTCTGGCTGTCTGGGGCGGAGAGCCTGCCCCACAACCGGGATTATGGCGACCGCGAGTTCGCGCCCTTCCAGTTGTACGTGATGGCGCGGGCGCTCTCCGCCCTGTGGACGCTGCTGGCCGTCGCGCTGACCTACGCTGCCGGGCGGCTGGCCTTCGGGTGCCGGGCGGGGCTGCTGGCGGCGGGGCTGGTGGCGCTCTCGCCGCTGACGGTGGAGCACGCCCATTTCGCCACGCCCAACGCCCAGACGACCATGCTGGGCACGGCGGCGCTGCTGCTGGCGGTGACCCTTTTCACCGGGCGGCGACCGTTCCGCCTGCCGCTGTGGGCCGTCTACGGGCTGGCCGGGCTGCTGGTCGGGCTGACGGCGGCGGGGCGCTACAACGCCGGGGCGGTCGGCCTGGTGACCGGGCTGGCCCTGCTGGCCGCCTGGCGGCGCGACCGGCGCTGGAGTCTGGTCCTGCTCGGTCTGGCGGCGATGCCGCTCGGCTTCGTTGCCGGTATGCCGCCCATCGTTCTGGTCCCCGGCGAGGTGATCGAGCAGGTGCGCGACATCCTCGACTGGTACCGCGTGCGCGGCGGCGGCGCGGGCTTCACCGCCGATCACGGGCTGCTTGCGCTGGCCTATCACTGGCGCTACGCCGCGCTGATCGTCAGCGGGCCGCTGGCAGTAGCCGTCGCCCTCGTCGGCCTGGGCGCGGCATTGCGCGGCGAGCGTGCTCACCACAGACAGTTCGCGCTGGCCCTGCTCGCCTACCTGATCGTCTATTCGGCGCTGGCCCTGCTGGGGCGGCGGCTGCAGGCCAACCTGCTCTTCCCGCTGCTGGGGCCGCTGGCGCTGCTGGCCGGCCACGCGACGGCCACCATCCGGTGGCGCTGGGGACGCCGCGCCGGTGCCCTGCTGGCGACCGCGCTGCTGGTCTGGCCCGCCGTGCTGACGGCCCTGCTGATCTATCGCATCGCCACGCACGATACGCGGCTGCGCGCCCAGGAATGGATCTACGCCCACGTCCCGCGCGGGACGCCCGTCTACCTGCTCGGCCCCTACAACGTCCCGCTCGACCCGCTCGACTATCCCTTCATCCAGACCTACGCGACGGAAGCCGAGCCGGACGACGTGCGCGCCACTGCCGCCCCGCTCATTGTCTACTCGGATGCGTACCCGTTCGCCGTGCTGCGCGACTGGCGCGCATCCAGCGAGCGCGCCATCGCCAGAGAAACGGCGATCCGCGACCTGCTAATGACAGAATGGCACACACTGCGCCACTTCGCGCGCATGCCCTGGCCCGGCGAGCGCCTGTCGCCCGACGATGTGAGTTACTGGTCGCAGATAGGGATCACGATCTACTGCCGTCCGGCGGATTGCCCGGTGGGGGAGTTCGCCGCCGCGCCGTGAGGCGCATCGCCGCCCAGGTCACGCGCCTTGCGGGCGATCAGCAGCGTGGTGAAGTTGAACGGCCAGGGGGCGACGCGGCGCAGCAGCGCGCCGAGGGCGTCGGCCAGGCGAGTGGTGCGGTAATAGCCCTTCCCTCGGAACGGCCAGCCCAGTCCCCACAGGGTGAAGCTGTGGCTGGTGGGCCGCACCAGGGCGATCTCAAAACCGGCTTCTTGCAGCGCCGCGATCAACTGGTGCTGGGTGTACGTGCTCTCGTAGAAGTCGGCGTCGGTCAGGGCGGACTGGCCGCGCAGGCGGCGCTTCCAATGCACCAGGCGGTGCACCACGTTCGGGTAGGGGATGGTCAGCACGAGCGTCCCGCCGGGGACGAGCACGCGGTTCGCCTCGCGCAGGGCCGGACCGACGCCGTGCGCGAAGTGCTCCAGCACGCCGAACGACAGGTAGCCGCCCAGGGAGTTGGCGCGGTAGGGCAGGGCGTGCACGTCGCCCGCTTGCAGGCTGAGCGCCGGGTCATAGGCGCGGGCGGTGCGCAGGGCGCGCTCGGCGTAGTCCAGCCCGATGGTGCGGAAGCCCATCTCGCGCAGCTTCATGATCACCGTGCCCAGCCCGCAGCCCGCCTCCAGGATGATCCCTTCTCTGGAAAGATAGCGCGGGTACACGCCGAGCGTCTCCTCGGTGCGGCGCTGGTTCATCACTTCCAACTCGACCTCGACGCTGGCCTCGGCCCAGATGTCTTCCCACGATTGGCGGGTGCGGTCGTACAGATCGTCGCTCATGACGGCTCATTTCGCTACGGATCGAATCTCGCCCACCAATGCCAGCAGGCGGGCCATGCGCTGGTCGTAGGTGTGGTGGGCGTGAACGTGCGCCCGGCCCGCCTCGGCGATGCGCGCCCGCTCGTCGTCGTGGGCCAAGTAGTAGGCGACTAGCTCGCGCAGGTGAGCGGGATCGCGGTAGGTGACCAGGTGCTCGCCCACCGTGAACCACCCGGCGATGCCGGGCCGGTCGTCGGCGATCTGAAAAGCGCCCACGCCGCACGCCTCGAACAGGCGCATGTTGCCGCCCCAGCGCATGAAATCGCCGTGCGGGTTGACCGTGATCGTCGCCGCGCGGGTGATGCGCAGCATCTGCTCGCCGAGTGCCGCCCCCCGGTAGAAGGGGCGCAGCGACGGCGGCACCTCGTGCACGCTCCAGAGGCCCAGATCGAAGCCACGCAACGCTTCCAGCGCGGCCACGCGCTCGCTGTACAGCCGCTGCGGGACAAGCGTCCCGACGACGGCTACCTCGCAGGCATAGCGCGCGCGCTCGTCGTCGCTGAGATCATACGGGCGATGGAAGGCCGGGTCAATGGCCGCCATCGGCAGCACTTCGGCGCGCGGCGCGCCCAGCTCGCGCCACTGCACGGCGTGATAGAAGTCGTTGGCGACCACCAGATCGTAGAGCGGCGCGGCGGCGCGCTCGATGGGCCGCGAAAAGACCACCGGCGACGTGCCGCAGCCATAAACCAGCGTCGCGCCATGCTCGCGTTTGAGGCGGGCCAGCGTCTCCGGCAGGATCACGCCGTTGTCGCCGGGCAGGATGATCACATCCGGCTGGAAGCGGGCGGCAAAGCGGATCAAATGGCGGTTGCGCAGGCGGAAGTCG
>DYGW01000023.1:0-9188 GCA_020724485.1 Thermoflexus sp. | reverse complement strand
GGGGTTGGCGTAGGGGAAGCGCGCCGCCAGCGCGCCGAACGCCCGGCCCGCCGTCAGACGCTGCGTCATGCGCAGTTGGCCACTTCGCGCCCAGGGCCACGCGCTCTCCGACCGCCAGAAGACGGCGCACTCGTGGCCGAGCTTGCGCAGGGCGCGCACCCAGAAGTGCTGCGCCTGCGACGGCGGGAAGAGCGGGTCTTCGCCGGGCGGGGCGTCGCGCCGGGCCTTCTCAAGCTCGGCGGGGTGGTGCAGCGCGGCGACGAAGAGGAGTCTCATGCGGTCTCACAGCAGCGCGGAGGGATAAACAGCACAATACGGCTCACTCATCCAGCCCCAACTCGCGCTTGATCTCGTCGAGGGATTTGAGTGGGCCTTTTTCCCCGGCAGACTGGCGCAGATACTCGGCGATCTCCGGGCGCGCAGCAAGGCCACGATCCGGATCGGGCAACTGCTGTTCCATCTCCCAGAGCACTTCCTGCATCAAGTCGCGCACCAACTGCTTGAGATCATCACGTTTGATGGTGATGGTCATCTCCTGACCTCCACAAGTTCCAACCCTCCGCGCTTATTATACACGCTCTGCGCCGGAACTCAGGGCGCCGGCAACTCCCGCCGCCACCAGCGCCCGATGATCGCCCCGCCGGGCATGGCCGTCGCCAGGCGGTAGATCAAATCCCAGTCGTCGCGGGCGATAGCCCCGCTGAGCAGCAGCAGCATCACATAGGCCGGCGCGCCGACCAGCGCCGCCACCAACGGGTGCACCGTCCGCAGGGCCAGCACGATTCCCGCCAGCAGCACCCCCACCAGCGCCATCCGCCACAGGTGATTGATCACCCGCCCCCACCAGTCCGCCGGGAAGGTGAACGAGCGCACCACGGCCACCAGGATCGCGGACTCGGCGATCAGCGTGGCGACCGCCGCTCCGGGCACGTCCAGCGCGGGCAGCAAGATCAGCAGCAGCGCCACGTTGAGCGCCAGCCCGCTCGTGCGGATGACCATCAGCCGCCGCTGGCGGTTCTGCACCAGCAGCGCCTTGGCGAAGACGTTGACGATCATCGTCGCGACTGTGTACCAGATCAGGATTTGCAGCACGTCGGCAGTGCGCGTGAACTCCGCGCCAAAGACCCAGGTCGCCAGCGGCACGGCCAGCAGCGAGGTGAAGATGGCGATGGGCAGGCTGAGCGTCAGGTTGAAGAAGGCCAGCTTTTCCAGCATGACCTCGAACAGGCGGCGCTGCCCGCCCGCGTAGGTGCGCGACATCAGCGGGAAGACGGCGACCAGCACCGTCGTGCTCAGCAGCTCGATCACGCCGAAGACGATGACGAAGCCCGCCGTGAGCTGCCCCGTGCCCTCCGTCCCGATCAGCGCGGTGGTGATCAGCTTGTCGGCGTGCTGGTAGGCCAGGGCCAGGAACGAGGTCACGGCAATCGGCCACCCGGCAATCAGCAGCCCGCACGCCACCGCTCGGTCAACGGGGAACTGCGGGCGCGCCCCGGCGCGCAGCAGCGCCGCCCAATAGACCGCCGCGCGCAGCAGCCCGGCGATCAGCGTGGCCGCGTATAGCCCCCACAGCCCCGCGCCCGCCGCCAGCGCGATCCCGGCCAAGATGACCAGGACAATCACGTGCCCGGTGGCGATGGCGGCAGGGATGACCATGCGCTCGACCGCCAGCAGTTGGTTGTGGCACATGTTGCCCAGCGCATCCACCAGCAGGCTGAGCGCGGCGAAGGCCAGCAGCGCGCGCAGTTCTGCTTCGTAGCCGAAGAGGAAAGCGGCGACCGTCAGCACGGCGTAGCCAAGGGCGGCCAGGATGGGTTGCAGCGTCAGCGTGGCGGTCAGGTAGCGGTTGGCGTCCTGTGGGCGGTTGGCCACGTCGCGGATGACGATCAGGCCCATGCCGAAGTCGGGGATGGCCGCGCCGACAGCCAGCAGCGCGCCGATTGTGCCGTAGACGCCGTAGCCTTCCGCGCCCAGCCAGCGCGCCAGGAGCAACTGCCAGGCGAAGAGCACGCCCTTCGAGGCGATGTTGGACAGGGCCAGGGCGGTGGCGTTGCGCGCCGCGCGCTGCGCCACTGCCGAGGTGAAGCCGCCGGTTGCCGCGTCCGGCGCGACGAGGGGCGTCTCGGCGGCCATCAGCGGCGCTTCCTGGCGATCACGGCGGCGTAGGCCGTTTCCATCTGCGCGACGATCTGCGGCCAGGTGTAGCGCGCCTCGACCAGGGCGCGCGCCCGCTGTCCCATCGCCGCGCGACGGTCGGCGTCGCTCAGCAGGGCGACCAGCGCCTCGCGCAGCGGTTCGACTTTGCGCGGGACGATGACGCCCGCCCCGGCCTCCGCCGCTTCGGGGAAGTGGCAGCCGGGGGTCAGCAGGACGGGCAACCCGCAGGCCAGCGCTTCGAGGGCGGCCATCGAGAAGCCCTCGCCTTCGGCGGGCAGGGCGAAGAGGTCGGCTGCCGCCAGCGCCGCCAGCCGGTCGAGACCGGTCAGCAGGCCGGTGAAGAGGACGCGCGCTCCGCCGTGTGCTGTCTTGGGGACAGGCGGACGTTTGGCGGGGGCGTTGTAGGGGCGGGTTTCCAAACCCGCCCCTACAGGGGCATCCTCAGCACGGTTCGATCCCGTGTCACCGCCTCCAGTCAGGTCGAGCGCGCGGGCCTGCGCCGTCAGCGCGGCCAGCATCCCCTCGTCCGGCCCGGCAACTAGCAGGCGCGCGTCTGGCACATGCTCTAGCGTCCGGGCAAACGCGGGTAGGAGCAGTTGGACGCCTTTTCGCTCGTGCAGCCGCCCCAGGAACAGGACGACCGGCCCTTCGCCCAGCCCCCAGCGCGCGCGGGCGGTGTCTTTGGGGGGCAGCGCGGCGAACTCGTCCAGGTGCACGCCGTTGGGGACGATATGGATGGGGATGTCCAGGCCGCGCTTCGCCCACAGCGCTCGCGCGTCCGCCGCCTCGTCGCGGGTGAGCGCGATTACGCCGTCGAAGCGTGGCCGCCGCCGCCCGCCCAACAGCCAGTCCCACGCCCGCTTGAACGCCGCGCGTCCGGTGGTGACGGGCAGCGTGCCGTGCGGCGACACCACAACCGGCACGCCGAGCGCCCCCGTCGCTGACGCGACGAGCAAATTCTCGACCGTGCGCAGTTCGTGGCAGTGCACCAGATCGATCTGGCGCTCGGCGATCAGGGTGCGGGCGGCAGCGGCCATGCCACGCGGCGTAGAGAGGTTGAGCCGCCCGCGCAGCGCGTTGCTCAGGTTGCGGACGCGCACCACGTCCACGCCGTCCAGTGTCTCGCGCAGGACGGGCGCTCGCTCGCTGGGACTGAGCGTATCGGTGGTCAATACGGTGACGCGGTGCCCGGCCTGCACGAGCGCATGGGTTAGCTCGGTCGCCGCGCGCACCGAGCCACCATAGCCCCAGGCGGGGGCGTAGTAGGGGATGACGTGCAGCAGATTCACTGTGTCCCTTCGTCCTTGCGCGCGAAAAGCACGACGCCGGTGCTGCGCAGCAGACCCAGCCGCACCAGCCAGCGGTCTGGGATGGCCAGCGCGCGCAGTAGTGGGACAGCGACGCGGTCGGGCAGCGCAAGCTGCGCGGTGACGTAGCCGGTCACGGCGGGCTTGCGCGCCGTCCGCTCGATGGCGAAGCGTTGCCGGATCAGTGCGACCCAGTCCTGGTCGCGCCCCGCGCCCTCGAACGGTGAGAGACCATCCGCCTGGATGCTGGCCTTGACCCTCTCCGGCGCGCGCAGGCCGAAGCGCAGCAGGCCGCGCACCTTCTCGCGATACGAGACCTGCGTGGGCAGCACCAGCGTCAGTGCGCCGGCCAGCAGCGTCGCTGGCAGAGATTCATCGCCGTGCGTATCCGAGACCCAGAACAGCCCGCCCGGTTTGAGCGCCACGTAGACCTGGTCAATGACGTGTTCCAGGCGCACCAGGTGATGGAGCACGCCTTTGGCGGCGATCACGTCGTAGGTGGCGGGGGGCAGATCGAGCGCGTTGAGGTCAGCTACCGCGTAGGTCACTGCGCCGGGCACCGTATCCTTGATCGACTCGTAATAAGCGCGGGCGACGGCAATCGCCCCGTCGCTGATGTCTATTCCGTGCGCGACAGCCCCGCGCTGCGCCATCGCCAGGGTCAGCCAGCCGGACGCGCAGCCAAGCTCCAACGCCTTCATGCCGGGGGTGATGCGGGCCAGCAGCGCGTCAATGTCGCGCGCGTGAACGACGGCGTTATGGCGCAGATTGCGGTGATAACGCCAGTCGGGGGGCAGGCGCTCTGCCTGTTCCTCGGCCACGCGACCCCACAGGGCGGCCTCGCCGGCCAGTTTCTCCTGGTAGTTCGCGTCATCCATGCCAGGTCTCCCGCAGCAGCATCCAACGCCGCGCCCGGCCCGCCATGATCCGCGTCCACAGCCGCGTCACGCTGTAGGCGGCCAGGATGAACAGGAAGGGGTCGGCGGGCGAGCGGTAGCGCGTGGACGGGTGAAAGATGAGATAGGCGACAGTGATCGCGGCGAACACAGCGACCAGCGGAGCGATCTCGCGCCGGTCGCGCCAGCCCAGGAACAGCCCGGCGAGGCCCAGGATCAGCAGCGGGGTGAAGTAGAGGGCGTGAATGACGCGCGCCGCTTCGAAAGCGGGCGTGTGGAACTGCAAGACTGCGTCGTCCACCAGGTAGGGATCGGGCGGCAGGTCGTAGGGCATGATCACCGGACTCCACAGCACCCAGAACTTCGTCCAGAACAGTCGTGGCCACTCGCCAGGGTTCTCGCGCAGGTAGGTCAGCGCCTGCTCGCGGTGCCAGCGATCGGCTTCTGTTTCGCTCAACTCCGGCGGCGCCAGCTCGATGCACCTGACCCACTGTGCATCCCAGCCGCGCGCCAGATAGTCGGCCACGCAGGCGTTGTTGCCCTGGTGCAGGTTGCTGCCCCCGTTGGTGCTGATCAGCACCAGTTCCCCGTGCAAGCGCGTGTTACGCACCGCCCAGGGCGCGATCACCAGCGCCAGCACGATCCCGCTGGCTGCGCTCAGCGTCACGGCCCGGCGCAGGCCCAGCGCGCGCCACCACCACAGGGCCAGCAGTGGGAGAATGAGCACGATCAGCGTCTTGGTCAGCGCGCCCAGCCCAAAGGCGACGCCCAGCGCCGCCGCCCAGCGCCAGTCGCGCGTGTCGCGGGCGCGGTAGGCAGCAGCAATGCCCGCCACCAGCAGGAAGATGAAGAGGCCGGTATCGTTGAGTGTCAGATTCTGGTAGAGCAGGTAAGGGTAGACGCCGTAGAGCGCCGCCGCCAGCAGCCCGACCGCCTCCCTGGCCATGCGCCGCCCGATCCAGAACAGCAGCAACACGGTCAGCGCATCCAGCCCGATCTGCACAACGGCGACGGCGATCGGGTCGCGCCCCAGCACGGTGTAGACGCCGATCAGGAAGAAGGGATAGAGCGGCGGCAGGTCGGAGTCACCACTGCGGTCGTCAAAGCGGGTGTAGCCGCGCCCCTCGATCACGTTCACGGCGTAGATGTCATAGCCGGAGGTCTGCAGCGAGAGCGTGTGGTCGAAGAGCAGGATGAAGGCGACCCGTCCCAGGACGGTCACCAGCAGGATGGCGGCCAGCCAGCGGCGAACGGTCATGCGTGGTCGTCTTTCCGTTGCGTGGGACGTGGGCGGGGAAGAACAGGATTCACCGCAGAGCGTCCCTCTCGATGCGGCTCGCATTGTACCGTGTCCGGGCGTAGAATGGCTACACGCGCCGCAGGGCGTGTGGCGCGCGTGGGGAGAGCGCATGACACGATTGGCTGTCTGCTTGGTCATGGCAGTGGGGCTGGCGGGCTGCACCTTGATCGGCGGGACGGACGTGACGCCGGGCGAGGTGCGTGCCGATCTCGCGGCCCACCTGGGCGAAGTCCGCGCGGCGCAGGCGGCGGCGCTGGCGCTGTGGGATCGCGTCATCTTCGGCGAGACGGTCCCCTGCGCGGAGACGATCCCCGTCCCCGCCCCGTTGGTGCTCAGCGCCCGGCAGCGCGACACTCACCCGAACGCCGAGGCCACCAGCGCGGCGCTGAACGAAGCCGTCCGCGCCGTCCGCGACAGTGCCGACTTGTGGGCCATCGAGTGCACCGACGCGCGCCCGCTGGTGTCGTTGGATATGGCGCGCGCCGGGCGAGCGGCGGCGCTCGCCGCGACCGATCCGCTCGACCGGGCGGCGGTGCTGCTGGAAGCATGGCCGGCGGACTAGGGCTTGTGCTCAACGACCGCATCGCCGGCGGCAAAAGGCAGAGCATCAGGTTCGACTGACTCAGATCATCCCCACTCTTCACCGAACTCGCTGAGTTCTTCCTGGGGGGATGCTTCCGCCGGCCTGGGGTTGGCCTGTTCGCGGAACTCGCGCAGCTCCCGTTCGAGGTCTTCCAATTCCTCGCCGCCCGACATCATCTGGATCATGTCGTTGCGCGAAAGCTCCGCTTTGGTGAAAGTGCCCAGCGAGCGCCCGCGCTTGAGGATGGTGAAGCGATCCCCAATGGGATAGGCGTGATGAGGATTGTGCGTGATGAGAATGACGGCGATCCCCCTCATGCGCGCCTGGGCAATGTAGCGCAACACGACCCCCGCCTGCTTGACGCCCAGCGCCGAGGTCGGCTCGTCGAGGATCAGCACCTTGGCCCCAAAATAGACCGCCCGCGCAATCGCCACCGACTGCCGCTCGCCGCCCGAAAGCGTGCCGACCGGTTGCGCAGGATCGCGGATGTCGATCCCCATATTGAGCAGCTCTTGCCGGACAATGGCATCGGCCCGGCGGATGTCGAAGCGATTGAATAGACCCCGGCCCTGGGTCGGCTCCGAGCCGAGGAAAAAGTTGCGCGTGATGCTCATCAAGGGGATCATGGCGAGGTCCTGATACACGGTAGCAATGCCGTGCTCCAGGGCATCGCGCGGCGAGGCGAAATGCACGACCTTGCCCTCCACCAGGTACTCGCCCTCGTCGGGCGGGTAGACGCCTGACAGGATTTTGATCAACGTGGATTTGCCCGCGCCGTTGTCGCCCAGCAGGCACATCACTTCGCCGCGTCTCAGTTCCATCGAGACATCTTTGAGGGCAATGACCCCGCCGAAATATTTGGAAATATTGTGTGCCTCCACGATGGGAGTCTGGTCAGCGCTCACGTCATTTCGCCTCCGCTGCCCGCTTGCGAATATAGTTGTTCACCAGAACGGCTACAATCAGCATCGCCCCCAGGAAGACTTTAAACCAGTCAGAGTCAACGCCGGTATAGATGATGCCCTGCTGCACCATGCCCACGGTCAACGCGCCAAAGACCGCGCCAATGACCGAACCGTAGCCGCCGGTGAGCAGCGTGCCGCCGATCACCACAGCGATGATCGCATAGAATTCGCGCTGTTCACCGCGCAGGGTGTCCGCGCCCCCCGCAGAGAGCACCTGGACCGTCCCCATCAGCCAGGCCGACATGGCGGTGACCATGAACAGGATCACTTTCATGCGGCTGACCGGCACGCCGACGTTGCGCGCCGCGTTGGCGTCGCCGCCGATGCCGAAAATCCAGTTGCCGGGGCGCGTGCGCAGCAGCACATAGGTGGCCACCCCGGCGATCACCAGCCACCACAGAATCGAAACCGGGAACTCCGCCGGCAGCCCTCGTTTGGAAGCCGGGTCGGTGATCTTGATCGCGCTGGCAAAGACCGACGCCGCCGAGTCATAGCCCGCCGTCGCCTTGATCCCCCCCACCTGCGTGCGCCCGGTGATCAGGCGCGTCAGCCCGATGGTGACTCCGCGAATGATGAACAGACTGCCCAGGGTGATGATGAAGGAGGGAAGCCTGGTGCGAACGACTAGAAAGCCGTTGATCGCGCCCACTACCAGCGAGAAAAGCAACGCCATGCCGATGGCTGCCCAGATGTTCCACTGATATTCGACGCTGAGGATGGCGACGGTCATGCCCGCCCCGCCGATGATCGAGCCGATGGACAGATCGAATTCGCCGCCGATCATCAGCAGCGCCACGGCTATCGCCAGGATGCCCAGTTCGGAAGCCACCTCCAGGAAGTTGGCGGTCGCGCGCAGGCTGACAAACCCGCGATCTCCAGCCAGAATGGCGAAGAGCACCCATACCAGCACTGCCCCGCTCACTGCCCCCAGTTCTGGGCGGCGGAACAATCTTCTCAAAAGACTTTCTCGCAACAACCGTTCGTCGGAGGAGGATGGTCCGGCTGTCACCTCAATAGACATGGCGACCTTCCGTTGGTGTGTTCTTGGCGAATTTCGTGGTCAAAAGAAAATGGTCCTGTAGGGACATATAGTAATATGTCCCTACAGATCACTACCAGTATCTATTACCAGCAGCGAAGGGACAGGTCAGATAACCCGCCTTGCCTGTTGGACCGGGCCTAGCGCGTACCGCGCGCCGCGTACTCGATGACCTGAGCGGCGGTATCCTGGACCACAAAGCCGGGGCCGGTCGGCACCAGAATCGCACCCGGAGTGTTCAGATTCTCCAGGTAGAGCGTCAGATATACGATCGGCAGGTAGCCCTGCATATACTGCTGCTGGTCAATGGCGAACAGCATGTTCCCATCGCGGATTGCTTCCAGCACTTCGGGCGACAGGTCAAAGGTTGCCAGCAGTACCGTGCCCAGCAACTGTTCGTCCGCAAGCGCCTGAAGCGCGGGAAGCGCACTGCCGGGGCCTAGAGTCAGCATGGCATTGATCGACTCGTCTGCGGTCAGCGCCGCCGCGATCCGGTTGGCGCTCCCGGTGAAGTCGGCCAGGTCAACGGCGAGCACTTCAGCCGTAGCTCCCGCTTCGGTCAGCGCATCGGCGAAGCCCTGGCAGCGCAGATCGAGTGCCACATTGCCCACCTCGTGGTTGACGCACAGCGCCTTGGTGGCACCAGCGGCTACCATCCGCTGACCGCCGCCATAGCCTGCCTCGTACTCGGTCTGCCCGATGTGGGCCAGCACGCCGAATTCCTCGGCCACGTCACTGCCGGAGTTGATCGAGATCACCGGAATACCGGCGGCCACTGCAGCCTTGATCGAGGGGCCAAGAGCGTCGGGGTCGGGGATCGAAACCACCAGCCCATCAGGATTGGAAGCCACGACTGCGTCAATCAACTGCGACATGGCGACCATATCGAAAGAGGTTGACTTCATTGACGCTTTCAGCGCCGCCTGGCGGCTCGCGGCCCG
>DYGW01000281.1 GCA_020724485.1 Thermoflexus sp. | reverse complement strand
GGGAGCCGGCCCGCCGCTTTTCTCCCTTCCCCCCTCGTGGGGGAAGGGCCGGGGAGGGGGGGACAAACACGTTCACGACTTGTTCGTGGACCCCTACCGCGCTGCCCGCCTTGCGCGCGCCGCGCCGCATCTGTTAGACTCCCGGCACCTGCCCCAGGGCAAAGGAGTCGCTCATGGACTACCACGAATTGCTGGCCGCGGCTCAGGCCGACCCGGCTGGCGCGGACTTTCACACGCTGCGCATGGCCTACACACGCTCCGACGCCTACGCACCCTACGTCTTCAACCGCGCTGGCGTGCAGGCGCTGAACCAGGCCATCCACGCCGGCGACCTCGCCGCCGCGCTGGAAGCGGCGCATGACCTGCTCGCCTCCAACTATCTCGACATTGAAGCGCACATGGTCGCCGACTACGTGCACACGCTGCGCGGCAGCGCCGGGCAAGCTGCCTATCACCGCGCCTTCGCCCAGGGGCTGATCGGCGCCATCCTCGCTACGGGCGACGGGCGCAGCCAGGGCACGGCGTTCATCGTGCTCAGCACGCCGGAGGAGTACACCGTGTTGCGCGTGCTGGGCTACAAGAGCACGTTGCAGCGGCTCGTGATGGAGGACAACCACTCTTACGATGTACTGCACGCGCACCACACCCGCACCGGCCAGGAAGCGGAGTTCTACTTCAACATTGACTTGCCGTTCGGCTGGCTCCAGCGCCAGAAGTTCATCCCTGGCGCGCACGATCACGATGAAGACGGAGGAACACCATGAACCTCGACGCCATCCGCCGCCTGTACGCGGCGAACGAAGCCCTGCACCTGAAGCTGTGGGCGTGCATTGACCACCTGAGCGACGCGCAGTTCGTGCGCGAGGTGCCCTACGGCATCGGCTCGGTGCGCAACCACATGATCCATCTGGCCAGCGTAGACCAGCGGTGGATGGCCCGCGTGACCGGCGCGCCACTGCCCGACCGCCTGCGCCCCGACGACTATCCGACCAAGATCACCGCCCGCGCCGCGTGGGACGACGCGCAGGCCCGCGTGCGCGCCACCATCGCCGCCCTGTCCGACGCTGACCTCACCCGCCCGGTCACCTACGATGTTCAGCGCCTCGACCCGCCGCAAACGCTCAGCGCAACCAGCGCCGTCTGGCAGGTGCTGGTGCACGTGCTCAATCACGGCACCGATCACCGCGCCCAGGTGCTGCGCCTGCTGTACGAGTTCGGCGCACCGACGTTCGAGCAAGACTGGATGATTTACTGGTGGGACAAGGCGCGTTAAGGGGATGCTTGCCAGGACTCGTCGGGCAACGGCTCATCGAAGTCATCGCTCATCCACGCGGCACCAAGATGCTCGTGCAGCCCCATGATGCGCTTGCCCGGCTCGACTGGCGACACGCGCGCCAACGGCTTGCTGCCGTCCATGATGATGACCTCGGTGCCCTCGCGGACCAGCGCAAACAGCGCATCCAGGCTGGCCTGCACGTCTTCGAGCGCGATGGTCTTGGTGGTCATGGTGGCACCTCCTGCCTTTTTCCGATTATAACACGGGGCGAACCCCGGCAGGCCCGCCCCGTGTGAGTCACGTTGTTCGTGGGCAGCGCCCCACTCACCCCACCAGCAGACGGCGGGCCGCCGCCGCCGCTTCAGCGCGCGGAACAGTCACCTCCTGCCCGTCGCTCAGCCGCTTGAGCTTGACCTGCCCGGCCTTGATCTCGTCCTCGCCCAGGAAGGCGACCAGGCGCGCGCCTTTGCGGTCGGCGTACTGCACCTGCTTGCCGATGGCGCGCCTGGGGGTCATGATCGCCTCGGTGCGGATGCCTGCCGCGCGCAGTTCATTGGCCAGGGCCAGCGACGCGCCCTGCGTGCGTTCGCCGAAGACGGTGACGATCACCTGCACCACCGTGCCGGTCAGTTCCGGCGGGTAGAGGTTGAGCAGATCGAGCAGGTCAATGATGCGCTCGATGCCCAGGCTGGAGCCGGTCGTCGGCAGGCTCTGGCCGCGAAACATGCCCACCAATTCGTCGTAGCGCCCGCCGCCGGTTACGCTGCCCAGGTTGTCTGGCTTGGTGATGTACGTCTCGTAGACGGGGCCGGTGTAGTAGCCCAGGCCGCGCACCATCGCCAGGTCAACTGTGAAGCGCGACTCTTCCACCCCCAGCGCGCCCAGGTACTCGACCATCTGCTCTAGCTCGCCGATGCCCTCCAGCGCGACCGGCACCCCGGCCAACTGCGCGCGCACCTGGCGCAGCGCGTCCAGCCCGCCTTCGCGGTGCTGCAGCAAGTCCATCATCCGCCCGATGGCGTCGCCGGCGATGCCGCTGGCGGTCAGTTCCTTTTTCACGCCGTCCAGCCCAATCTTGTCCAGCTTGTCTACGCTGCGATACAAGTCGCCAAGCTGCGCCTCTGGCACGCCCGCGTGGATGCCGATGCCGGTCAAGAGCTTGCGGTTGTTGATGTGCACGGTGAAATCCGCGAAGCCCAGCCGCCCCAGCGCCGTCGTCAGCAGGCTGACGATCTCGGCGTCGGCGGCCATGCTCGCCACGCCGACGATGTCTACGTCGCACTGGAAAAACTCGCGGTAGCGGCCCTTTTGCGGGCGGTCGCCGCGCCACACGGGAGCGATATGGTAGCGGCGGAAAGGCATGGTCAGGTCGTTTTCGTGCATGGCCACGTAGCGGGCCAGCGGCACGGTGAGATCATAGCGCAGGCCAAGCTGCTCTTTGCCGCCGGGGTGTTGCGCGTGGAAGAGCAGCTTGTCGGCCTCTTCGCCACCCTTGCCGAGCAACGTCTCCAGCATTTCCAGCGTGGGCGTATAGATCGGCTCGAAGCCGAACGTCTGGAACACGTCGGTGATCACGCCGATCACGTACTCGCGCTTGAGCACCTCCCCCGGCAGAAAATCGCGCATCCCTTTGGGCAGGCGAGCGTCAATCTTGGGCATCGGTCGTCACTCCACTTCTGCTGGTCGAAGTTCGCCTGGCGGGCGCATTGCCCGTCTTGCCTGCGTCTACAACCAGCGCAGGCGCTAAGCGTCCAGGGCAAACAACTCAGTCAGCCACGCGGCGATTTCGTCGCGCACGCGGCGGAACACAGCGATCTGCTCCTCCGGCGGGAACCTGGCCGGATCGGTGAAGTTGCGATGATGGCGCTTGCCCGGCCCAGGGAAAACGGGGCAGTTCTCGGCGGCGTTGTCGCAGACAGTGATCACATGGTCGAACGGCTGGCCGATGAACTCCAGCATACTCTTGGAGCGGGCGTCGCTGATGTCAATGCCGATCTCGGCCAGGGCCTGGATCGCGCCAGGCAGCACGTAGCCGGACGGATTGCTGCCCGCGCTGAAGACCTCGAAGCGGTCGCCGGCCCTGGCGCGCAGCCAGCCTTCAGCCATTTGCGATCGCGCCGAATTGCCGGTACACAGCACCAAGACACGTTCCTTCTGGGCCATGATTCTCTCCCTCTCACACTCACCCGCAGATGCGCTTCACCCCCGCCAGCGGACAGACACAAAAAGAGCGTGGCGTCCACCGTCCACGCTCGACACGCGCCAGGCAGGGCCGCTCGATCAACCGTTCGCGCTGCTGTGTGAATGGTGGTGGCGCTGGCGCATGGGGTTTTTCTCCTCTGTGCTGCCCCAGTATAAACAGGTTCGGCCCGCTTGTAAAGCGCCCGTGCACCAGGGGGTCCACGAACAAGTCGTGAAGGTGTTTGTCCCCCCCATC
>DYGW01000280.1 GCA_020724485.1 Thermoflexus sp. | reverse complement strand
CCGGTAGCAGGAGCACCCCAAGCAGGCGCGCCGCCATTTCCGCGCCGGCGGGCATCCGAAGCGGCGCTGACGCGGCGGTCCGGACCGGCGCGCTGGTCTATAGTGAAAGTCGATCCTGCCTTCACCAAGGAGACGGCCATGAACGCACTGCATCGGATGGAGCGCTTTCTCGACGCGCACCATATCCCCTTCGACCTCGTCGCCCACCCCCGCTCGCAGACCAGCGCGGAAACGGCGCGCCTGGCCGGGGTGCCGCCCGACCGTATCGCCAAGGGCGTGCTGCTCAACGGCGACGACTGCCAGATGGTCGCGATGATCCCGGCCGACCAGGAAATCCACCTGGGCAGGCTGGGCCTGGACCTGGGCGTGGAAGTCAGTCTTGCCGACGAGGCCAGCGTGAGCGCGCTTTTCAGCGAATGCGACCCCGGCGTCGTGCCGGGCCTGCCGAACGCCTGGGGCGTGGAAATGGTGTGGGACGACGCGCTGCTGGCAAAACCCGACGTCTATCTCGAGGCCGGCGACCACGAACGCCTGCTGCACATCGAGACGCGCTACCTGCGCGAAGCCTTTGGCGACGCCCCGCACTGCCACTTCAGCCATCCCCGCACGCACCATTGAGCTGACAGGCAGGCCCCCCGAGGCGAGGGGGGATGGCGTATGCTTGCGCGGCGCCCGTCGACGGGCGCCGCAGCGAACCAGCGCCTGAACGATTGCCTCCCCCCATGGTCTTCCTGCCGTGAACCCGAACGACAATTCCCCCGCCAATCCGCACCGCGGCCTCGGCCGTGGCATGGCGCTGGCCGCCAGCCTGCTGCTGCTGGGCATGTTCTATCTCTATTTCGAGAACAGCCTGCAGGCGCGCGACAATCCCAACCGCGCCCTGCAGGTCGCGCCCGGCGCCGAACTGGTCCTCAAGCGCAGCCGCGACGGCCACTACGTCTTCCCCGGCGAGATCAACGGCCAGCCGGTCAGCTTTCTGCTCGACACCGGCGCCACCCTGGTGTCGGTGCCGTCACGCCTCGGCGATACGCTCGGCCTGCGGCCCGGCGCGCCGATGCAGGCGGTCACCGCCAACGGCACGGTCACCACGCACGTCACGCGCATCGAATCGCTGGCCTTCGGCCCTTTCGAACTGCGCGGCGTGCCGGCGAGCCTCAATCCCGGCATGCGCGGCGAACAGATCCTGCTCGGCATGAGCGTGCTGAAACATCTCGAATTCACCCAGCGCGGCGACACCCTGGTGCTGCGCCCGCTGAACGATCTGGAAAAATAGTTTGGTCATTCCGGTTATCTGTGTTATTAATGCTGGCATCTGTTGGATTCAAGCTTTAAATTGCGGTACCTCTGGTAAGCGTTTTCCTTGAAATTCGATCGATAGGGCATGTCGCCCAATTTTTTTTGATAGATAGGAAACAAAAGATGGAAACGGGTACTGTTAAGTGGTTCAACGATGCAAAAGGTTTTGGTTTCATTACGCCCGACAATGGCGGTGAAGACCTGTTTGCACATTTCTCCGCAATCAACGCCAACGGCTTCAAGACCCTGAAGGAAAACCAGAAAGTCAGCTTCGAAGTGACGACTGGCCCCAAGGGCAAGCAGGCCTCCAACATCCAGATCGTGTCGTAAGTCCCGGCGATCGAATGTGAAGAAACCCCGGTTCGCCGGGGTTTTTTATTTGCCCAGGGGCCCGCGCATGGCGCTCAAATCCACCATCTACAAGGCCGACCTCCAGCTCGTCGACATGGACCGCCACGTCTACGGCGACCATGCGCTGACGCTTGCCCGGCACCCCTCCGAAACCGTCGAACGCATGATGGTGCGCGTGCTCGCCTATGCGCTCCATGCGCAGGACGGCATCGCGTTCACCCGCGGCCTGTCCGAAGTCGACGAGCCGGACGTCTGGGCGAAGAACCTTGCCGGCGAGACCACGCTGTGGATCGACATCGGCCAGCCGGACGAGGCGCGCGTCCGTCGCGCGTGCAGCCGCTCGGATCAGGTCGTCGTGCTGTGCTACGCGGCGAGCAGCGACATCTGGTGGCAGGCGATCGCGGGCAAGCTCGCGCGCTTTGCCAACCTCACCGTGCTGCAGCTGCCGGCGGCGACGGCGCAGGCGCTGGGCGCGCTGGCCGAGCGCGGCATGCGCCTGCAGTGCCTGGTGCAGGACGGGGAGAGCTGGATGAACACGCCCACTGAGAGCGTATCGGTCAAATTGACGCGGCTGCAGTCGCCGGCCTGAGGGGTCATTTCGCCGGCGGGCAGTGCTTGATACAGAATGTCTCGGTGATGCGCTGGCCGCCGCAGCCGACGAAACAGGCGTCGAAGGCCGGCTGGCAGTTGCAGTCGTCGTGGCAGGTTTCCTTCACCCGTTGCGCGCGCACGCCCTCGCGCGTCGGTGGCTGCGGTTCGCGGTAGGACGGCGGCAGGGGCGGCCACATGCCCCAGCCGTAGGGCCGGCGATGCGGATAAGCGTGCAGCCACTCGAAGCGCAGCTGCATTTCGTACTGGCGCAGCGCGGCGGCGTACTGCCGCAGCTCGGTCTCGTAGCGCGCCAGCGCCTCGGCGTAGCGCGCCTCGACTTCGGCGTCCACGCCCTGCACGCAGGCTTGGTAGCGCGCCCCGCAATCGGCCTGGCAGGCGGACCGCGTCTTCTCGCAACCCTGCACGCAGGCGCGGCCGGCGGCGTCGGCGGGCGGGATGAATTGCACCCGCGTCTGGTATTGCGGCGTGGCACAGCCGGCGAGCGCGACGGCGAGGAAAAGGGCAGCGTAGCGGACGGGCATTCCGGGATCTCCGCTTCCAGCATAGGTGTTTTCAGGCGGGGGCGGGTTCGAGAAAACGCGGCGCGAGTTCCTCCAGGTTGAGTTCGGCGAGAATCTGCTGCAGCCGCGCGCGCGCGTTGCGGCGCGGCTGGCCGGTGTGGCTGGCGACGATGAGTTCGTTCTTCAGCGAATGCTCCCAGCCGACGAGCTCGGTGACGGTGACCGCGTAGCCATGGGCTTCGAGCTGCAGGCAGCGCAGCACGTTGGTGAGCAGGCTGCCGAATTCGCGGGTATGGATGGGGTGGCGCCAGATTTCCGAGAGCGGCGTCTTGCCGAAGGAATCGTTCTTGTGCTTCCGGAGCACGGCGGCGACCTCGGCCTGGCAGCAGGGAACCAGGACGACGTGGCGGGCCTTCTTGGCCAGGGCAAACCGGATCGCGTCGTCGGTCGCGGTATCGCAGGCGTGCAGCGCGGTGACGATATCGATGGTGGCGGGCAGTTCTTCCGCGCGGATCGAGTCGGCCACACTCAGGTTGAGGAAGGACATGCGCGAGAAACCCAGCCGCGCCGCCAGTTCACGGGATTTCTCCACCAGCGCGTCGCGTGTCTCGATGCCGTAGACGTGCGCGGGGCGCGTCTTGAGATGGAGGTCGTAAAGGATGAAGCCGAGGTAGGACTTGCCGGCGCCGTGGTCGGCGAGCGTGAGGCTGTCCTGGCGCCCGAGCACCTCGTCGATCAAGGGCTCGATGAAGTGGCACAGATGGCTGACCTGCTTCAGCTTGCGGCGGCTGTCCTGGTTGAGCCTGCCGTCGCGGGTGAGGATGTGCAGTTCCTTCAGCAATTCGATCGACTGGCCGGGGCGCAGCACTTCGGCGAGCGGGTCGGTGTAGGCGGAGGGGGGCTTGGGTTTCATGGGGGCGTCGGGGTGCGAACGAGGTACCAGCGTCCCGGGGCTCGGGGGCGCGTCAGCTTCGTATA
>DYGW01000022.1 GCA_020724485.1 Thermoflexus sp. | reverse complement strand
GGGTAGCAAATGCGCCAGAGCGCGCACCGTCCAGCCCCCGTCTTTCTGCAACATCCAGGCGAGGCCGTTGTCGCGGCTCGCCCGCCGGATGACGGGCAGCGCGTCCTGCGCCTGGGTGAAGGCCACCCAGTCGCTGGAGTGCAGATTGTTGGTCAGGACCACACGCTCCCCGCCTGCATCCGCGCTGATCAGCGCCGCCCGCACCTGTACGATCATCTCCCGGCTGAGCAGAGGCGCGCTGCCCGCCCCGAAGTACAGCACGTTCGCCAGCCCGAAGCGTTCAATCACTCCAGCCAGACGCTGGCCGAAACGGACCGGTCCCTCGTCCAGATCGCATGAGCAGTCGGTTCCATCAGGCAGCCAATCAAGCTCCGGGCCAGCCACAACAACCGGGCAGATGCCGAGACTCGTCAGAACCGCGATCAGGTCGGTCGCAGCAGCCTGGAGTGCCCGGCCCAACAACTGCTCAGCCGCTGTCGGCCCGGCCCGGCCAATCATAATCACAGCGCCGGTTGTCTCTTGTCCCATTGTTCGCCTGCCCTGAGGCTTGACACTGCGCCGCCTGCGATCAAAAGAGCCGGGAACGCTTTCCTGTCCCCGGCCCTGCGTCTACACTCTCAATCCGTCACTCCGTCTGCGGCTCCAACACGCCGTAATTGCCGTCCTCGCGCCGGTACAGCACGCCGATCTTCGCCGTGTCCGCGTTGTAGAAGATGAAGAAGCTATGACCAAGCAGCTCCATCTGGTCAATGGCTTCGTCTTCGCTCATGGGTACCAGCGTCACCGACTTACGGCGCACAATCGCCGTCTTTTCCTCGACCTCCTCTTCAGCCACTTCACCGGGAACCGGCTCGACGGTCTGTAGGGCCTGCTCAGTTTCATAGAAGCGGCTGACGCCGCGCGGCTTGCGTTTGCCCTTGTACCGCTCGATCTGGCGGTACATCTTATCCAGCGCCACGTCCAGCGCGGCGTAGATGTCGGGCTGCCGTTTTTCTTCAGAGCGTAGAATCGCGCCGCGCGTATTGCGCAGGGTCAGTTGGGCGATACACTGATCCATGCCCTGCTTGCGCCGCTCGATAGCCAGGTCAACGCGCACTTCGTGAATATTAGGGAGATAGCGATCCAGTCTGCTCACTTTCTTTTCGACATGTTCCTGCAAGCGAGGCGTCACATCAACATTCCGCGTATGTATCTTGAGTTCCATAACCCGCTCCTTTGCAGTGTGGCAATTGCGCTCACCCCTCAGCAGGTGCGCCATACCCACCTGCGTCAGCAGCTTTGTAGACCGCGCTGGCCAGCACTAAACCATAGACACGCCGCGCGCCCGACGCCCGCAGCGCCTCCGCACAGGCTGCCAGCGTAGCCCCTGTCGTCAGCACATCATCAACCAGGACGATACTCTGATTATCAACACGTAGCGGGTCTGCTGCAAAAGCTCCGGCAACGTTTTCCCGACGAGCCTGGGCATCCAGGTGCGTTTGTGTCTCGGTGTGGCGCACACGGGCAACCGCACCATCCATATAGCGCCAACCGGTCAGGCTGGCAACGCGGCTTGCCAGCAGCGCCGACTGGTTATAGCCGCGCTCCGCCTGCCGCTGTAGCATCACCCGACGGTGCTCCAGCCACGACTGCCTGCCGCTGGGGATGTAGCGGGACGGCACAGACGAAGTCCACCATCCAGCCAGTGCCCAACCATGCCTCGGCCAACAGCCCGCCCAATGGCTCGGCTAGTCGCTTGATCCCCTGGTATTTTAGAGCATGAACGGCGCTCGTCGCAGGCCCTTCAAACGTGGTACGCACGCGCACGGCGTCCAATCCGGCCACAGCGCGCAACGGGCCGGGCGCAAGTCGGGCAGTGCAGCGTTCACAGAGCAGATTCCCTATGCGCGTGCAGTGGACACACTGCGGGGGGTACAGCAGGTCTAACGCAGCCGTCACAGCGCGGCGCGCCATGAGCGCGAGCGCGCCCGTTGCTAACCGGTCACGCAAGCCCACCAACCGCCGGTGCCGGTCGAGGTGGTTTTCAAACGAGCGTGTCAACTCAGTCTCAGATCGTCTGCGCCGATCAGAAGCCGCCTAGCACACCGGATTCGATAAGAATGACCACGGAAGGTCCGAGCAGCACGATCCACAACGACGGAAAAATCAGCAACACCATCGGGATGATCATCTTCACTGGCGCTTGCTGGGCTTTCTCCTGGGCGCGTTGGCGGCGCTTGACGCGCATCTGATCCGACTGGATGCGCAGAATCTTGGCAATGCTCACGCCAAGCTGCTCAGCCTGGATGAGCGCCGCCACGAAGCTGGTCACGTCGGGCACGTCCATGCGGTGCGACATGTCGCGCAGGGCTTCGCTGCGCCGCTTGCCAAGCTGAATCTCCTGGAGCACGCGCCCAAAGGCAATCGCCAGGTCGTTATCCCATTTGGCGTAGACTTTGCTCATTGCCTGCTCAAAGCCCAGCCCAGCCTCCACGCAGATCGTCAACAGGTCGAGCGCGTCGGGCAGCGACTTCACAATAGCGTCTTTGCGCCGGCTGATCTGCCCCTTGAGCTGCAAAACGGGCAGGTAGTAGCCGAGGAACACCCCACCGATAGTCCCCAATGTTCCCTTGACCACGCCCCAGTTCGTGAACATGAAGAACAGCACGAACGCCCCAATGCCCATAGCGATGGTCAGGGCGATTCGCTGGCCGAAGAAGACCACCGGCTCCATCGTCTGCGACTTGCCAGCCAGCTCAATTTGGCGGCGGATGTTCTCGATCTGGTTTTCTGGGGTGAACCTGATAGCGAACCGGGCAAGCGCCCGGTACATAGGTATGATGACGCGCTCGCGGGTGCTCAGCGACAGTTCGATCTGTTCCAGGCTGGCCGGTACATCACGGTCGCCGTACTCCGCCAGCCGCTTCTCAAGCGGATTCTCTTCTGACTTGTCGCTGTACCCAACCAGGACAAGCCCGCCGAGCAGAACTACGCCAGCCACAATCAGCGCCAGAATCGTTATATCCATACTGCCCTCCTGAACGCCCGGTCGTGCTGTGAGTCCCTGCTTAGTACTTGGCCCTTATGCTAGATCGGGTTGGTTTACCCCTATCCCCCTGGCCCCCTTTCCCCGTAAACGGAGAAAGGGGGAGTGCGGGCCGCGCAGGTCCCTCTCCGCTGGCGGGGAGGGATTTAGGGAGGGGTAAACACGCCGGGCATCGAGACAACATGACGAAAACTAGCATAAGGCCCTAGTACTTGATGTCCACAATCTTCTGGATGATCGCGGCGCCAGTGGCAATCATGCCCAGCCCGCAACCCAACATCGGCCACCCGCACATGCGATTCTCGACAAGATTCGACATGTAGCTGGGACTCATAATGTACAGGAAGATCGTCAGGACGATCGGCAGCAGCGAGATGAGCCAGCCCGTGATTCGTCCCTGGGCTGTCAGTACCGAGATTTCGCCCTTCAGCTTGATGCGGTCGCGAATCGTGTGACTGATCGAGTCCAGGACCTCAGCCAAGTTGCCGCCGACCTCGCGCTGGATGTTGACCGCCGTGTTGACCAGGTCCAGGTCATCGCTGGGCATACGCGCCAGCAGATGGTCTAGCGCGTCTTCCATGGGGATGCCAAGCTGCACCTCCATGACCACGCGCCGGAACTCCGTCGAGGTTGGCTCCGGTGCCTCGCGTGAGATCGCCTCCATCGCCTGAAGCACCGCATAGCCAGCGCGGAGGGCGTTCACCCACAGCGCCAGCGTATCGGGAAGCTGAGTCTCGAACAGCTTCAGGCGCTTGGCTTGTTTGCGCGCCACATAGAAGCGGGGGAAGAAGAAACCAGCCACCGCCGCCACGCCGCCGCCGATCGGCGAGGCGAACAAGGCCATGCCAACCAGGAAGCCACCAATCGAGGAGATGACGTGCAGCGCCATGAACTCGGCGACGGTCAGCTTCAGGTCGGCCCGCGCAAGCTGAACGCGCCATTTCTGCGCGAACCCCCGGTCGGCCAGCGCGGCGTCAAGCCGGCGGGTGATGATGCTCGCCTCGTGTGAGGGATCGGGCTGTTGCAGGTCTTCAAACTCCGTGAGCAGACTGCTGTACTCGGTTGTGTAGCGACCCAACCGCTCTTCGATCTGCTCACGCCGTTCTGCGCGGATGCTGGCAATCCCAACAACCAGGATGATGACCGCCAGGACTCCCGCTGCGCCGGCTATCGCGATCTCCATAGGTGCCCGCCCTCCCCCACGATGCCCCGCCCTGAGTTGGCGTAGTGTCTTGGTAGGAGCCTGGTGCGCCAGCCTCTACAGTGCTGCTACGCCGGGTGGCGCTCGCCGTCAGTAGCGTGAGACGCCAATTCCAAACACCGATGGTGGCAGGTGAATGCCAGCCGCCTCGATCTTGTCAATGAACTTGGGGCGCAGCCCCGTCGGGCGGATGCGCCCGATGACCTTGCCGGCCTCCAGGCCGGTCTGCTCAAACTCGAAGATGTCGGACATCGTGATCACATCACCTTCCATCCCCTGGATTTCGGTGATCTTCACGATCTTGCGCGTGCCGTCCCGCATACGCTCCTGGTGAATGATGAGGTCAAGGGCCGAAGCCACTTGCTCGCGGATCGCACGCACCGGCAAGTCCATCCCCGCCATCAAGCACATCGTTTCCAGGCGCGCCAGCGTATCGCGCGGGCTGTTCGAGTGCGCAGTCGTCAGCGATCCTTCATGGCCCGTATTCATCGCCTGGAGCATGTCGAGCGCCTCTCCTGCGCGGCACTCACCGACAACGATACGGTCGGGACGCATACGCAGCGAGTTGACAACGAGATCGCGGATGCTCACCTCGCCACGTCCCTCGATGTTGGTGGGGCGGCTCTCCAGCGAGACGACGTGCTCCTGGCGTAGCTGAAGCTCGGCGGCATTCTCGATGGTGATGATCCGCTCGTCATTCGGGATGAACCCGGACAGGACGTTGAGCAGAGTCGTCTTGCCAGAGCCGGTGCCTCCCGACACAACAATGTTCAGCCGGGCGATGACGCACGCGCGCAGAAATTCGGCAATCTCAGGGCTGATGGAGCCAAAGCGGATTAAATCCTCGACGGTGAAGGGCCGCCGCGAGAACTTACGAATGGTGATCGTCGGCCCGCACAGGCTGATCGGGCGAATGACGGCATTGACGCGCGAGCCGTCAGGCAGGCGGGCGTCCACAGTGGGGGAGCTTTCGTCAATACGGCGGCCCAGTGGTGCTACGATGCGGTCTAGCACGCGCAGGACATGATCCTCGTCCTCGAACGTCACGTTGGAGCGCAGGATGTTGCCGGCGCGCTCGATGTAGACATTCTTGGGGCCGTTGACCATGATCTCGGTGATGGTGTCGTCGGCGAGCAGTGGTTCCAGCGGCCCGAAGCCCAGAATCTCGGCCACAATCGCCTCGAAGAGCTGCTGCCGCTCGGCGCGCCCCAGGACAATACTCTCTTCGTTGAGGATCGTCGTAAATAGCTCCTCAATCGTCGTTCGCACTTCGGGCGAGCGAGGGTCTACGCTGGTATCAAGCTCGGCGAGCAGCTTGTTCTGTATGCGTACCTTCAGGTCCTGGTAACCGCCCGCCTCACCGCGACGAGCGGCGGCCGCAGCAGAAGATGCCACCGGCACCTGAGTCCGCCGGCGTACCTGTTCTAGCTTCGACTCGTCGGGGCTATCCGCCCCCTGTCCGCCACGCTCAATGCGCCGCAAAAGGGACATGCGTTACCTCCAATCCACTCAACCTTCGCCCGCCTCTGCTTCTCACATCCATTTTACACCAATCCTACGCGCCACCGAACAGCGCCCGTATGCCGCTCTTGGAGCGTGGCTCGCCCATCTGGCTACCTTCTTCCGCGGTCTTCTCCTGCTCCACCGACTTGCGCACGAGCGCCGCCAGGTCTACAAGCTCCTTGCCCGGAGAGCGCGATTTCATCTTAGCCACCAGCGGGACGCCTTGGTTGACTGCCGTGAGCACCGCCTGATCGTCAAGGGGGATCGAAGCGACCACTGAATGCTTGAGATGGGTCTCGATAGAAGCGGTCGGCACGACACCGCGCCCGCGCTCTCGCTCTGGCACCACGCGGTTGAGCACGAAAAGCACCTTGTCCCCCAACCCCGCCGGTTCCTTTAGGCCATCCAGGATGTCCAATATCTTGCGAATGTTGCGCACGGATGGAATCGTCGGGTTGGCTACCAGGATTATCCGCTCGGCAATGTCGAACAGCTTCAGCGTGGTATCATCGTACTGGGTTGGCGTGTCAACCACGATAAAGTCATACGATTTGGCCAGCAGCTTGACAACTTCTGCCACGGCGTCTGACGTCATGTCATAGGCCATCTCCGGGTGTGGTGGGGCGACCAGCACCTTCAGCCCGCTGCCATGCGTGACCAGCACGCTGTCAATCATCTCCTGGTCAATGTCGCTCACCGCCTTCGTCAGATCGGCGATGCTCGATGTGGATTGCAGGTTCAGAAACGCATCCACGTCTCCAAACTGGAGATTGGCATCTACCAGCAACACGCTCGTGTCCTGGCGCATCAGCGCCGCCGCCATGTTGGTAGCCAGCGTCGTGACCCCGGCGCCGGCTTGAGGGCTGTACACCACAATGATGTGCCCTGCCCCCACCGTCGGGGTCTGCACGCCGCGCTTAGCCTCGCGCCCGGCAGCCGTGCGCAGCGAAGACATCTGTATCTCTTGCTGGCGGATCGGCTCATTGCGGTCGTAGACGCGGCGGATCGTCGCGTAGAGTTCCTCACTAGATACCGGCTTAGTGAGAAAGTCGCGCGCTCCGGCTAGCATCGCCTGGCGCAGATACCCCGACTCGTTCTGCACCGACATGATCACAACGGCGGCGGTGCGCACCGCAGTGCTGATCGCCTTCGTCGCCGTGATGCCATCCATATCGGGCATGTTGATGTCCATCAGCACCACGTCGGGCTTGTGCTGCGTGGCCAGATCAACCGCCTCGCGACCAGTGCTGGCACCGTCCCCACCCACCACCTCGATATCCGGCTCAAACGCGAGCAGCTTGCGGATGTTCTCGCGCGTGTCCGGAATATCGTCCACGATCAGTACTTTGATGACTTGTCTCTCACTACTCATCGGCGCCTTCCCGCTTTCGTCACCACCCTGGCCCCATCCGGCATAACCGCACGTGCGCTTCTAGTGATACGCGAAGGGCATGCGGACGCCAGCGCGAGCGCGTGCCCTTCATGCTAGTTTAACGCAAAGACAATGATTCTGGCATGCGCTATTGTGCTGGCACCCCCCCACCCGACTTCGCCAGGAAATCGTACAGTCGCCCGATGTCGAAGCGCCGCACGCTGGTGATGGGCGGTTCCAGAGCATATTCCAGAGCGACGGGCGGCTGCGCATTGTAGGTCCGGATCATGTAATCAAGCGTCACCGGGTCGGTGGCTATTTCCGTCGTGTCGCCCGCCGCGCGCAGCGCCAGCGTGATCGGAATCTGCGCATCAACCGCCCAGGTCAACACCAGTGCCTCCTGCGGCGTCACCGCCAGGGTGATGATCAGCGGCGCGAACGCCGTCGCTGTCGCCTGTGGGGTAGCCGGTTGCCCGCCTTCGCCGGGCGGCGGAAGCGTTTCAAACTGCTGCGGCGTCGGCGTAGCTCCAATGATGTCTCCACCCGGCGGGAAGTAACCCACGCGCAGCACCCAGGCACCGGTGACTGTGCGCTGTGTCACCAGTCGCGGGCGCTGCGACGACTCGCTGGGACTTAGCAGCACTCCTTCCGGCGAGAGAGTGCTCGCCTCCGGGCGACCCTGGCGTGGCGAGCCGATGCTCAGCTCGCCCGTCTCCAAGCGCGTGATCAACGAGACGTTGTTAGGCATCCGTGTCTGAAAAGTGGGATCAACGTCAATGTACAGGAATGAGAGGATAACGTCCACAAAGTCGCCTGCTTGGATGCCATAGGCCACCTGCCCCACGCCGGTCGGATCAAGCGGAATGGAGATGGCCACGCGCGGCTCGTCGCCTTCAAACGTGCGCATCAGGGCGGCGGCGTCCGACCCCGTCTGGGCGATCTCGTACAAGTTAGGCACTACCTGGCGGGCCAGAATCGGCGAGCCGCGGAAAATGTCGGTGCGCGCCACTTGCCCGATCACATCCTGCAACTCGCCCGCCGTGAAGTAATTCCCCGCTTCAGGAAGCGCCTCCTGCGGCCAGGGCACCACGCCCACGCCGTCGGGCGGGATCACGATCCCGCGCGGCAAGTCCTGGACGGCCACAACGATCTCCACCATGTTGAGGGTGCGCAGGCCCGTGTCCGCAGCCGACGGTTCCCCCTCTCCGCCACCAGCAGCTTCGCCCCCCACCTCCGTAGCCTGAGCGGCAGTCTCCTGACCGCCATCATCGCCGGACATGAGGACAACAACCAGCACGACCACCAGCAGGATGATCGCGCCCAGTAGAATGAGCGCCCGACCTCGCATAGGGTTTCCTCCCGAATAGTCCGAACCGGCCCGGAGTTCGCATCAGGCCCCAATGGGTTGCTATCTAGTGTATTCCTATGGAAAAAATGCGCAAACAGCCCAAGAGTCCTATGACAAACAGGGGCAAAGCAACTCCACGCTCTACCCCTGTTGATCAACCCATGTGGGCATGGTCGCCGGACATCACACCACCGGCAGCAAGATCACGAAACGACTCACGTCCTCCTCCATGCTGGTGATTTCCAGCGCCCCGCCCACCAACTCAATGCGCTCCTGAAGCGTGCGCAGCCCCAGCACATCGCCCCGTTCCTCGCGGGACAGCGCCTCGCCAGTGTCGAAGCCGCGCCCGTCGTGCTCAATGGTCGCCTTGAGCCATTCAGGGCCTACATCAACCACGATGCTGATGGACTTCGCGCCCAGGTTGTCGCGCGCGTTGCCCATCACCGCCTGGATCGAGCGGAACATCATGACCTCAATGTGACTTGGCAGCCGGCGCTCGTCTCCGACGACGTTCAACTGCGCCTTGATGCCCGTCTTCTCTTCGTAGGCTTCCGCGTAACGCCGGATCGTCGGGACCAGCCCCAGGTCGTCGAGCATCATCGGGCGCAGATCGAAGATGAAATCGCGCACTTTCTGGAACGTTGTGCTGGCAGCCGTTTTCAGGTTGCCTAGCTCCTCTTCGGCACGATCCGGGTTGCGGTCAAAGAGCCGCTGGCAAATCTCAGCCTGAAGGATGAAGTTGGTCAGCGACTGCGCCGGCCCGTCATGCATTTGCCGGGCCAGCCGCTGGCGCTCTGCTTCCTGGGCCTCGACCACATTGATGATCGCCCGCCTGGACAACCGGCCCGCGTCCCCTTCGCCCTGCTCCGGCACGGGGGCGATCACTGGCCGGAAAACAGCGTCAGGCCCCATGCTGCGCACCAGGCGCAGCAACCGGCCCAATAACTCCTCGAAATGCTGCAATTCCTTGAGCGTGGCCTTGGCCTTCTCAAGCTGGCCCTGCAGCGTGAGTAGCCGCGTCTTGATGTCAAAGGCACTGTCATACGCCGCCTTGATGTCGGCGCGGGGGATCGTGTCAAAATTCGTCTCCACGCGGCTGAGCTGCGCGCTGATCGCCACATGGCGATCGCGGATGCGTCCCACTTCAAGCTGCGTCTGCTCGATCAACTGCTGGTTCTCCAGCACGCGCTTGCGGATGTTCTCGTATTCGATCTCGAACTCGCGCAGCACTTCGTCCTGTGGGATCACAGCACCCTGAGCCATCGCCGCCACTCCTCACTATCCACTATCCGAGCGCACCATCACTTCGCTTGTTTGTTGTCTTGCGCGCGCACCCAACCCCGCCGCAGCGCGTAGACCGCTGCCTGCGTCCGGTCGCGCACGTCGAGCTTCTTGAGGATTGAGGTCATGTGATTCTTGACCGTCTGGTGACTGATTCCCAGCGACTGCGCGATCTCTTTGTTGCTCTTGCCGCGCGTCACATACTGGAGAATCTCCATTTCGCGCGCGCTGAGCGGCACGAAGTGCTCATTCGGGTCCACCATGTAGGGGCCTGTCACCGCCTCAACCCCCGCATCAAGCCACTGCCGCAGCTCAGCGCCAGTGAAGGTTCTGCCGGCCACCACGTAGTTGCCGCGCATGACCGACCGCACCACCTCCACCAGCTTCTCCGGCTCGATGTCCTTCGGGCAATAGGCCGCGCCGCCGGAACGCATGGCGTGTAGCACCTGTTCCATATCGTCATAGGCCGTGAGCAGCACCACTGCGGTGGCAACCTGCTCAGCCTTCAGTCGGCTGGCGACTTGCAGGCCGTTAATGCCCGGCAGATTGATGTCGAGCAACAGCACGTCTGGACGCAAAACGCGCACCAACAGCAGGGCTTCTTCGCCCGTTGACGCTTCGGCCAGCACCTCAATGTCATCCTCGGTGGCGAAGATGTTGCGCAGCCCCTGGCGGAATACCGGGTGATCGTCCACGATCACCATGGTGATCCGCGCTGGAATCGTGTGGGCAAAGTCCTGTTCCATCGGCGAGCGCTCACTCCAGTTTGCAGCCGCGACCCTCGGCCAGTTGCTCCGGGCGTGATCGATCTTAGCATAGTTCATGGCCTCCGATCTCACAATAGAACATTTGCTCGGCGCACAACCTTGCCCGTCTACCAGGCGCACTCCACCGGCCACTCCAGGCGATAGACCGCCATGTTGCCGCCGCCTGCTGCCGGCGCGTAGGGCGCACCGGTCACGAAAATGGGCGCTTCCCCCAAACGAGGGTCGTCAGGAGGGACGGGACGCTGGTCGGGCATGGCCATCAGATATGCGACGCCGCGCGCGCACATCAGGCGCATGATCGCTTCCCCATCGCGGAAAAGTGGCACGATCTCTGGGCTGACCAGCCCCGCCAGATCGAAGATGGAGCGCGGCGCGAAGTACCCCACTGCGCCAATATCGTGCACAGCAAGCAGATCGTCCTCGGCGAGATTCGCCCTCACCCATTTGGCCGTGACGACCATCTCCGTGTTGATGATTCGCACGTCCGCGCCGTACTGCCGCGCGCCGATGATCCAGAACCCGCCGGTCACCAGCAGCAGCGCCAGGGCCAGGCTTCGTGACAGCACCCGCCCCGCCGCAGATCGCCGCGCTCGCTGGACCAGCACGAGGGTGCCCCCCACGCCAAAGACCAGCAGCGCCGGGAGAATCGGCATCACATAGCGCCCGTGCTGGTAGTTGGCCGGTAGCCGCAGCGCGTAAGCCGACACATGCAGCGCCGCCCACAGTAGGGGCAGCGCATAGATCAGGGTGCGCCTGTCCCGCCGCACTTGCCGCGCGACGCTGGCACAGGCCAGCAGCAGCCCCGGCAACGCCAGCGACAGGTGCCCGGCCACCAATGGAACAACCATACGCCCGTACCGCTCCGGCAGCGACCATCGCTCGCTGATCGGCACGTACTCCGCCTGCTTCGCCGCCGCCGTATCCGGCAGCAGCGTCCCACTGAGTTGCCAGTTGAGCGCCGCCGCCGGGACGCAGATCGCCGCCCAGGCCAGGGCCAGCCCTGCCGTCCACGTCACCACAGGGGAGCGCCAGCGCCAGGCGTCCCGCCCCGCCGCCACCGCGCGCAGCACAACGGCCAGCCCCACCAGCGCGACGCCTTCGGGCCGGGTGAGCGTCAGCGCCGCGCTCACCGCTCCCGTTCTGGCTCCCCGCAGCAGCGCCTGGCGCGGCAACAAGTCCCCCTGTGCGGCGCGGGCATCAGCCCAGGTCGCCCAGACCAGCGCCAGGACCAGCGCCGTGAACAGCATCGTCTCCATGCCGGAGGCCGCTGCCCAAACCAGGTGCCAGGACAGCGCGACCAGGATACCCGTCCACAGGCCCGCACCTCTCACGTCCGGCCATAGGTATCCGGCCAGCCGCGCGCCGATCCAGCCGGCGGCACTCAGGCTCAACGCGCCCAGGGCGAACGTCCAGGCGAAGTGCGACACGCCTAGCAGGTAGGCTCCTGCCAGCAGCAGCGTGTACAACGGCGCGGTCGAGGCGCTGCTCGGCTGGCCCGGCACGAACGCCCATTCGCCGTGCTCGACCAGATTACGCGCGTACGTCTGGTGAATCCAGGCATCGTCGAGCGGATAGCCGGCGGCGTCGAGACGCAGCGCCGCCGTGACGTACAGCGCCACGCCGATCACCGCCAGGACGAGCACGATCAGATCATCGCGCACGGAGACGCGGCGCAGCCGGGTCATGGGTTTGCCTCGCCAAGCACGATCTCAAACACCAGCCGGTCGTCATTGCGCTCCGGCGTGTCCGCCCCATAATGCCGCACCAGGCGCAGATAGGGCCGCGCGTCATCACCCGCGAACAGCCCACTGAAGGGAGCCGTCCGGTTCACGTCCAGCAGCAGATGCGTCACCCCGTAACGCGCCGCGATCTCCGGCACAACCGCCGGATCAGCATCGGGCACCACCACACCCCCTAACCCCGTATGGTAATACAGCCCCGCCGGATCGTTGACCATGACCACCGCGCCGGGCGGCAGATCGCGCGCGATCTGGCGGTAGAAGCGCGCGTTGTCGTTCCAGCCGTCCAGCTTGGCGCTGAGGGCGCTCAGCGTCAGGGCCAGGGCGAGGATCACAGCGGCGCTGTTGAACACGACGGCGGCTTCGGCAGGCCGCCAGCGCCGTCGCCGCGCAGCCCAGGCAATGCCCTCGTCCAGGCCCACAGCCCCCAACGCCGCCCAGAAAGGCAGCAACGCGGCGGACGAATGGAACAGCCCTCCCCGGTAGCCGGGAAAGGCGAAGACGAACGTCATGACGACATGCAGAGCCGCCGCGTACACGGCGAATCCGCGCACCAGCGCCAGCGAGCGTCGCCGCCAGCAGCCGAGCAGCGCAAAAGGGCCAAGGATCACCCACGTCTCGACGGCCACAAAGGTGCCCAGGTTGTTGGCCAGCGCCTCCAGCCGTGAGCGGAGAATCGGGCCGATTCCCCATGCCAGGAAGTCAGCGGCTGACGCGCCCGGCGGGTAGCGCACCAGCTCGTCATAGCTGCGCATCCAGATCGTGTCCACGCCGCCGACCGGCAGCGGCGCGCCAAGCACGTCCAGATTGCGCGCGAACCAGGGCATCATGACGATCACGTAAGCCAGCAGGCCCACGCCCGCCGCGCGCAGCCCGTCCGTCCAGTGCCCTGGCCCAGGCCGCCAAAAGGCTACCCCGGCCAGCACCAGAACCAGCAGCACGCCATCGGCGCGAGTCAGGTGGGCTAGCCCGCCCAGCGCCCCGCTGACCGCGTACCAGCGCAGTTGCTGCCCCTCTGCGGCGCGGCCCAGCGCCACCAGCGTCAGTGCCCCCACCAGGCCGAACAGCGCGAAGGTGTCGGTCGTCACCCAGTAGGGGATGTAGAAGCCGCTGAACATGACCAGCAGCGCGGCTACCCAGGCATTGCGCCGCCGCGTCCCAAGCCGCTCGCCCAACCTGAACACGATCAGAACCAGCCCGGCATAACACAGCACCGACAGCATCTGCGCCGCGCGAAAGGTCGCGCCGCCGATGGCCATGCTCGCCGCCGCGATCACCGACTCCAGCGGCATCCAGTAGGTGTGGCTGGGGCCGGGCAGCCGGTCGGGGGCGTTGAAGTACGTCCACAGGTACGGGTCGCTCAGGCCGTGCCCCTCGGCCAGGCGTTTGGCCGCGTTGAAGTAGTAGTAGGCGTCGGTGTAGCCGGGCTGCTCCAGCAGCAGCGCCAGCAGCGTCCCCCAGGCCAGGGCCAGCACGCCCAGCAACGCATACGCCCGCCGCCCGGCGATCATGCCGCCTCCCTGGGCAGGAGCACGGAGACCGCCCCCCACCACTGCCGCCGGGTGAGCCACAGCAACAGGAGCATGCCGAACGGCACCGACAGGTACAGCGTGGGGTGCTCGAACTCGCCCTCGACGGTGATCACGAAGTGCACCCAGGGGATGACCAGCAGCGCCAGCAAGATCGCAGCAGCGCGACGCGCTCGGTTCCGTTGGCGGCGCGTCAGGCCGCGCAGGTAGAACAGCAGCGGTATCGTGAACACGACGAAGTGCGGCGTCGCCGTGCGCACCGCCGACAGATGGGTGATGGTCAGCGTGAGCATCACCGCCCAGTCCAGGCGCTCGCTGCGCCCGCGCCACAGCACCATCGCCCACGCCCACGCCAGCAGCGCCCACAGCGCAGCGTTAGCCGCCCACTCCGCGGGCGCGCCCAGCCCCAGGTAATGGCGCGTGACGATCCACACCGGCGCGCCCAGCGCGGTATACGACGGGTATTGCTCGATCTGTGCCAACCAGTCGCCCAGCCAGGTCGGCACGAGCGCAAACGACAGTCCAACTAACACCCCACCGGCTCCGGCGAACGTTGCGAGGAATCGCCAGCGCCGCAGGCTCAGCCCCACCAGCAGCAGAAACGGGACCAGCAAGAAGCCCATCTGCGGCTTGATCGTCGAGAGCGCCAGCGCAGCCCCGGCCAGAGCGTCACGCCGCCGGGCGAAGGCCCACAGCGCCAGCACATGCAGTCCATAGACCAGCAGGCCGGGCTGCCCCAGCAGCAAACCGCGCGCCGCGTAGTAATTGCTCAGCGTCCACAGCAGCAAGACGCCCAGCAACCCCAGCCTGGGCCGCCAGCCGTAGAGGTCAAGCAGCAGGACGGTCGCGGCGACCAGGCAGGCTTCGAGGATAACCATCCAGATGGCCGACGCCCAGGCGTAGTCGGTGAAGACCAGCGGCAACAGGACAAACACCGTATAGAACGGGTAGGCGAAGTAGCCGGGGTCTTCGTCGTCGGCGGGCATCCGCCCGTAAATGCGCTGCTGGATGTTGGCGCTTGCCGCGTCGCCATAGGGGTTCAGCCCGTCGCGCCAATACGAGCGCGCCCCTTCCCAGCGCGACATGAAGTCGTTGTGCCCTGGATACGGCCCGGTCAGCACATCGTGCGTGGCGACGATGTTCCCGGCCAGCAGCAGGCCCAGCAGCGCCACAACGCCCCATACCCCGCAACGTTTCATGATCGCCGCCCCTCCCCCCGGCCCGCTCATTCGCACGTCGCCTCCGCCGCCTGCGCATCCGGCCCGGTGAACAGGTAGATCACTAGATCGTTGAAGCGGAACGCATCCTGCTCGGCGTAGTGTTGGCGCAACCAGCGCAGCGAGTCGTACTGCTCATTCTGCGGGTCGTCGGCGACGAGCGCCGCCCTCTCATCCTCCAGCCGGTCGAAGGCCACATACCAGATGCGCGGAGCGCCACCTGCTGCCTCGGCCACGCACTCATCGGCCAGCAGGCCCAGGGCGCGCTGCGTGGGGAGTGCGAGCGTGTCGGAGCCGGAGCCGGGAATATCGCGCACGTAACGCTGTGGCAAGTCGCGCCCGTAGTACACCATCGGCAGCGCCGTGATCTTGTTGCCGTGCACGACCGCGTCGCCTTCCGCCACCGTCTCTTCAAGGTACTGCACCGCCCGGTCGAACGGCGGATTGGGAAACGTATCCCAGGTGTAGTGAGTCACCAGTCCGAACGCCGCCACGACCGCCCACGCCCCGGCGACGACCGCCACAATCGGGCGCGGCATCCCTCCCCGCGCGAAAAGCCAGCCCATGCCCACGTAGAAGACCAGTGCGGACGGAAGCAACGCGCGCGGCAGAAAAACCGGCTGCACCAGATAGGACACGAGCCACATGAGCAGCATCGGGGCCAGCGCCAGCCAGAGCGCCCAGCCGAGCGCCGCCCGTTCGCGGCTGCCCGGCGCGAGTGTTCGCCACGCCCGCCGCGCCTGGTACAACAGCAGCACGACCAGCACCGCCGCCAGCAGAAACGTTGGCAACCACCACGCCGGGGAGAAATCGAGATTGACCGAGACGAACGAGCGCAGCGCCAGCCACAGGTGCAGCACGTTGGGCCGGGCTACCCAATACTGGCGCAGCTTGCCCATCTGCTCCGGCAAATTGACCATCCAGGGCAGATACACGGCGAGCGCCACGCCAGCCCCGCCAGCGGTGCGGGCCAGGCGACGACCATCGCGGAGAGCTACCGGCAGCAGTCCCAGCGCCAGCAGGTACAGCGCCGCGAGTTGCTGCACGTGCATACTGATCCCCGCCAATATCCCGAACGCGATCCACCACGCCGGTTTCCACCCCTGCCACGCCCGCCAGTAGACCCATGTGGTCAGCAGGAGCGCCAGGCTGAGCAGCGCGTACATGCGTGTTTCCTGCGAGTACTGCACGTGAAACGGCGCGACCGCCGCGATCAGCCCCGCCGCCCGCGCTGTGCTCTCGCCGAACCAGTCGCGGGCCAGCCCGTAGACCAGCGCGACGCTCAGCACGCCCACCAGGACGCTGTACAGGCGCACCGCCGCTGCTGACTGCCCGAAAACGCGCATCCAGCCGTGCAGCGTGGCATAGTACAGCAGAGGATGCACATCGGCGGCGCTACCGTCTACCTGCTCCAGCGTCCCGGCCCGCATGGCATCTAATCCCTGCTCGGCAAAGAGAACCGCAAACGCCTCGTCATACCACAGCGTCCGCCCGCCCAGGTTGACCAGGCGCAGTCCCAACGCGGCCAGCAGTAGCAGGCCGAGCGCCGCCCATGGCCGCATAATCTGGCGGCGTGGGCGTGGAAACGTCCGCGAAGTCGCGCTCATGGTCAGGCGTCAGTGGGCAGCCGCACGAACAGAGCTGAGCGGTCGTCGTCGAAACGTAGCTCGCGCCAGCGGTCGGGCATGGCCCGCAGCGCGCCCGCCAGCGTGCTCTGCGCCTCAATCGCCACGAGATCGATCTCCTGGCGCTCCAGCGCCGCCTCCCACCTGTCGCGCAGCAGCACCACGTCCAGGTACTGGCGCAGGAATTCGTCGTTGTAGAGGTCTGTGCGCCCATCCACATAGACCGGCACGTGCGGCGCGGCGAAGATCAGGTATCCGCCCCAGTTGTAGCTGTTGAACAGGTGCCCGTCGGGCCGGGTCTGCTCAAGGTAGGCGGCCAGTTCCACCGGGAAAAGTCCTGCCTGCGCCTCACGCATGGTCTCGCGGCTCAGGACTGCGCCCACTTTGGCCAGCGCACCGGCGGCCACCAGGCCCAGCAACAGCCAGTTGGTGGCCAGCATCCGCCCGCTGACTCTCCGGCGTGGCCGAATCTGCCAACCGCGCTCGGTCAGCCAGGCGTCCAGGTGCCGCGTCAGCACCGGCGTGGCGATCAGGGCGAAGACGGCGACGTTGCGCCCCGCCAGCAGCGCCATCGCCGCCGTGCCCACCACCAACACGAGGTCCGTCCAGTCGGCGCGTCGCCCGCTGATGCCGAAGGCGACGATGATACCCAGCAGCAGCAGCAAGAACGGCCAGGTCTGCGGCTGGTGAAAGTCCGGGGTCGCCCACTCCTGGATGAAGTCCTGGAGCGCACCGATCTCCACCGTGTCGAACGGGTAGGCCAACATGCGCGGCCCATAAGGGTTAAGCGCTACCAGCGGAAGCGAAACAGCCGTCACCCCCACCAGCTTGCGCAGCCGCGCCCCGCGCACGACGGTCGGGCGTGTGTCGCCGAGCAGATTGCCCAACGCCTCGCCCGCAATCGTCCCCAGCAGCAGAATGAAGGCAATGGCGAAGCCGCCGTGCAGGTTCACCCACAGGACGATCAGCAGAGGAATGAGCCATAGCTGGTCTACCTGCCGGCGCTTGTACAGATGCAGCAGGTAGAGCACCGCCGCGCCCAGCGCGAAGGAGAACATCTGCGGGCGCGGCGACCAGAAGACGGCAGCCGCCGCGCCGCCCAGCACCACCGCGAAGGCGCGCACGTAGGCATTGCCCTCGCACGCCGCGTAGACCAACGCCATGCCCGCCGTCGCCAGAAGCGCCGTGATTAGCGCCAACCCGATGTTGCCGGAGTCGCCAGGATGGATGCTGCCGCCGAAAAGCTCATACGCGCCGTACAGCACAATCTGCGCGCCCCAACTGTGGTTGATCCACGCCGCGTCCAGCCGTGTGTGGGAGAATGGATCGTGGCGCAGGATGGCGCGCTGCTCCAACATGTAGTTGCCGCTGCGCAAGTGCCACCAGGTATCGGTGTCGGTCGGCACGCGCACGGCCATGGCGAACAGCAGGATGAAGAGCACCGCCACCATCAGCCGCTCAGTGGTGAGCTGCTTGGTTCTGTACATCTTGCCCCCCTGCTGGCACCGTTTGCGCTTGATGTCAGGTACCCATGCGGAACGTCTCTGGATCGTGCGCAAAGCCAGGGGCACAAACAGCGCGCCCCTCTCCCCTAGAATGTATCACCCGGCAGCCCGGCGATAGCATTCGACAATCGTCGGGATCAAGTAATCGTTGAAGGCACGCTCGGCGTCGTAGTCGGGTGCCCAGCGCCAGTCGCGCCGGGCCGCGCTGTCGTCCAGATCGGCGGGCCAGCTATCTACAATGGACTGCCGCGCGTCAGATGGCTCGAACGTGATCTCCGCCCCAGGAAACGCCGCTTTCACCATCTGCGCGAACTGCTCCGCCGAGCGGCTGAAGCTGGTCACGTTGTAGACGAGCCGGGTAAGCGCCTCGCGCGGAGCAGCGGCCAGCGAGAGCAGCGCCTTGATCGCGTCCGGCATGACCATGAACGGGATCGTCGTGTCTTCGCGCACAAACGAGGCGTAGGGCTTGCCCTGCGCCGCCGCGTGCAGCATCTCCGGCGCGTAATCGCTCGTCCCGCCCGTCGGCACCGTCAGCGCGCTGATCAGCCCCGGAAAGCGGACGCAGCGGAAGTCCACACCGACAGACCGCTGCACTGACAACTGGTGGTAATGGCGCGCGTAGTAGCGCCCCACGTGCTCACAGTACAGCTTATTGCAGCCGTACATGGTGATCGGGGCGAGGTACTGGTCTTCGTGCACCGCGCCAGCGGCCTGCTTGGCGGCCAGGCTCGGCATACCATAGGCGGCAATCGAGCTGGCATAGATGAACTTGACGGGCCTGCCGCGCGTCTGCCCCTGGTCAACGGCCAGCTTGAGCAGGTTCACCGTCCCTTGCACGTTCACCCGGTGGGCGTTCTCCGGGTTGAACTCCGAGCTTGTGGAGAGCAGCGCGGCCAGGTGAATGATCGTGTCTACCTCGTATTCGGTGGACAGCGTCTCCAGCAGCTTGCTATCGAGGATGTCACCCACGATAATCCGGCTCACAGCGGAGCGCAGAGCGTGATCCAGCTTCCTGATGTCCAGCACGACTATCGGCAGATGATCGGGCCGCTGGCCAAGTTGCTGGATGAGGCCATGACCGACTTCGCCATCCGCCCCTGTGATCAGCATAATCTTTCTGCGAATCAAGGTCTTTTCCTTCCTTCTCAAGCCTCACACATAAGAACATTCAGCCCAAACCGGGCGCGCTGCGATCATCGTCTCATGGCACTACCTCCGCTCTGGCCCTACAGCGCTTCCTCCCCGGCGACATCGCGCCCATAGGCAACCACAAATGCCATCGCGTGCTCGCGGGTGTGGCTCAGGCTGACCTGCCACGTCTCCAAGCCCAGACCTGCCGCGCGAGCCGCCGCCGCCCCGTGAAGATGCAGATGTGGCTGGCCGCCATCGTCAGAGTCTACTTCGATGTCCAGCCAGCGCACCAGGCCGATGCCGGTTCCGAGCGCCTTAGCCGCCGCCTCCTTGGCGGCGAAGCGGGCGGCCAGCCGCGCCGCGTTGTCGCCGCACTGGGCGCGCTCGGTCGGGGTGAAAAAGCGGACGAAGAAGCGCTCGCCGTGCCGCTCAATCGCCTGGCGGATGCGCTCCACTTCGATCAAGTCTACGCCGATGCGCAGCATGATGCGTCGCCTTTTGCCTTTCCACGCCGCACGGCTACTGTGCCACGACCCAATCTGGCCCGGCCACGGCCAGGGCAAAGGCATCTGGATCGAGGTAGTGGCGCGCAGCCTCCCGAACCTGGCCTGCCGTCACCGCTTGGATCTCCTGCGCGTAGCGTTGCAGGTAGTCCAGGCCAAGTCCGTAAAGCTCCATGCTCAGAATAGAACTGGCCACGCCTTCGCTCGACTCAAGTTGGAGAGGCAACCGTCCAATGAAGTTCGCCTTGCTGTCGGCCAGCTCGCCCTCAGTGACCAGTTCCTGCGTGATGCGGCGCAGTTCTGCCGCGACCGCCCGCACGGCTTCCTCGACATTGGCCGGATTGACCCCAGCGATGATCCGCCAAGGCCCCGGCCCCAACCCGCCATCCAACCGGCTGAAACTGTAATAGGCCAGGCCGAGCTTCTCGCGCACGTGCGCGCCAACGCGCCCGTACATCCCGAAGACGCCGAGGATATGATTGGCCATGTTCGCCGCTTGCCAATCCCCGGCAAAGCGCGACGGCCCGCTCACGCCGAGCACAATATCCGCCTGGCTCTTGCCTGGCAGAGTCGCCTCGCGCCGGACAATGCCCTCCAATGACGGGACTGGCGGCAATTCGGGCTGGAGACGCTGGCCGGGGTTGGCCCAGTCGCCGAAGTACTGCTCGACGAGTCGGCAGACCGCGTCCGCCTGAACCGCGCCCACCACCGCGACGATCATGCCGCGCGGACCGAAGCACTGTCGGTGGAAGTCCACCAGATGATCGCGGGTGATCCCCGCCACAGTCTCCAACGTCCCGTCGGGGGGACGATGGTAAGGATGCGCGTCGCCATAGACCAGTTCGCGGAACATGCGCCCCGCCACGTAGCGCGTGTCCTGCTCGTGAATCTTCAGCGCGGTCACGAACTGCCCGCGCAGGCGCTCGATCTGCTCGTCGGGGAACGAAGGCCGGCGCACCGCGTCCGAGCAATTCGACCAGCAGTGGCAGGTCTTCGGCCAGGCCCCTGCCGCTGAAACCGGTATGGTGCAGCCCGGCACTGAGTCCCAGAGCCGCGCCGCTGCTCTCCAGCAACTCGTGAATGGTCTGGAAGTCGCGCGTCTCGGTGCCGCGCAAGAGCATTGTCGCCACAAACAACGCCAGGCCGTCGTGCCCCGGCCCATCGTACAGGCTGCCGGCGTCGAGCACCCCCTGGACGACAACGGAGGCCACCTCCGGGTTCTCACGCACCAGGATCACAATGCCGTTGGGCAGCACATGCCGGACAATGTCGTGAGGGCCTGGAAGCGCCATCATGCCGAGGTGCTCTCCTGCGCGGTGCCATTGACAGGGATGAACCAGCCCACCGTGCGCTGTGAGCGTCGCAGGTAGCGCCCCGCTGCCTCGCGCACATCGTCCAGCGTCACTGCCGCCAGATGATCGAGGTAGTGCTCGTACCAGGTGTGGTCGGAGAAGTTCTCGGAGAAGGCCAGCCAGAACGCCTGGCCGGTGACGCGCTCGGTACCGTAAGCGAACAGGGCCTTGGCCTGCTTGCGCGCTTTGTCCAGTTCCTCCTGTGACACATCGCCCGTCGCAATGCGCTCAATTTCAGCGTCCAGCGCCGCCTGCACTTCCTCCGGCGTGCGCCCGTCTCGAACGGTCGCCAGCACGCTGAACAGGTAGGGGTCCACCGACGGGTACAGCCCGCCGCCCACGCCGGTCGCCAGTTCCGTCTCAACCAGCGCCCGGTACAGGCGCGACGTGCGGTTGCCGATGCCGTTGCCGCCGGGCGCGCTGGCCCCCGCTAGGATGCTATCCACCAGCGCCAGCCGGAACCAGTCCGGGTCGGTCGCTGCTGGCGCGCGATACCCGACGTAGACATACGCCGCGTTCCCCTCGCGCTCAACGCGCACGGTGCGCTCTCCGCGCTGTGGCGGTTCGCGGCGAACAACTGGCGGCGGTTCTGGCCCGCGCGGAATGCCGCCGAACTGCGTCTCGATGCGCTCCAGCATCTGCCCAGCATCAAAGTCCCCCACAGCGACCGCGATGGCGTTGTTCGGGTTGTAGTACGCGCGATAGTGTTGGTACAGGTCGTCGCGCGTCATCGAGCGCAGATCGTCCATGTCGCCGATGACCTGGTGGTGATAGGGGTGCACGCGGAAAGCGGCAGCGCGCGTCTCTTCGTGCAGCCAGAAGGTAGGCGTGTTTTCCGATCCTTCGCGCTCGGAGATGATCACCGTGCGCTCGGCCTCGACCTCGCGCGGATCGAAGAGGGCCTTGGTCATGCGGTCGGCCTCGATCTCCAGCGCCAGATCAATGCAGTGGGCGGGCATTGTTTCGAAGTAGGCCGTGTAATCAAAGGAAGTCTGCGCGTTCCAAACGCCGCCTTCGCGCTCGATCCGCTTGTCGAGCGTGCCAGCCGGAAAGCGTGCGGTGCCCTTGAACATCATGTGCTCGACCCAGTGCGAGACGCCGGTCTTGCCGGTCGGCTCGTTGCGACTACCCACCCGGTAAAGCACCCACCAACTCACAACCGGCGCGGTGTGTATTCCCTTGAGGAGCACGGTCAGCCCGTTGTCGAGCACGTGCCGCAGCACAGGCGTCGCTGAGTCGGCCATGAGTTCTCCTTCAGTTGATGCCGGTCTTCTGGCCTATAGTTTAACAGGGATGCTCTGGCGGAGCATCCCTGCCGGTTCAGCTATGGGGTCAAAAGGGCAACACGCGCAGCCGCTAACCCAGCGCATCCCCGTTGTACCCGCGACCAACGCCGCGATACTCAAACCCCAGCCGGCGCATAGTCGCCGGATCGTAGAGGTTGCGACCGTCAATGAGCACCGGCGTGCGCATCGCGTCCTTGATGCGCTGCATGTCAAGCTGCATGAACTCGTTCCAGGGAGTCACCACGATCAGTGCGTCGGTACCCTGAACCAGCTCATAGGGATTCTTCGCCATCACCATGAACGGCATGATCCCCTGGGCAACCTCCATCGCCACCGGGTCGTAGCCGTGCACCTGCGCCCCGTGATTGTGCAGGTACTCAGCAATGGTGATAGACGGCGCTTCGCGCATGTCGTCGGTGTTCTGCTTGAAGGCCAGCCCCAGCAGCGCCACCGTGCGCCCCTCGAGCTTGCCCAGAAGCTCGTGCACCTTCAGCAGCACGTGCTTGCGCTGGTAGGCGTTGATGTCCATCACCGCCTGCAGAAGCTGCGGGTGCTTGCCGTGCACCTGGGCCATATAGGCCAACGCCTTCACGTCCTTGGGGAAGCACGAGCCGCCATAGCCGATCCCCGCCTCCAGGAAATGATGGCCGATGCGCTTGTCGAAGCCCATCCCTCGCGCCACTTCCTTGACATCGGCGCCGAGCGCCTCGCAGATGTTAGCGATCTCGTTGATGAAGCTGATGCGCGTAGCCAGGAAGGCGTTGGACGCATACTTGATCATTTCCGCCGTGCGCAGGTCAGTCACGACGATGGGCGCGCGCAGTGGCAGGTGAAGCTGCGCCACGCGCTCGGCAGCCTCCTGATCCTCCGAGCCGAGCACCGTCCGGTCTGGAGTCAGGAAGTCGGCCAGCGCCGACCCTTCGCGCAGGAACTCCGGGCAGCTCACCACGCTGAACTCAATGGGCGAAGGCTGGTTCTCGCGCACGATGTCCGCCACCCAGTCGCCCGTGCCTACCGGCACTGTGGACTTGTTGACGATGATCAGCGGGTGATCCATCGTCTCGGCGATGCTCTCGGCAGCCATGCGGACGTACTTGAGGTCTGCCTCGCCGTCCACGCCCTCCGGCGTGCCCACCGCGATGAAGACGAACTCGGCGTCCTTGAGCGCCTCCGGGTACGATGTAGTGAACGACAGGCGACTCGCCTTGACGTTGCGCGCCACCAGTTCGGCCAGCCCTGGCTCGTAAATGGGCATGATGCCTTTCTTCAGGTTCTCGATCTTGGCTTCGCTGATGTCCAGGGCCACGACGCGGTTGCCCAGGTCGGCGAAGCACGCGCCCGTGACCAGGCCAACATACCCTACTCCGACAACGGTGATGTTCTTCATGGGTTATCCCTCATGTGCGTCATGTAGTGCTTGGCTCATTTGTGATAGATTTCACGAACGGATTATACCACCTTACTGGACTTTGCCAGTTCAATTTCCCCTACGGTTTCCCCACGCTCTCCTGAACTCCCCTCCCCCCGCCCCTTGCGCAGATCGTCAAGCACCAGCCCGGCCACACGCCGCCCCATCTCCACCGCGTAGTTCGTCCCCCGATCCCAGGGATAGACCTGGCTCATGCTGGCCAGGTACACGCCGGGCAGGGGCGTGCGCAGGTCGGGCAGCGCCCGCTCGTGATTCACCAGCGGGACGGGCTGCGCATAGGGCGTCCGAAACACCCACCACTTCCTGACCCACCCCGGCGTGAATTCGGCGTTGAAGCGCGGCAGCACGCTCTGGAAGCGAGCGACCAGCTCCTCTTCGGGGATGCGCAGATACTCATGGTCGGGGCTGACATAATCGCCGCAGTACACGAGCCGGTCGCCCCCGTAATGCGCCGGGTCCATGTAATTCGTGTGCTCGACCAGCGCCAGAAACGGGAACTCCGAGTTCTGCTTGTCCGGTCGCGACGCGGGCAGGCTCAGCCAGTACGTCCCATCGCCCAGAAGGTGGCGGCTGAGCGCCAGGATCACGGCCACCGCGCCCATACTCTTCAGTGCGCGCAACTTATCCGCGTAGGGGCCATCCAACTGCGGCGCGAGGCGCAGCATGACCTGGGGCGACGACGTGCTGATCACGGCGTCAAATACCTCAGCCTGCCCGCCGACCACCACACTGAGCGATTCCGCGCCGGCGCGCTCGATGCGCTGCACCGGCGTGTTCAGGTGAATGTGCGCTCCCTGCCGCCGCACTGCGCCGGCCAGCAGATCGAGGAATGCCTGGAAGCCGCCTACGAATGTCCCCAGCCGGGACGTGCGCTTGTAGATGCGCGCCCACATCCAGGCCATGTTGACCTGGTCATAGTAATCGCCGAACTTGCCGATGAGCAGCGAGCGCCACAATGTCTCATACGCTTCGCGACCCATCGCGCGCCGCAGCCAACGGTCGGCAGTGGTGCGCTCCATAGGCCGCCAGTTGCGCGTGAAGCGCAGATACAGGCCGGTGAACCCATAGCGCATCTTGGCCGGCCACGACAGCGGCAAGCGCAGATTGGCAACGACGATATTCGGCCTGTCCATCGGGTAGATTCTGCCGTTCAGCCACAACGACGTGGTCGGTCGAGGGAACAGCACCTTGTCCTTCGCCCCCAGTTCGGCGATCAGGCCCAGGATCGCGTCATCATTGGCGAACCAGTGATGGTAGAACTTCTCCAGCGACCACGCCCAGGCATCGTCGCGGAACCCCGCCGCCAGGCCCCCCACTTCGGCCCCGGCCTCGAAGACGTGCACCTCGACGCCCTGTCGCGCCAGGTCGTAGGCCGCGGCCAGTCCGGTCGCCCCGGCGCCAATCACCGCCACGCGCTGCATCAGGCCGTACCCTCCCGTTCCACTGGCGGAACCTGCCGCAGCGCCCCGCCGTCAACCGCCTCACGAGCGCGCGCGAAGTCCCGCCACCCCAGCCCCTTGCGATAGAGAAAAAAGAACCCCAAGAGCGTAATCGGCAGCCACAGAGCGGCGTGCAGCACCAGCGTATAGGACGCGGCCACCGTCTCTTTGACGCCATACGCGGTCAGGGTCTTGATACCCGGCATGTCGAACGTGCCCACATAGCCGGGCGACGAGGGCAGCGTCGTCGCCAAGTTGACCACCGCCGTCATCACCATCAGCACGAAGAAGCTGACCTCGAAATCGAAAGCGTGCATGACAAGCCAGTACTTCGTCGTCTCTGTCAGCCAGATGAAGACTGACGAGACAAGCGTCATGAACAGGTCGCGGGGCCGGCGCAGGTTATCCAACCCCTGCATGAAGTGTTCCGCCAGGCCCTTCGCCTTGTCGCTCAGGCGCGCTGGCAGCAGCCGGTCGAACACAGCGGTATAGAGCCGCCGCATCTGGTTCGGACGCAACGCCATGATCAGGAAGGCCAGGAAAGCGCCCCAGAACAGCAGCGTCGAGAAGAACACGACATCGCGCAGCCAACGCTCTTTAAAGTCGGCGAAGGGCAGCGCGACGAAGACGAAGATGAGCATCACCAGCCCATCGAAAATACGCTCGACAACAATCGTCGCCAAGCTGGCCGACATGCTCACCTGCTCATCGCGCTTGAGCACGTAGGCACGAATCACCTCGCCCGCCCGAAACGGGTAGACGTTGTTGCCCATGTAGCCGATCACGACGATCGGGAAAAGTCGCCCTAACGTCACCGGCTTGATCGAGCGCAGCAGGTAGTGCCAGCGCCAGGTGCGTCCCCACACAGCGAAGAAATAGATGGCAGCGCCCGCGCCCAACCACCCTACGTGGACGCCACGCATATCTTCCCACACGTCCGCCAGTTTCAGCCCGCGCAGCCCCACGTAGAGGAAAACGAGGCTCACCACCAAGCCGAAAAGGACGGCTCCCCCCTGGCGCGCAGTGCGGAGCGCTGAATGCCTCGTCACGCAGGTTGATTCCTTTCGCGCGCACCTGACCAAAAGGTGTATTTTACCCGAAGGGCCAGGCGAAAGACAACCGGGGATTCCCCGTGCTACCTAGCGATCTTACACCAGCAGCCGCCAGATTCCCCAATGACTCGCCCAAACAAAAGAGCGGCCAGCGATAAGCCGCTCTTTCCGGAAGGTATCAGGTTGTCACATAAGTCTAGGAATCCACGTTCACGGACTCTGGAAGCATCCCAGCAAGGATTCGCTCTAAAGCCATCGTATGGCTGCATACGCCGCGCGACCGGAAGAAACTGCAATCGCACTGCCATCGGCGGTCCGCATACTGCACCGTGTGCGGGCTGTTGTCGCCATCGAACGTCACTTCAAACGAGAGAAACTGGATGCGGTCACGCTGCTCTGCATAACGCTTGGCTTTCTCGATCTTGCTGATCATCCCGTAGTCCATGTCGTACCCTCCTTCACTCTGTTGACTAGCCTCCCAAAAAGCAAAAAAGCACTCTGGCCCCATCCAGCGTGCTTTGTTACCCAGGCACTATGTCGTCAAGGCGGGGACGCACGATCATCTCCCAGCACCATCCGCCTGGCCCAACACAGCCTTACGTCCCATCATCACCTTGTTCATTAAAGCCAGTATAAGGAACTTCATCAGCAGAGTCAATTGCACCTGCTGGTGAAAAGCGTCAGAACAGGGGCTGCTCCAAGGGGAGCGGCGCCAGCGCCGAGAGATGCGCGCAACACAGCAGCCTCCCCTGAACAAAGGCAAGCGTGCCATCGTCAGCCACGACCAGCGCGCCGATTCCCTCGCTGAAATCATCGCCCGCCCGGAACAACTGCACAGACCGCGACGCCGCCCGCAGGTCGTCACCCGTGCCCTGGCGTACCGCCGTCAGGCGCGCATCGTGCACACGGATCGCGCCGCGCATCCCCCCATAGCGGACGATCCATTCCCCCGCCGGGGCGACCGACGCCGAGCACAGTTCCGCCGGACAGGTCGCCTGAGCCAGCACCCTGCCCGCCGTGTCGAAGACGCACGCGCGGCCTTCATCGCTCACAACAACCGTTCCCGACCCGTCCGGCAGGAAGACGGTCGGGCGGCAGCCGTCCAGGGCCAGATCGAGTGGGTACACCCCCACGCGCACATGTTGCTGGAAAACATGCAGCGCGCCATCGCCGGTCAGCACGCCAACTGTCCCCAATTCGCGGTCCAGGTCGGTCGCCAGCACCCCGGCGGCGTAATCGCGCAGCAGTTCAACGTGCTCGCCGTCAATCATCAGTGTCACAGTGTGCTCGCCGGCCTGAATGGCGTGCAGCCGGCCATCATAGCTGCTCAGCACCGTCACCGCGCCCATCTGCACGCGAGGCAGAGGGACTTCATTGGGCGCGCGCAGCGCGTCGAGAAGCGCGGGACGCAGATCGCCAAGTGGATCGTGAGAATCGAGTCGCGGCAGAGATTGGCGGCCATAAGGCGCGCCTGAGTGCATCGCGTAATGGAGGAGTGCCTCTTCAGCCGTGCGCAGGGTGATCAGGGGCGGATCGCCACCGGTCAGGGTGAGATCGCGCACTCCGCTCGTGTCAAGCTCCAACAGCCAGCCCACGCGCGCCTCCCTTCACGGAGCGTCCGTAATCGTGAGCTGCGCGCCATCCTTCAGCCACACGTCCAGCACATATTGAAAGGCTGGCACGTTCCTGCGCCGCAACTCGCCATCGCGCAGTAGATCGTAGCGGAAGCTGTCATAGGCATACGCTGGCTCACCGCTACCCGCATCGAGCTTGACATCCAGAGCCATTCCCTCCGGGACAACAAGCTCAATATTCCCGCTGCGTGTCGCAACACGCCCCTGCATGACATCGAGCGTGGGCAGACGCAGTATCACATCCCCCGCGTCGAGGGCCAACGCAAACTGCGCCACGCGAAGCTGCGTCAAATCCGCTGTCACGTCGCCGCTGTCCCCCGTCATCTGCAAGACCTCAACGGCAGCGCCCGCCGGAAACAGTAGCTCCAGCGTGCCACGCCCATAGTCCTCCAACTTGGGAATGGCGTTGCGCGCCGCTTCGCTGATGGAGAGCACGCCGGTATCGCCCTCAACAGACCAGGTCATCGTCACGCGACTCTCGCGGCTGCCGGTGTACACGGCGCGTACCTCGCCCGTCCCATCCTCCGCGACGCCAACCGTCACCGCTGTGCGCATCACCTGAGCATCAACGCGAATACGCTCGACGCCCGCACCAAGCGCCTGAGTCAGCGTCTGGACATTCTCTGTGCGCACGACATCGGCCTGCTTGCGGTAGGCCAGCCCCACCACGACCGCCACCAACACGGCGGTTAGCGCCAGCCCGACCCAGCCCATCTCCACGGCCAACCGCCAGACGTGTAACCTCCGGCGGCCCAGCAGCACATCGAAGCCAAAGAGAAAGAGCAAGGCGGGCCAGGCGCGTTGGAGCAGGTCACTGACGGCACCGGGAATCGCTCCGGCAACTGCCAGCAGCCAGACCGCGCCGATTGCTACGATCAGCAGCGGCCACATGACACGGCGGCGCGCGGTCGTCATGCTGCCCTCCAAAGCTGCTTTGCCAGGAGCATCAGACCAAAGAGAATCACCGCCAGCGGCAGAAACGCATCCCCGTTGTCGCCGGAGAGCACGCCCAGGTTGCGCGCCAGCACGATCAGCCCCATGCCGATGACCACCGCGCCAATGAGCACCACGATCTCCGGGCGGCTCACCCGCGCTGCATCCTGCGGCCCGGCTGGAATGTCGGCCAGCGACTGGGGCGGCAGGACGAGCCACAACGCCACGTAGAGCAGCAAGCCGGTTCCTGCCGTGAACACGCCGAGAATTACAAACAGCGCCCGCACCCACCAGGGATTGACGCCCACATAGGCCCCCAGGCCCCCACATACCCCCCCCAGCGTCCGATCGGTCAGACTGCGGGTCAGCCGTTGGGTTCTCATCGCTCTCGTCCTCACCCCGTCGCGTCTACCCTGCACACTGACACTATACCCCGTCCGCCGCGTTGCGCAAGTGAACACAATACGAGCGGGCGTATTCGGATTTTGGGGCAAAGCATCACCGCAGAGTTGCTCATGCTGCTAGCGCAGCACACCAAAGGGATGAAAAAGAGGCAAGGGGCCTG
>DYGW01000279.1 GCA_020724485.1 Thermoflexus sp. | reverse complement strand
ATGGCGTCGCGCGCTGCCCGCTACGCCTAGCGTGCGGAGTTCATAACACGCTCTATGCTTGACAGATTTTGCACGCACCCCCGAACACCGCGCATTGCAGCCGCCGCCACGATCGTTTAAGATCAGGCTGAGCTTCCGAGTGACGCAGGAGAAGATGTGATGCCAGACACTATTGACAATGGGGTGAGTGCCGATGCGCCGGTCGAGCAGCGTTTGCAGAGTCTGATCGAGAACCTGTCCTCATACATCGAGTATTATCACGGCGGGTGGTGCCGCCTGGTGTCCTTCGACGGCAAGGTGGCCCGCGTCGAGCTAGGCGGGGCGTGCGAAGGCTGCCCGCTCTCGCTGAACACGCTGCACGGCTGGATCGCCGGGACGGTGCGCCAGTTCTTCCCCGATATCGCCATCGAGGAAGCTCCGCCGCAGCGCTGACCTGCGGGCGCGCCGGGGGTGCCGCTCACGCTCTGCCGCCGGGCAGGGCGTTCGTTTTTTCTCGCTGGAACCAGGGAAGCGGCAAGCCCGCCCCCGCTGTTCTGGCTGACCGCTGAGATAGCTGACGCTGTTTTGGGGAGCATACGATGCGCAACTGGCTGCTGTTTTGGGGTCTGGGCCTCATCTGGGGATCGTCGTTCCTGCTGATCAAGGTGGCGGTGGATGCCTTTGGCCCGCTGCCGCTGGTATCGGTACGGCTGGGGCTGGCGGCGGCGTTCATGGTCGTCTTCCTGCGTGTCACCGGACGCCGTTGGCCGACTGACCCCCGCGAGCGCGCCGCCCTGCTCTTCGTTGGCGTGGTCAACACCGCCGTGCCTTTCACGCTGATCACCTGGGGCGAGCAGGACATTGACAGCGGTCTGGCGACCGTGCTTAACGCGACGGTGCCGCTCTTCACGCTGGTCATCGCCCATGTGGGCTTGCCCGACGAGCGCATCACCCCGCAGAAGGTGCTGGGCCTGGCCCTGGGCTTCGCTGGCGTGGCCCTGCTGGCCAGCCGCAGCACTGAATCCAGCAGCCCCAACCCGCTGGCGGGTCAGGTCGCCGTGCTGGGTGCGTCGGCCTGCTATGCCATGTCGGCGGTTGTCATCCGCCGCTACCTGCGCGGCGTAGACCCCTTCACCATCGCTGGCGGCTCGCTGATCATCGGTGGCTCGCTGATCATCGCCGTCACGCTGGCCGCCGCGCCGCTGCCCGCCGCCGCTGACCTGGGGGCGCAGGACGTGCTGGCCGTGGTGACGCTGGCCCTGGTCAACACGGTGCTGGCCTATTTCCTGTTCTATACGCTGATCTCCACCTGGGGCGCGACGCGCACCACGCTGGTCACTTACGTGATGCCGCCCGTCGGGGTGACGCTGGGCGCGCTGTTCCTAGATGAAACCGTGGACTGGAAGATCGTCGTCGGCGCGGCGATGATCCTGGCGGGCGTGGTGGTGGTTAACTGGCACAGGCGGCGGGCGCGGTCGGCGGTAGCGGAGGCGGGAGACTAGCGGGTTACTCGCGTTTTGACCAGGTTGAACCGACGATACTTCTCGACATAACTCTCAGGGATATAGAACGCGCACTGCGCAATCACACGGCGCGGAGCCGAATTTCATCCCTGATACTCGGATTATAGCCTATTCTCGTACCGTCGTAAAGTAAATCATTGCCCAATTGCTCTCAGTAATCCCAATAGACTCTGTCCCTGGGCGCTCTGTCCTGCTAGGCGTCGGAACAGACCGCTCCACCAAAGAGCTTGCGGTAGCCTTTGGTGACGCTTCCCTGGCACCCCCGCACCCCGTGCGGTATAACCGTCCAACCGCTCACTGGCCGCGAGGAGGCCCCCATGTCCCGCCGGCTTATGTTGCTCGCCGTTGTCCTGCTCGTTCTGATCCCTGGCGTCGTCCAGGCCAGAGAGGGGCCGGTCGCCGGGCCTGCGGGTATCGGCGACCCCTATTTCCCCACGTTGGGCAATGGTGGCTACGACGCCCAGCACTATGCCATCGAGCTGACCGCCGCCCTGGCGACCAACACCATTGACGCGACGACGACGATCAGCGCCCTGGCCACGCAGGAATTGAGCGCTTTCAACCTGGATTTCGCCGGGCCAGCCGTGCTCAGCGTGGAAGTTAACGGGGCACCGGCGGACTGGGATCGGCGCGAGCGCGAGTTGATCGTCGCGCCGCCCGCGCCGCTGCCCGCCGGGGAGCCGTTCACCGTAGCGGTGCGCTACGCGGGCCGCCCCAGCAGCGTGTCCGGGTCGAGCATCCCCATGTTGGTCGGCTGGACGAACTTCGGCGGCGGCGTGTTCGTCGCCAGCGAGCCGTATGGGGCGATGGGCTGGTATCCGGTCAACGATCACCCGCTGGACAAGGCGACCTACGAGTTGCGCGTCACCGTGCCCGTGCCCTACGTGGTGGCGGCCAACGGCACGTTGCACGAGACGATCCCCAGCGCCGACGGCGAGGCGATCACCTACGTGTGGGCGTCGCGCGACCCCATCGCCAGCTACCTGGTGACGGTCAACATTGACCAGTTCGCCGTGATGCACGAGACCGGGCCGGACGGCCTGCCCCTGCGCACGTATTACCCCCCCGATCACGCTGCCGCCGTGGCCGCCGAGTTCGCGCGCACCGCCGACATGATCGCCTTCCTCAGCGAGGCGTTCGGCCCGTACCCGTTCGAGGCGTATGGGGCGGTGGTCATTGACGCGGCGCTGCCCTTCGCCCTGGAGACGCAGACGATCTCGCTTTTCGGGCGCAACTGGATCAGCGGCACGGGCGCGGCTGAGGAGGCGGTGGCCCACGAGCTGGCCCACCAGTGGTTCGGCAACAGCGTCAGCCTGGCCCGCTGGGGCGACATCTGGCTCAACGAGGGCTTCGCCACCTACGCCTCGTGGTTGTGGTTCGAGCACGACCGGGGGCCGGACGCGCTGGATCAGATCGTCCGCCGCACCTACGAGCAGATCGCCGAAGATCAGGCCGCGTTCTCGCCCCGGCTGACCAGGACTCAGTTTGTCCAATTGCTGGCTGGCTGGCTGCCCGTCGATTCGCTCGTCAGCGCCCAAGCCGCCACCGCAGCGCTCCGCCTGCTGCTGATGGGGCCGTCGAGCACCAACGAGGTTGAGCAGGCACTCGAAGCCGTGCCCGCCGAGGGGCTGACCGGCGTGGAACTGATCACCCTGCTCGGCACGTTGCCGGTCAGTGACCTGCCCTTGAGCAGCGCCGACCTGCAGACGGTGATAGACCTGTTGGGGTTGGATGCTCAGGGCGCGAGCGGCCCCAGTCTGCCGCTGAGCAGCTACCTCCCGCCGGGCAATCCCCCGCCGGATTCCTTGTTTAACCAGGGAGTCTACCTGCGCGGCGCGCTCACTCTGCACGCGCTGCGGCTGCGCGCCGGCGACGAGGCATTCTTCGCTATCCTGCGCGCCTACTACGAGCGTTACCAGCACGGCAACGCAACGACGGCGGACTTCATCGCCCTGGCCGAAGAGATCGCCGGAGAGCCGTTGGGCGACCTGTTCGACGCCTGGCTGTACGCTCCCGCGCTGCCGGACTTGCCGGAGATGGGCCTGGGTATCAGCAAGTAGGGCGTTGTGGGATTGTGCGTATGTAAGGGATGTTCTCACACTGGCTACCATGTAGCGGTGCTGTGGTCCTTGGAAGCTCACGATCTGGTCAAAGAGACACGAAAAGCATGGTAGCAAACAGACATAAAAGGAGTGCAAGAGTGGCCACAAGTATTTTGAATTCTGTAGACTGTACAACTAGGTTTCTCTCCGAACAAATCGCGTAGATAATAGCAGCAGCAAA
>DYGW01000021.1:18555-29459 GCA_020724485.1 Thermoflexus sp. | reverse complement strand
GCGGGGAGGGACAGGCTGCTCCCCTTTCCCTGCTAGCGGGGAAAGGGGCCGGGGGGATAGGGGTTGAAAAGCGCATAACACGCTCTAGAGCGCCATCTGCTGGTGCAGCTCTGGCACCTCGACCTGCTCAAAACCTACGTCTGCGCGCAGGGCCTCGGCCAGGGCCAGCGCCGCCGGCTCCTCGCCGTGCACCAGGAACGTTCGGCGCGGGCGCTTGGTGAAGGCGCGCGCCCAGTCCAGCAATTCCTCATGGTCAGCGTGGCCGGAGAAGCCGTTGAGCACTTCCACCTGCGCCCGCACCTCGTGCTCCTCGCCGAAGATGCGCACAACCGGCTCGTGCTCCACCAGCCGGCGGCCCAGCGTATCCGGCGCTTGCCAGCCGACGATCAGGATGGTGTTGGCCGGGTCGCCGATGCGGTTGCGCAGGTGATGCAGGATGCGCCCCGTCTCGGCCATGCCGCTGGCGCTGATGACGATGAACGGCTCGCGCAGGAAGTTTAGCTCTTTGCTCTGCTCCACCGAGCGCGTGTAGCGCAGCGAATCGAAGCCAAACGGGTCGCCCTCATCCAGCATGAACTGGCGAATCTCGGCGTCGTAGGCTTCCGGGTGCAGGCGGAAAATCGCCGTCGCGTTGATGGCCAGCGGGCTGTCCACGAAGACGGGCAGTGTCGGAATATCGCGGGCAATCATCATCTTGTGCAGGGTGTAGACAAGCTGCTGCGTGCGCCCTACGGCGAAGGCGGGGATGATCAGCGCGCCGCCGCGCCGGTACGTCTGGTGGATGATCTGCTCCAGCTTCTTCTCGGAGTCCTGGTGCGGCTCGTGGTGACGGCCCCCGTAGGTGCTCTCCAGGATCAGCACGTCGGCGTGCTCCACCGTCTCCGGGTCGCGGATGATCGGGATGCCCTCGCGGCCCAGGTCGCCGCTGAAGACCAGGCGCACGTCGCGGCCCGTGTCGCGGTCTTCGATGTCCAGCACGACGATGGCGCTGCCGAGCATGTGCCCCGCGTCCAGCAGCGTCACAGTGACGCCAGGCAGAATCTGGCGCGGGCGGTGGTAGCCGATGGCGTTGAAGTAATCGAGCGAGCTAACCGCGTCATCGGCGGTGTACAGCGGCTGGATGGGCGGCTCGTTGCGGCGCGCGCGCTTCTTGTTGACAAACTCGGCGTCGCGCTCGTGAATGTAGGCGCTGTCAAGCAGCATGGTCGAGCACAGATCGCGCGTGGCGAACGTGCACACAATGTCGCCGCGAAAGCCCGCTTTCACCAGGTTGGGGATGTTGCCGCTGTGATCAATGTGGGCGTGGCTGAGCACCATCACATCTACGGCGGCGGCGGCGAAGGGCAGGTTGCGGTTGCGCTCGAACGATTCGCGGCGCGGCCCCTGGTACAGCCCGCAGTCGAGCAACAGCCGCTGCCCGTTGACCTCGATCAGGTGCTGCGACCCAGTCACCGTCCGCACTGCGCCATGAAATGTGAGGTTCATCGGTCACTCTCCCCGTCAGGTGTGATCGGCCACACGGAATGCGTAATGTATCCTTTTCGGTGGAAACTCGTCACGCAGGGATTCGTCCCCCCATCCCCGGCCCTTCCCCCCGCTTGCGTGGGGGAAGGGGCTGGGGGATAGGGGGTGAACGGCAGCCAGTACCAACACCATTTCCACCGAATTCGATACACTACCACGAAATGGACGCCGCCGGTCAGGGCGTCCCGTTCAACCGCTCCAGCATAGCGAGTAGCTCCGCGCCGTATTCAGCGCGCCGCCAGGGACCCAGGCCCGGAATATCGTCTAGCTCTTCAAGGCTGGCGGGCATCTGGCGGGCCAGCACCCACAGCGTTTCGCGCGGCACGATCACGTCGGATTCGACGCCGCGCTCCGCCGCGCGCTGCTTGCGCCACTCGTGCAGCGCCTCGTAACGCTCTTGCACGGCGGGATCGGGCGGCTTGCGACGCTGTGGGGGGCACGGCGGCTCGGCCTGCCGGCCACGCGCCACTGCTTCCAGAATCGCCGCACCGTCGCGCTGAATCAGGTGGGCGCTCAAACCCGCCACACCGCGCAAGTCCTCCAGGCGGCGCGGAGCCAGCTCGGCCAGGGCCACCAGCGTGCGGTCGGTGAACACTTTGAAGGGAGGCCGGTTGAGGCGGCGGGCGATGGCGTCGCGCAGCAGGTATAGCTCGCGGGCGATAGCCACCTGGCGCAGCCCCAGGTCGCGCACCTCGTGGATGCGCCAGTAGCCCTCCGGGTCGAAGCGGTATTCGGCGGCAGGCAGCGCGCACAGCGCCGCGAACATCTCACGCGCTTCGGTCAGGCGGTTCTGGGCGGCCAACTCCGCGTGCAACCGGTCGCGCAACATGGGCAGGAAGTGCGTGTCCATCTGGGCGTAGCGCAGTTGATCGGGGGGCAGCGGGCGGCGCGACCAGTCGGCGCGCTGGTGCTTTTTGTCCACCGCCACGCCGAACTGCTCTTCCAGGATGTTGCCCAGCCCCGTCTTGTCCCAGCCACACACACGCGCGGCCATCATCGTGTCAAACAGGGTGGCGAAGCTGAAGCCGAAATCGCGCTTGAGCGAGATGATGTCGTACTCCGCCGCGTGGAAGACCACCTCGATGGCCGGGTCGGCGAACAGGTCGCCCAGCGGACTCATGTCATCCACAGCCAGCGGGTCAATGATCAGATCGTGCTCGCGCGTCGAAAGCTGTACCAGGCACACGCGCTCCGTGTAAGCGAACAGGCTGTTGGACTCGGTATCTACCGCCAGCAAGGGACAGGCGCACAGCCGGTCAACGGCGCGGCGCAGGTCGGCGCGGCGCCGGATGATCTGGGCGGGGGGCAAAGCCGGAGAAGCGCGCATCACAGCCACCTGCGGTGCCGGAAATAGGCCAGCATCCCCGCAGCAATGCTCGCCATGAGCGCGAGGATCAGCAGGAAGGTGACCGGATGATCCATCAGCGGTAGCTCGACGTTCATGCCATAGATGCCGCTGATTAGCGTCAGGGGCAACATGATCACCGAGATCACGGTGAGAATCTGAATCACTTCGTTCAGCCGGTAGCTGACCAGCGTGCTGGCCGTATCCGACAGGCCCTTGATCACTTCCAGGTGGTCTTCGATGATCTCGTAGGCTTTCATCATGTGGTCAACGCTGTCGCCGAAGTACACTTCCAGGTCTTCGCGGATGAAGGGGCGATCCACCTTTTCCAGGTTTTCGACGATGGCGATCTGCGGGCGGATGATGCGGCGCAGGGCGATGATGTCGCGCCGGATAAAGGACAGGTCTTGCATCACCTGGCGCGAGTCTTCGATGAAGATCTCCTCTTCCAGGTGACGGATGTTGGCGTCCACTTTGTAGAGAATGGGGAAGATGTAGTCCACCAGCTTGTCAACGACCGTGTAGAGAATCTTGCTGGCGCCGCGCCCCATCACAGCCTCGCGCGTGGCGGGGTTGGATTGGCACTGCTCAAAAAGCTGGCGCAGCGGCTTGAGCGACCCGTCGTGCACGGTGACGAAATAGCCGCTGCCGACGAACATATCTACTTCGGCGGCGCGGCTGACGCGCTGCACCGGGTCCCACAGCGGGAACTGCATGACGACGAACAGGTAATCGTCGTACTCGTCAATCTTAGGCCGCTCGATGCGGCTTTGCAGGTCTTCCAGGTCCAGCGGGTGGAAGTACGGGTACGCCTCGCGCAGCGCCTCGACATCCGGCGGCGTGACGCGCTCGATATTGATCCAGGTGACGCGACCATATTGAATCGTCTGTGTGGCCATGCGGTCAATTATGGCGCGTCAGCGGCCCCTGAGCAACCCGCCGGGTGCGTGCAAAGGTTGTCAGCAACTCGCCTGACGCCGGGGCATAGACCTCACCCCCTGGCCTCGCTACGCTCGGCCTTTCCCCCTCTCCGCTGCGGAGGGGGAGGCAAGGCGCGCCAGCGCCGAGCGGGGTGTCACGTAAGGCGTATGGCCATACGCCCCTACGGGCGCAGCAGAGCCACGCTCCTATACTGCCTAGGTTTTGCACGCACCCGCCGCCTTTCCCCCTGTACAGCGTGTGAAACGCGGTATAATAGGCGCATCTGCTCAGTCATGCGGGCACTCGCCCGGAACGGGGCGGGTGAACGACTATGGTCGAAGGGCGAGTTCTACTCCTCAACGGAGGCACCTGGGAGCCGCTGACCGTCGTCAGCATCCCACGCGCGATCAACCTTCTGCTGTCCGGCAAAGCGATCGTCGTCGAAGAGTCGGGGCGCTTCCTGCGCACAGTGCGCTCGCGCTTTCCGGTACCCTCGGTGATCGCGCTGCGGCACTACATCAACGTGCCACGCCGTCACGCGCACTGGAGCCGCCAGGGGGTGTTGGCGCGCGACCTGTACACCTGCATCTACTGCGGAGCGACAGTCGGCGACCTGGTGCGCGGGCAAACGCTGACCCGGCACGACCTGACGGTAGACCACATCGTGCCCGTCTCGCGCGGGGGCAAGAACACGTGGGCCAACACGGCCTGCGCCTGCTTCGTGTGCAACCACCGCAAAGGCAACCGCTTGCCCGGCGAGGCGGGCATGAAGCTGCTGTGGGAGCCGAAGACACCGCGCACGAGCTACCTGGTGCTCGAAGTGGGCAACGGCCCCGAAGCGTGGAAACGCTACATCGAGGTCGGCACTGATCGCTGAAATCATGCGTTATGAGTCGTGAGTCTGGAGTCATGAGTCTCCCGCAAGGGCGCGCTCATAGCTCACGAGCCATGTCTCACAACTCATGACTCATCACTCTCTCCCCTCGCGCTCCCCGGCTGTTCGGCTATACTTGCGGCCATGACGCCCAACGAGCCACCCTCACCACGCAGCGCCACGCTGCCTGAACGAGAGACGATCGGCAGGGTACTGGCCCTGATCGCCATCGCGCGCATGGTCATCAGCGGCTACGGCTGGCACTGGACCGGCAGCGACGAGCTGCCCACCTTTGCCGCAACGCAGATGCTCGAAAGCGGGTTGCTGCTCGGCCTGGCGATCTGGATCGCCCGCCCGCGCGTCCCCCTGTTGGCTCCCGCCCGCAGCCAGGCCGCGCGCGCCGCCGTGCGCTGGATTCCCGCTACGCTGGGCGTTATCGCCCTGGCCACCTTCACCGCGATCAACGCCCGCGCCGGCCTGCCGGTGGTGCACCACGTGCAGATGGCGCTCTTCGCCGGGGGTGTGCTGGGGGTAACGTGGGGTTTCGGTGGGGGGCGGGCGCTGTTGGCACCAGTGGCGACACTGCGGGCGCGGGCGGTTCGCGCTGAGTTGCTGCCGGTCGCGCTGATCACGCTGCTGGCGCTGGCGTTGCGCCTGTGGAAGCTGGGCACCGCCGTGCACATCATGGTGGACGAGCTACATTTCATGGACGCGGTGATGCGCCTGCAAGACCAGAACGGGACGCGCTTGCTGTCCGACATTGACCCCATCGCCAATTTCACCCACCTTTTCCCCTACGCGCAGATGTGGACGGTGCGTCTCTTCGGCCCAGACCTGTACGGGCTACGCGTGGTGAGTGCGGTGCTTGGCGCGCTGACCGTCCCGGCCCTCTACTTGCTGGCGCGCGCGCTGTTCGACCATCGCATCGGGCTGATCGCCGCGCTGATCCTGGCGGTGCTGCCGCCGCACCTGCACTTCAGCCGGCTGGCGCTCAACAACATCGCCGACCCGCTGTTCGGCACGCTGGCGCTGGCCTTTCTGGCGCGCGGGCTGCGCCACAACCGCCCCGCCAATTACGCGCTGGCCGGGGCCGCGCTCGGCCTGGCCCAGTATTTCTACGAGGGCGGGCGGCTGGTCTTCAACGGAGTGCTGCTGATCTGGCTGGCGCTGGCGCTGATCGTCTGGCGGCCCCGCGCGCACCTGGGCGGCTGGCTGCGCCTGGCCCTGGTCGCTGGGCTGGTCGCCGCGCCGCTCTACGTCGCGCTGCTGAGCACGGACCGCTCGCTGAGCGCGCGCTTCGACGACAAAGGCGCGCACTGGCACACGCTCAAAACTTTGCTCGCCGGCGAGCCGCTGCCCCAGGCCCTGCACACCTTCGCCACGACCTATCTGCGCCCGGCGGCGCTGCATCTGGTCTATACGCCGGACACCAGCCAGTTCTACTATGGCGGGCGCACGGCGCTGCTGCTGTGGTATGTGACGCCGCTCTTCTTGCTAGGAGCGTTCTTTGCGCTGTGGCGGCTGCGCGTGCCCGGACTGTTGCCGCTGCTGTGGGTGGGCGCGGTGATCGTTGGCAACGGGCTGCTCGACCGCCCGGACTGGTCGGTGCGCTTTGTGGCGGTGCTCCCGGCGCTGGCGCTGCTGGCGGCGATTGGGCTGCGCCACACGCTGACTCTGGTCTGGCCGGCGCGCTGGGGAGTGCGCAACGCCGGGCGCGCGCTGGCAGCGCTGGCCGCTGCCTGCGCCGTCGCCCAGGGCGCGTACTACTTCGGCCCGCACCTGGATCGCTATAACGTCGAGTTTCGCGGCCTGCGCGACTTCTACGATCCGCTCTACCGCGCCGCCGAGTACCCGCCAGGGACGTTGCTCGTCTACATCGGCGACGACGAGATCTTCTGGCCGGTGATCACCTCGACCGTCCGTTTCTGGTCGCTGGATGTGCAGGTCGCCTACCTGCACCCGTCGGAGTTGGGCACGGGGGTGCTGACCGGCATCGAGCGGGATCGAACCGTGCTGTTCTTCGTCGAGCCGGACGATCCGCGCGCGCTGGAGACGCTGCGCCAAAACTTCGTCGTGCGCGGGCCGCTGTGGAGCGCATACAACGTCCCGCGCGACCGGCAGTATGCCATGTACGTCTACGAGCCGCCGGGCGTGATCGCTGCCGCCCCATAAGGTTACCCGGCAGCGCAGCGACCCGGATCACTCCGGGCCGCGCGTCTGTCTTGAGTTCAGGTGCTACTGTTGCAGGGCGTTAGCGGCTGCTCAGGTAGCTGATGAGCGCCTCGCGTTCTTCTGCGCTGAGCTGCGCGCCCTTGCCGATCATGCGGTCAATGGTGGTCGCCCAACCTGCCGCGTCCTTGCTGGCGCCGTCGATGCGCTCGCGCGTGTGGCAGACAGTGCAGCGCACGTCAATGAGCGCGTTGGCGTCTATGGCCGGCTGCTCCATCATTTCGCCAGCCATTGCGCCCTGCGGCAGATCGTAGCGCAGCAGATAGTCGGAGTTACCATCCTGGCCGTGACAGTTGATGCAGCCTTCGACAGCGCCCTCCGCGTTGACGGCGCTGCCATCACCGGATGCTGCAACCCAGAACCAGTCGTTCGCCTCCGGGTTGAAGCCGCCAACCTTGTACATGATGGTCAGCGCGGCCAGGTCACCGGGCGCGTCCACTGGGCCGCCATAGTTCTCTTTGACGATGATGCTGCCATTGGGCAGCGTCCCGTCGAAGTTGTCGCGGCCAATGGCCCGCAGCGCGCGGTCATTGACGAAGATACGCACTGTGCTGCCGTGCGGCTCGGCGCCGACGAGCAGACCGCTGAAGTCATCTACGTCGTTGGCCGGCCACGATCCCCACTCAGTGTAGGGGCTGGTGTTCAGGACGTACTCGCCGAGGGCTGCGCCAGTCGCTTCGGGCAGGGGTTCGCCAAAGAAGGCCGCCGGCTGCTCGCCATAGTTGTAGCGCAGCATATAGTCGGCATTACCTTCCTGGGCGTGGCAGGCAATGCAGCCCTCGACAGCGCCCTCGGCATCAATGGCGCTGCCGTCGCCGGGCGTCTTGAGCCAGAACCAGTCGCCAGCAGCAGGGTTGTAGCCCTCCACCTTGTACATGACCGTCAGCGCGGCCAGCTCACCAGGCTCCTCTACGGTGCCCATGAAATTCTCTTTGACGATGATGCTCCCGTAGGGCAACCCGCCATCAAATCCCTCAGACTCCAGAGCCTGGAGTGCCACATCGTTAACGAAAATACGAATGGTAGCGCCATGCGGCGTGCCACCCACCAGGTAGTCGCCAAAGTCATTCCAGCGGTCTGCCGGCCACGACTTCCAGGCAGTGTACGGATCCTCATTCAGTATGTGGTTGAGTAGCTCAGCGCCAGTAGCGCCCGGCCCACTGGCGGTGCTTTCTCGCTCTCCCAGGCCAGACCCGTCGGCGGCCAGCACCAAGGCGGTGGTCAGTAGGGCGCCCACCAGCACTGCCATCATCACAGCCAATCTTGTTACAGTATGTCGCATCATTGACTCTCCTCACCTCACTCTATCTGACTCTTGACCCTTCTTGACGGCGTGTGTTTCCTCCTGTGCACCTGAATTTAGGAGCCATGATTAGAGAAAACATAACGCGCGCTAGTATGACTATAGCTCTTTATAAACACGATGTCCATTAAAAAAATCTTCGCTGCGCCACAGGCCGGGGACGAGCCAGGGCTGTCAGGAGGTTACTTTGCGCCCGGCGGAAAGCCTCATCCCCGCCCGGTGCGCCGACGCGAGTCTCGCCGCTCCCTCCCCAAAAAGAACAGCGCCGGAGGTAATCCGGCGCTGCGCAAAGCCCCCTTTGCGCGCCTGAGCGCGCCCCCAATATTGCTACGATTCGACCTGGTTGGGCACTTCTTCCTCGTACTTGGTCGGGCACTTCAGCGTGATCTCTTCTGCGTAGAAGATGTACTCGCCGTCCACCCGCTGCAGCTTGCCCGACATAATCGCCTGCGCTTCGTGCTGGAGCAGGTCGGGGATGTCGGTGTCGTAGGCGACGACCTGCAAGCGCGTGGCGTTGGGGTCATTCACCGCCATGTAGAGCACCTTCGCCAGCCCACCCTGCTTGCGGATCGTGTCGTTGTCGTTGGGGATATTGGCCACGACGAAGCGCAACTCGTGCGTCTGCTGGTTGAAGACCGGGTCGCCGTCCACCGCCCCCGATACGCGCACGGTCTTGCCCACCATGCCGGGGTCGTTGAGCAGATCATCCACCGTGACGTAGTACCGCGCGCCGATTAAGGTACTGGAGAACAGTAGATAGGCGATTGCGCCCAGGATAGCCACGCCGATGATCAAGAATTTCCAGCGTCCCGATTGTTTCGCCGCCTTGCGCCCCTGGGGTAGTAGCTTGTCCTTTTCCCATTGGATTTCTGCCATGTGTAGACCCTTCTCTACGCACTACTTTGACGACGACAGCAGTCTCGGTCGTTTAGCATCGCGGCCCATCAATTTGTATTGTAGCAGCATCCCGCGCGCAGACCAAAGAAATATGCACCGGGCCGAGAGCGTGTCCTCTTCGGTGGAGACTCAAGCTCCTTCCTTCCGCTGACAGACGGTTTTCCCTCCTCATGGATACGCAACGTGGCACACCGCTGCCTCACGGCAGCGCCAGGTACGTCGTGTACACGTCCCCTTCGCGCGCCAGCACCCCGTCAATCACATCCACGACCGCGCCGCCGGAGGCTACGCCCAGCACGAAGCGCACCGGCTCGCCGCCGCCCGCGCAGTCCAGGCGGTGCTGGATAGCAATCGCGTAGAGGCCGGGCGCGGCTGTCCCCGCCGCCCATGTGACGCGCTCCACTGGGGCGGCGCGCAGGTCGGCGCAGAAATCGTGCGCGCGCGCCTCGTGCGTCCCCACCGCTCCCGCCAGACCTGTCACACTGAGGTCGAGATCAGCGGCGGAAGCCCAGAGCAGCACGGCCTCCAAATCCAATCCCGGCGCAGGGACGAAAGCGCGCGTGGGGGCGGCAGCCGGGGGCGCGACGATGGCGACGAGCCGGTAAGCACCCGCCGCGCTCAGGTCATCGAGCGCGACTTCGAGCGTGTAGACGCCGCCGGCGGGCAGTTCAACCCGGCTGATGCGCGCCTCGCCGGGATCAATCCAGGCGCGGCTCGTGGCGATCAGTGTGCCGTCGGGGGCACGCAGGGCCAATGCCGGGTCGAGCGTGCCGGTCGTGCGCGCCACGACAATCGTCGCCCGCTCGCCCGCCCGCCCGCTGAAGGTGTAACGCCGGGCGACCGTCTCCAGGTCGAGCGCGCCATTCACAGCCACGCCGGGTGTCAGCGGCTCTGGGACCGCCACTCCCGCCTCGACCGGCGCCGCGTTCGTTTCGATGGTCAGTGTGTAGCCGCCCGTCGAAGGCCCATGCTCGAACCCGTAGCGCGTCGCGCGCACCAGGTACGACCCGTCGGCAGGCAGCGAAAAACCGGCGATCACGGCGTCGGGCGCGCCGTCGGGCGTATCATCGGCCCGCGCCAGCTCGTACCCGGCACCATCGGTCAAGATCAGGAAGGGATCGAGCGCGCGCTCGCCAGCGGCCATGCGCAGCGTGATCTCGTCGCCGGCGCGCCCCTGGAAGATGAACCAGTCTTCGCTGTCGTCGTCGCTCAGCGCCCCGCTGACTGCCTCGTTATAGGCCAGCCAGCGCAGGCGCGGCGGCAGCGTCCCAGGGGCTAGCCAGCGCACGCCCCCACCGGTGACAGCCCCGCCCGGCGGCGAGACGCCGACCTGTTCCAGCGTGAGCGAGTACTCCCCAGCGGAATAGCCGTTGGCGAAGCCGAAGCGCGTGGCTACCAGCGTGTAGGCTCCGTCGGCGGGCAGCTCGAACTCCTCGATGGACGGCATGACCGAGGGGCCAGCGTCGTCCACTTCGAGCAGCGCCCCGCCGTCCGGCCCCAGCAGCAGCAGGTACCCGTCCAGGCCGCCCGGCGCGTCAACGGCGCGGGCCATCACGACGCGGATCAGTTCGCCGCGCCGCCCGTTGAACGTCCAACGCTCCTCGTACCGCTCGTCGTCCAGGGTGCCGGTCACCGTCTCGCCGTAGCGGATGGGGCGCGTCTCCTGTTGCTGGCCAGCGGCGGGCGCGTTGTGAGGGTTCAGCCCGGCCAGCAGCGCCAGCGCCAGCAGCATACCCGCACATCGTCGTTTCCACTTCAGATACTTCAGAGGCCGTATGAGACCTGCCCCCCATCCCCGGCCCTTCCCCCAC
>DYGW01000021.1:0-18455 GCA_020724485.1 Thermoflexus sp. | reverse complement strand
GGGAGGGGCTTGGGGTGGGGGGGCAGCCAGCAGCCCAACATCATATGACTTTTCCAAGTGGCTTCTCATGTCTCTCCCGCTCCGTCTGCCACTGATACCCAGTGTAACACGAGTTGGGCGCGAAGCGGAGAGGAGCAGTGATCGGTGATCACTACGCCCCGCCTTGCACAGCCCGATCCCGCGTGCTACACTTCCGGCATCTTCCAAACAGACTACCCGCGCGTCCACCAGCACATACGCCCGGTTCCAACCACGCGGAGAGACATCCATGCCCCCTCGTCCCCTGGCGCTCACCTTGCTGTCGGCGCTGGTCGCCCTCGCCCTGCTCCCCGGCGCAGCCGGACTCAGCCCGGCGCGCGCCCAGGGCGGCCCAGACGCGACCGTTATCCCCGCCACGCTCAACATGCGCTACGGCCCTGGCACCGAATACGCTGTCATCGTCCAGGTGGGGCGCGGGGCGGCGCTGGCGCTGCTGGCCCGCGACGAGGTGCCCGCCAACGGCCTGTGGCTCTACAGCCGCACGGCGGACGGCGTCGAGGGCTGGCTGCTGTCGGACTACCTGGACATTCGCCCCGACCTGAACCTCGACGCCCTGCCGGTTCGTCCTGCGCCGGGCGACCTGGGCACGCCGGGCGAAGTCGCCGCGCCGGAAGCGCCCGCGCCAGAGGCTCCGCCCGCCGCCGGTGGCTTCCCGGAGGGGACGGGCATCCCCGCGCAGACCTCCGCCGATGTGAATCTGCGCGTTGGCCCCGGCACGGGCTACCGGGTGATCACCACGCTGGCGGCGGGCACGGCGGCGCTGGCCAAAGGCCACGACGGGTCGTTGGAGTGGGTCTTCATCACCGTGAACGGGCAGGACGGCTGGGCGCATGTGAGCTACCTGCGCCTGCTATCTGGCGACGTGAGCGCGCTGCCGCTAGTGACGACCATCGTCAACGAGATCGTCGCGCCCGCCGGGGACGCGGCGACTGTCCCTGGCGCTGTGCCCGCGCCGGTTGCCGGGGGCGCGGGACTGACCAGCTTCGGCTACGGCGGGCATGTGGACAGCTTCGCCTACCCCAACCTGATGCACGGCGCGGGCATGACCTGGGTCAAACGGCAGATTCGCTTCGCGCGCGGGACGCCAGGCAGTGTGGCCGCCGGCGCGATTGACCAGGCCCACGCCAACGGCTTCAAGGTGCTGCTGGGCATCGTCGGCAACGCCGGCGACGTGATCCAGCCGGGCTACTTCGAGGATTACGCGCGCTTCGTCGGCGAGGTCGCCGCGCTCGGCCCGGACGCCATCGAAGTGTGGAACGAGCAGAACATTGACCGCGAGTGGGCCAACGGTCACATTGACCCGGCCAGCTACACGCAGCTTCTGGCCCTGGCCTATAACGCGATCAAGAGCACCAACCCCAACGTCGCCGTGATTAGCGGCGCGCCCGCGCCTACCGGCGCGGAAGGCGCGTTCGGCACGGCAGCCGTGTGGAACGACGACCGCTACGTGCGCGGCATGGCCGCTGCCGGGGCCGTGCGCTACATGGACTGCATCGGCGCGCACTACAACGAGGGCATCGTCAGCCCCGGCCAGACCTCCGGCGACCCGCGCGGCAACTACTTCACGCGCTACTTCTGGGGCATGGTCAACACGTACTATAACGCCTTCGGCGGGGCGCGCCCGGTGTGCTTCACCGAATTGGGCTACCTGTCGCCGGAGGGCTACGGGCCGCTGCCCGGTGCATACGGGTGGGGCGCGGAGACGAGCGTCGCCGAGCAGGCGCGCTGGCTGGCCGACGCCGTACGCCTGGCCCGCAACAGTGGCCGCGTCCGGCTGGTGATCATCTGGAACGTGGACTTCACCAACTACGGCGGCGACCCGATGGCCGGGTACGCCATCATCCGGCCCGGCGGCGGCTGCCCGGCCTGCGACGCCCTGGCCGGTCGCTGAGCGGAGAGGGTGCACGAACGACCTGTTACTAGGGGAAGTTCAGGAATGCTCTTTGAACGCCTCCCCCCTCAATCCCCCCTCCAGCCAAGCTAGAGGGGGACGATCTGGCAGGCGGCTCTCCCCTTCCCCTAGCTCGGCTGGGGGAAGGGGCCGGGGGATAGGGGCGTTCTCGCGATTGCCCGACAACCTGTTCGTGGACCTAAGCGGAGAATGCGGCGGGGTGCCGCGCCCCGCCCCCGCACCCAAAAAGAGACTGCGCGCATGAGCGCCAACCCACCCGAAGATCGCCCCACACCTGCTGAGCCATCGCGCCGCCCGCCGCCGGAGCGCCGCCAGCGGCCCACGCCGCCCCCCTCGGTGCGCCATCTGCCGGTCACGACGGTGACGCCGCAGTTCGCCGGGGAGCCGGAGGCCGCGCCGCCCCCTGTCTCGTCCCGGCCACAGCGCCCGCCTCGTCGCAAGCAACAGCGAGGGTACGCGCGCGCCGCGCTCGTCGGGTTGCTGCTGGCCCTGCCGCTGTTCCTGGTGGCCCTGTTGCTGCCGCCCTTCTCGCTGCTCGACGCGGCGGAGATTGTGGACGATGCCCTGGGCGGCGAGCGCGGCACGCCGGAGGGCACGCCGCCCGCCTCCAACCGGCTTACACTGGTGGCGGAGTCGCCGCGCATCGAGCGCGAAGGGCTGGCCGTTTCCGCTGCGCCGGATGCGCTGAGCGCGCCGCTCGACGTGCAGATCACCGCCCTGACGCCCGCCGATTACCTGGCCGGGCGCTTCCCGGCGCGCGGCTGGCATTGCCCCACCGATCTGCCGTCCAACCACGCGCTGGCCAGCGCGATCTACAGCCTGAGTCAGGGGGGCACGTCGCCCGCGAGCCTGACCGTCAGCGTGACAGCACTGCCAGGGGCCGCCGCATCCCCTGACCGGCTGGCGCTCTACGCCTGGAACGCGACCGCCAGCGCGTGGGAATACCTGGCGGGCGGGGCGGACGAGTCCGGCACGGTGAGCGCCTCGCTGCCCTACCTGCCGCGCTGCCTGGCGCTGCTGCGGGCAATGGGTGACGAGCGGCGCGTCGGGCTGGTGCTGGGCTTGCAGGACGCGCTGGACGCAGACGTGCTGGCCGCCAACCCGACGATTCTACCGGGGCGGTTGCGCCCGACGCTCTCCGGCGCGCTCGATGTCGTGCTGGCTCCCGGTTACGCGACCGGTCAAGGCTACGCGGTGGTGCCCTACGTCCAGAACTTCGTTGATCCTGCCGCGATTGACACCGCAACCGTGCGCGCCATCCTGGAAAACCCCGCGCTGCGCGCCGAGCACGTCCGGCAGATCGCCGCCTTCGTGCTGGCCGATGCCGGGCACGCCGGTGCCGCGGTGGATTACCGCGCCGTGACGCCCGATCTGCGCGACGCCTACGCCGCTTTCGCCCGCGAGCTGGCCGCGCCGCTGCACCGCGCGGGCCGGACGCTGACGCTCATCGTGCCCATGCCCGCGCCGCTGGGGAGCGGCGCGTGGGACAGCGGCGGCTACGACCTGGCCGCCCTGGGAAGCGTCGCCGATGCGCTGGTCGTGCTGGGGCCGCTCGATCCCACCGCCTACGCGCCCGGCGCTGAGGTGGATCGCGCCCTGGACTGGGCGGCGGCCCAGGTCAGCCGGAGCAGGCTGCTGCTCGGCCTGAGCGCGCTCAGCGTCGAGGCGGCGGCGGATGGGTCGCTGGCCCCGCTGGACTTCGACGCGGCGCTGGCCTACCTGGGCGACGTGACTCTGGAGCCGCCCGGCGACGCCGCGCCCGGCCAGACCGTCGCCGCGCGCCTGGCTCACCCCGCCGGGATCGCGGCGGAATGGCGCTTCGACGAGGCGGCGCAGACCCCGGCCATCGCCTACCGCGACGCCCAGGGCGCTCCCCTGCGCACAATGTGGATCACCGACGCCGGGGCGCTGGCCGCGCGCCTGGCCCGCGCTGCCGATCACGGCCTGGGCGGGGTGATCGTCACCGATCTGCTGGCCGACGGTGCCGCGCCCGACCTGGACGCCGCCGTGCTCGCCTACCGCCTGGGCCGCCCCCTGGCAGCGGAGCCGCTCGCGCTCGAATGGCGCGTGCTCTCCGGCGAAACGGTCGTCGCGCGCGGCGAAGGACAGGCCAGCCAGCCGTTCACCTTCACGGCCTGGGAGCAGCCCGGTCCACTGACTGTCGAAGCGTGGCTCGGCGAGATTCTGATCGGCGCGGAAACGCTCACCGTCACCGAGCCGGCGGCCACAGCAACGCCTACGCCCATCCCCACCGCCGCGCCAACCGGCACTCCGCCCCCAACGACGCCCACGCCCCCGGCGACCATGACCGAGGTCGCGCTCTTGCCGCCAGCCATGCCCTCGCCCACGCCCGAACCCACCGCCGCGCTGCCCGACCTGGCCGCGTTGCCCACTGTAGACCCGGCGATCCTGGCCGCCGCCGATCTTGGCACGGAATTCGCCGCCGGGGTGCATACCGGCGCGCTCAGCCGCACGCTGCTGCAGGCGGGGCGGATGCACATGAAGTGGATCGCGCTGGATGTGCGCTTCCGCGTGGGAGCGACGCCCGGCGCGCAGCAGGATACCATCGCCCAGGCGCAGGGCAACGGCTTCAAGGTGCTGCTGAGCGTCAGCGGCGACCCGGACGAATTCGCCACCCTCAACCAGGCCGAGTACCTGGCCCTGTTCACGGCGTACATGGGCGGGCTGGCCGCCTACGGCCCGGACGGGATCGAGGTCTGGCACGAGCCGAACGTGCTGATGCCGCCGGACGACTACCTGCGTCTGCTGGCCCTCTCGTACAGCGCGATCAAGACGGCCAATCCGAACACGCTGGTGGTCAGCGGGGCGCTGCGCCCGCTCGATGATCCCGCCGCCCCCGGTGAGAGCGACGCGGCCTACGCGCAGCAGTTGGCCGAGCTAGGCGCGGCGGGCTGGGCCGATTGTATCGGGGTGCAGTACACGCTGGGCGCGGTGTCGCCGGTCAGCACGGCGGGCGATCCGCGCGGCGACAGCCCGATCTACTACCTGCCGGGCGTCAGCGAGCGCGCCGCCGCCCCCTTCGACGGGGCCAAGCCGCTGTGCTTCACGCGCTTCGGCTACCTGGCTCCTGAAGGATTAGCGCCGCTCCCGCCTGAATATACCTGGGCGCAGAACACCACCCTCGCCCAGCAGGCCCGCTGGCTGATGGACGCTGTGGGCTTGACGATGGCCGACGCACGGGTGCGCCTGCTCATCCTGTTCAGCCTGGACAGCAGCGCCTTTGGCGAGGGCAGCCCCGAAGCGGGGTATGCGCTGATCCGCCCCGACGAGTCGTGCCCGGCCTGCGAGACGCTGGCCGAATTGCTCAAAGAGGAGTGAGGCTGGCGCAGCGGCGTATCGCATACGCCCCCGCCAGACTTCCGAAGTTTCGGAAACTTCGGAAGTCTCTTTTGGCGCGGCACCCCTCCGCGTCCTCGATCAGCGTTCGCGCCAGCCGATCAGGGCGCGCAGCAGCGCCAGCCCCGCCAGCCCGAACCCGATCGCGCCGAGCGCCTGCTCGCCCGCCGCGTAGAGCACCGCCCCGCTGATGGCTATCCCGGCGAAGACCATCGCCCCGGTCAGGCGCGCGAGTCCCCGCTCCAGCCGCGCGACCTGACGCTCCGCGTCGGGCGTGAGCGCGGCGCGCACGGTCAGCTCGCCCCGCTCGGCGCGGCGCAGCACATCCTCGGCCAGCACGGGAAGCTGCACGGCGCGGCGCAGCGCCTCGAAGCCGCTGTCCAGCAGAGGGGCGGCCCGCTCCCCGCTGAGCAGCGCGCGCAGCGCCGCCGGGTCGCGCAGATCGCGCAGGGTTAGCTTGAGCGGCAGGGGGGCAGGCGGCAGGTCTTTGCGCTCGGCCAGCAGGTCGCGGGCGAAGGGGGCGATCTCGCGCCAGGGGTCGAACGAGGGGTCCAGCCCCGTCGCCAGCCCGCCGAGGATGCCCACGCAGCGCGTCAGGTAGAGAAAGTCCTGCGGCACCTGAAAGGGCAGCGCGAAGATCAGGTCGCGGAACTCGCGGCCCAGCGCGGCCATCTCCTGAAACTGCATGGCGCTGATCTCGGACATGCTCATGCCCCACACGCGGTCGAACACCACCCGCGACACCTGCTCGATGCGCTCCAGGTCAGCGCCGGGCAGCAGCACACCTAGCCGCTGGTAGGACTGCACCAGCCGGTGCGCGTCGCGCGCGGTGAGGGCGTAGAGCGTCTCGCGCAGCCCGGCCTCGATCTCCGGCGTCAGCCGCCCGGCCATGCCGAAATCCACGAAAATCAGGTAGAAGGGCCGCCCGCGCAGCGGCGATCCGTCAGCGTGCGTCCCGCTGCCCGACGGCGAGTCCGGGTCGAGCGGGTAGACAAACAGGTTGCCGGGGTGCGGATCGGCATGGTAGAAGCGCTGGATGAAAACCATCCACAGGTAGGTGTTGATCAGCCGGCGGGCTACATCGCGCCGGTCAATGCCCGCCGCCTCGATGCGCGCGTAATCGGTGATCTTGATCGCCGTCACGTCTTCCAGCGTCAGCACGCGGTGAGTGGAGTGCTCGCGGTAGACGCGGGGGATGTAGATACCCTTGTTGCTGGCGAACATGCGGGCGAAGGCTTCGGCGTTGTCCGCTTCGTGGAAGTAGTCCAGTTCCTCCACCAGCACGGCGCTGAACTCGTCGAGCAGGGCGGGGACATTGGCGCGGCGGGCGATGAAGGGCAGGCGCATGGCCCAGCGCGCCACCACGCCCAGCGCCTTGAGATCGGTCGCCACCAGCCGCCCGATGCCGGGCCGCCGCACCTTGACCACCACGCGGGCACCGTCCGGCAGGCGGGCGCGGTGCGCCTGGCCGAGCGAAGCAGCGGCGATGGGCGTCGCGTCAAACGCGGCGAAGCGATCTTCGGGCGGGCTAAGCTCCTCGACCAGCACGCAGCGAATCTGGGCGAAAGGCACGCTCGGCACTTCGTCTTGCAGCGTGGCTAACTCAGCGATCACTTCGGGGGGCAGCACGTCCAGGCGGCTGGAGATGAACTGGCCGAGCTTGATCATCACCCCGCCCATGTCGGCGGCCAGGGTGCGGAACTCGCCCGCCCAGCGCGTCAGGCGGGCTGAGCGCCCGCGTGCCACGCGCTCGCGCCCGATCACCCGCCGCAGCACCAATTCCCAGCACAACACGCGGGCGAACAGCCACGCGGCGAAACGCAGCGTGCGCCGGTAGCGCCGCCATTCGATTCCGTACCCGGCGAGTTCGTCTGGCAGGCCGCCAGGCGCAGGCTTGGGACTGCTCGTTGAGCGATCTTCAGGTGAATGAGCAGCCCCATCGGGCGTGCGGCTTTCGAACATGCTGTGCTCACCATCCCTGTCAGTCCATTGCCCGGCAGTATACACCTTGATCCCCCTGGGATAGCAAAGAAAGGCCCTCTGCCTGTCCCGCACGCTGACCAGCAACAATCCGTCGTTGAAGCAGAGGTCGTGCACTGAGCGGTGTTTGTCTATTTGGTGATATGTAATACCATGAAGAAAGCCGGCAAACACAGGTTGCACATCTCTGTAGCGCGGGTCCATCACCCGCTGGACAGGTCACAGACCTGCCCCTACCCAGAAGGAGGGGGAAATGAAACCCTTGCGCCTTGGTTTTTCGCTGCTGGTAGTGGTCGCGGCGCTGGCCCTGGCCTGGCCCGCCGCCGCCCAATCCGACCAGGTGGTTTACTCGACAGGCCAGTATTTCGAGAACGGCGTCATGCTCTGGCGCTCCGATACCGGCCATATTTGGGTCATTGCCCGCAACGGCCAGGTGCTCAACTTCCCGGCATCGTCGTACAGCAACCTGCCGGACACCCCCCCCTTGAGCGGCCCGGTGGGCGGCCTCCGCCCGATCCTCGGCTTCGGCAAGGTTTGGAGCAACTTCTCGCAGGTGCGCGACCTGCTCGGCTGGGCCATCTATCCCGAAGTCGGCTTCTTCATGCGCATCCGCACTGACAGCGACACGCAGTTTCTCACCCAGTCGAACGGCATCGTCTACCAGATCAACCCCGATGGCACCTGGGTCTACGCTGATCCGCCGGCGGTGCCTAGCCCGTACATCATCTCGTTTACCGCCGACACCACGACTCCCAGCACGGGCGGTACGATCACCGTCAATTGGGCCGTGCACGGCGTGGATGCCGCGCAGATTGAGGTGATCGATCCAGACACGGCCCGCCTGATCGGGAAGCTGCCCTTCTTGCCCCTGACCGGCAGCCAGACCATCACTATTCCGCTGGGCATGGCGGCCCGCACTCTGAACATCACCCTGTCGGCGGTGAAGATCACGGTCACGAGCGCCGGCGACATATACGACAGTGTCGAGCAGGCCACCATTGTTGTGGAAGTCGCCGAGCCAGCGATCTACGAGAACTCGCCCGGCGCAACCTTCCAGAGCTTCGAGCGCGGCTTCATGATCTGGTGCGCCGATACGCTCGATATTTACGTGTTCCTCGATTTCGGCAGGCTGGGGGCGAGCGGCGGGCGGTTCAGCGTTTTCCCGCACAGCGCCTACAGCACCCTGCCGCCAAACCCGTTTCAGGCGGTTCCGCTGGGACGTGTCCGCCCGGAATTCGGATTCGGCCAGGTGTGGGGCAATACGCCCGCTGTGCGTGAGGCGCTCGGCTGGGCGACCCGGCCCGAACAGGGATACCTGGCGACGGCCCGCACGGAGAACAACGTCCCGGTGGCGATCACCGTTCCCGACGGGTCTACCGTTGGCCTTGACTTGGTCTCAGGCCGCTGGAGTTGGCTTGACACGCAGCCGTGATGGCGCAGAAGTGGCACCTGCGTCCTGCTCTGTTTGTCCGGGTCTTCATCATACGGGGTTCTGCTGGTTCTCCGGCGACTCCGCCTTGACGAAGTGAATGCGCAGCCGCGACTGCTCGAAGCGCGCGCCGGCGGTCTTGAGATTCCACAGCGCGTAGGGCAGAACGATATTGCGCCGGTAGGGGCCGACGCGCAGCGTCAGCTCGTCCGCCGCGCGATAGAGATCGAGATCGCGCTTTTCGGCGAAGGGCAGCGGCACCACCAGGTAGTAGCCGCCGTCGCCGTCCGGCTCGATGTGGTGCGTCTGCTCGCGGGCCATCACCTGGGCCGGATTCTGCTCGCCGTAGAGCGCGTCCGCCAGGCGGCGCAGGGCGGGCATACCCCCGACCTCGTCGTCGAACATCGGCGCTTGCAGCAGCGGTAGCTCGCCGAACGCCTCGCCGATGTAGGCAATGTTCTCAGCCTGGTGCTCCTTCCAGGCGTTGAAGTAGGGGTCAGTCACGACGTCGGGGATGACGCGGTTGCACAGCACGGCGTCCACCGCGTAGCCGTACAGGTTGAGGTAGGTGTAGGTGCGCTGCGTCTCTTTGATGACCATGCGCTCCGGATTGACGACCAGGCGCAGGCTGCTGCGCTCCGGGTCGCCGAGAATCTCGCGGATGGTGTCCAGCGTGTCGAAGAGACCGTTGATGCTGTCCAGCGTCTCAGCGTCGGGCAGGTCGGCGCCGATCAGCGGCTTGGCAACCGGGCGCAGCAGGCGTCCGCTGGTTCCGCGCAGCAGCGAGGTGATACGCTGGAACCACCAGCGCGTCGTGTCGGGCAGGCTGAGCAGGCGCAGCGTTTCGGCGGTGGGCGCGGCGTCCACGATCAGCACGTCGAAGTCTCCCTCTTCGAGGTACTTGTTGATCCACAGCAGGTGCGCGCCCTCTTCCAGGCCAGGCAGGATGGTCACTTCTTCGGCGACGATATCGTTGACGTGGCGCTCGCTGAGCACGCTGAGCATCCAGTGCTGGATGCGCCCCCAGTACTTGTCCATCGAGTAGCGGGCGTCCACTTCCTGCGCCCACAGGTTGTCGAGGATGCGCACCGGCTCCGGCCCGATGCTCACTTCCAGCGAGTCGGCCAGCGAGTGAGCGGTGTCCGTCGAGATGACGATGGTGCGCAGCCCTAGCTCGGCGCAGCGCAGCGCGGTAGCGGCGGAGATGCTCGTCTTGCCGACGCCGCCTTTGCCCGTGTGTACGATGATGCGCATCGTGTGTGTCCTTCCGGTGATCGTCTCTGGTGATCGCGTAGTGAGTGGGCGCAGCAGAGTAACACCCCTACCGATCAATACGCCCGGCCCGCGCAAACGGTGCGTGATTGGGACGCTTTCTTATCCAGATTTTACACCGGCGGCGTGGGGATGGTGCGTCAGGACGCAAGCGATACGCGCCTACGGCCCACCGCCCGGCTCTTCGCGAGGGGGTAGCGGGTCAACGGTCACTGCGTCGGGGTCGGACGGGTCGCGGGCGGGGATGAAGACGTCATCCACATAACGCTCCATCCACGAAAGCTGGTAGTAGGCCGGGCGGCCTTGCCAGCCGTTGTCGTAGCCGGCGATGTTGACCGCCCACCAGTACTCCTCGTCGTCCGGCGTCCAACTGATGTCGGCGATGTAGATGGTGACGATCAGCCCCACCCAGGGCCGCCAGTGCGCGGCAGCGTAGCGGTACGCGCCAACCAGGTAAGCGGCCTGGGTCTCCTCGTCCACAGCGTGCCAGGCGTAGTCCGGGTGAATAGAGTCGGTCGTCCAGCCTAGTTCCAGGATGGCGACCTGTTTGTGAGCGTCGCCCGCCTCGACCATGATCGCGCGCATATCCTCGACATGGCGGAAACACATCCAGCGCAGAAAACCGGCAGCTTCCGCGTCGGCGGGCGACATCTCCGGCGGATTGCCGTAGCCGGGCGCGTTGAGGCCCAGCACATCGAAATGAGGGGCCGCGCCCGCCGCGTACATCTGGCGCAGGTAGTCCATGTCCGGGATCGCCTCCGGCAGGCCGGTGCCGGTGGGAGCCAAGCCAGCGGAGATGATGATCGCCTCCGGGTCGGCGCTCCGAATGGCTTCGGCGCACGCCGCCAGCAAGGTCACGTAGGCCGCCGCGTCCGGCGGGTGGCCGAGCCACTCGCGGGTGAGGTTCGGCTCGTTCCATACCTGGTAGGCGGCGATCTGCCCTCGGTAGCGGGCGGCCAGCGTCCCGCAGAACTCAGCCCACGCCGCCAGGTCCAGCGGCGGGTCGCCGGGCGCGTCCGGCGCGGCAACTGCCCAATCTGGCGGGCCGTCCAGCCGGGCCACGACCTCCAGCCCGCGATAGTTCACCTCGTCTACCACGCCATCGGCCTTGTCCCAGGTCCACTCACCACGCACCGGCTCTATGCTGCTCCACGAGAAACGCTGTTTGACGTGGCTGAACTTCATCAGGCGGATGTTGTCCAGATCAATGGTGCGCATCGTCTCGTTCCACCACAGAAAGGCGTGGATGCCGTAAGTCAGCGAGGGGAAGGCGCGCTCGGTCACGGCGTCCGGGGCCAGGTTGGTGGGGATCGGCGGGGTGGCCGGGATGGCCTCGCCGCCGTCGCGCAGCAGCAGGTCAATGCCAGCAGCGCCACCGGCGATCACAGCGAACAGCGCGACGGCCAGCAGCGCGCGCAGCCTGCGGGCGCGGCGGGGCGGGGAAGAGTGCGTGTCGGTCACGAGTCCTGCGGTGCTCCTTGTGGACAGCGGTCAGGGACCAGCCGTAAGTGGCGCGGAAGGGCAGGCTGTGCGCCCACCTATGAGACACCCCTCCCCCAACCCATGCCCGGCAGAGCCAGGGAAAGTCAGACTCCGCCGGCGGGCGGAGAAGTCCCCCTCTCTGGCCGAGCTAGAGAGGGGGATTCAGGGGGTGAGACGAATGAAGACCGGCTGACTGCCCGCCTAACGCTCGCGGAAGTTGTAGCTGCCGATGACCTCGTAGGCTGGGGCCTGCTGCCACTCCGGGCGCAGCAGCGAGTAAGGGACGTTGTCTGCGGTGGCGTCCCAGCCCGCCTGCGGCCCATAGTTCAGATTCCACACCCAGGCCAGCCACACAAAGCCCCAGCTTTCCATGGCCTCAATCGCCTCACCCAGGAACTGGGCCTGCTCGGTCAGGGTATTGTCGTTGGCGAACTCGAAGCCGCGCGGGTAGCCGTTCAGATCCTCGGTCGTCGCCCAGCCGAACTCGGTGATGCACAGCTTCTTGTTGCTGCCCGCCTGCTGGATGCGCTGGGCGTAGCCGTTGAGCGTGCTGTAGAACGACCACGAGTGGTGCGGGTTATCGAACGGGCCGCGGAAGGTGGCGCGTGGATCGTTGGGCACCTGGTTCCAGGGCACGTTGGGGCCGATGTTGTAGCCGTTGTGGTGCGCGCCGACGCAGTCGGTCGTGTCCAGCATCCCGGCCTGGATCAGCATGTCCATGAACACGAAATCATCGTAGGCGGCCACCCCGTCGTTCCAGCCGGTCGGCGAGAGTGCCCCGCTGATGACGATGATCCCCGGATCAACGGCCTTGATCGCGCCGTAGGCTGCGCGCAGCAGCGTGACGTAGTTCTGTGCGCTCAGCCCGGAGACGGACGACCACTCGCGGTCGAGGTTCATCTCGTTCCACACCTCGATGGCGTGGACCATGCCGGGGTAGCGGTAGAGCAGGGTGGTGATGAAGTTGGCGTAAGTCTGTGGGTTGGCGGGCGGACCCACTTTGTCCAGCCGCGCACCCGGCTCGCGCGCCCACTCCGGCGCGGTGACAATGCTCAGCATGACCTTGTTGCCGTACTCCTTGGCCAGCGGCAGCGTCGCATCCAGCTCGGACCAGTTGTACTGCCCCGGCTGCGGCTCGACCACTTCCCAGCGCACCTGCTCCTTGATCCAGCCGAGCTTCAGCTTGTCGCGCACCTCGCCCATCCACAGCTTGTACACTTCGGGGTCCATGTTGGGCTGGACCTGGATGCCAAGCTGGAAGCCGCCCACGTCAATCGGGCGCGGGGTCAGGGTGGGGATGGGAGTTGCGACTTGGCGGGCGGGCTGGGCGTCGCTCGCCGATGGGGGCGCAGCCGCCACACGGGCGGCCGGCTCGCCCGGCTCGCCAGCGTCAGGAGCGGACGCGGCAGCAGGCTGCTCGACCACGTCAGCGGCGGGCGCTGCTTCCTCAGCAGCGGAGGCGGAGGCGGGCTGTTCCGCGACAGCAAGCGGGGCCACCACCGGCGTGGTTAGCTCCTCCGCTGGTGGAGCGGCGAGCGGCGCAGCGTCCGGCAGGGATTCGGCGTCCGTATTGGGCAGCGCGGCGACGCTGGCCTCTTGTTCCCCGGCGACCAGGCCGGTGGCGTAGTAGATGCCGGCGAACGTCAGCGCCCCCATGACCAGGGTGATGCCCAACCAGGCGATGACGAAGCCGCGTATCTGGCGCTGGCGAGTCAAAGCAGCCGAAGGTTGCATGATGTGTCCCTCCTGTTTTGCCTTCGCTTTTCGATTGTAGCGCATATGAGAGCACTTTAGACAACGATCACCCTACGCCAGGTTTGTGCAGAGGTGAGATGCGCCCCTCGCACTCGCTTATTGACACCGCCCTGAACGTCTACTACAATTTCAGGTGTAGTGGAGCAGGTTGTTTGCAGTACCGGTGAGAAAGACGATACCCGGTGTAGCACTACCACACCGGGTTGATTTTTGACCCGCACCGCAACGCCCGCCCACGCTGCATGTTCTATCAGTGGGCAAAAGGAGCACCCCGAAATGGCAGAACGTCTTACCGGCGTGGTCAAATGGTTCAATGCGCAGAAGGGCTATGGCTTCATCGCGCGCGAAGGTGGCCCGGACGTCTTCGTGCACTATACCGCGATTGTCGGTGCCGGCTATCGCAACCTGAACGAAGGCGATCAGGTCGAGTTCTCAATCACCGAGGGACCAAAGGGGCCGCAGGCCAGCGAAGTTGTGCGCCTCGGCGCTAATTAGGCAACCACTCCACAACACCGCGCGGCCCAGGTGGGCCGTCCCCAATCAGTTCAAAAACGACCCGGCGCTACGTGAGCGCCGGGTTTCGTTGGGGGTGACAGACGCCGGTCACTCGACCTCGACCTTCACTTTCTCCTTGTCGTCGCCTGCCTTTGGCTTGCTGCGCAGCTTGTCCACGCCGCACTCCAGCGTATCGAGCACGCCGTCGAACAGCGCCTCCCAGCTTGCGCGCGTCTCGTCGAGCGCTTTGCCGGCGTGCGTGCGGAAGTTCTTGGGCAGCAGCGAGGCAAGCGCCTTGCCGGTTTCCTCCAGCGCCCGTACCTGGTGATGCGCGAAGGCATCGAGCGGCTTGCGCGGCGCGGAACCCGCCTTCGACTCTGGTTGCGATTTCACCTTAGCCATGACGTTCTCACCCTTCCTATAGCTACACCTTACGGCTACTTACCGATCACCCCTTCATCATTCTTCTACGTCCGGCAGGGCCGAGCAGTTTCGCGCCAGGCGCTCAATACCCGCGCGTGCGATCCACCAGATTGAGCAAGTCCTTGCGCGCCAGGTAACGCTTGAGATTCTCGACGAAGACCTGCGCCGCCTTCTCGCGGTAGTCCACAGCAGCCCCGGCAAGGTGCGGGCTGATGATCAGGTTGGGCAGCTTCCACAGCGGGCTGTCGCTGGGCAGCGGCTCGGACTCGAACACGTCGGACGCAGCGCCAGCGATCACCCCGCGCTGCAGGGCATCGGCCAGCGCCCCGTCGTCCACCACCCCGCCCCGGCTGACGTTGATCAGATAGGCGGTGGGCTTCATCGCTGCCAGCACCCCGGCGCTGACCATGCCCCGCGTCGCCTCGGTGAGCGGCACCGTCAGCACGACGAAGTCACACTCGCGCACCATCGAAACCAGGGCTTCGGGCGGGTATAGACGGTGAAAGAACACGCCCTCCGGGTCGCCGTGACCGGGCAAAACGTAGCTGTCGGTCTCGGCGGGCTGGCGCACGTCGCGCTTGACGGCCAGCACGTCCATGCCGAAGGTCTGGGCCACGCGCGCGATCTCGCGCCCCACGCTGCCATAACCGACGACGCCCACCGTGCTGCCGCGCAACTGGCGCGGCAAGAAGGCGCTCTGGTCGCCGCTGGGCCACTCGCTGCGCGCTTTCTGCTCCATCATCACAGGCAGCCGGTGGGCGAAAGCCAGCATCATCATGAAGACGTATTCGGTTACTGCCGGGGCGTGAATGCCGCTGGCCGTCGTGAGCAGCACGTCCGCCGTCTGGATAATCGGCTGGTCCCACAGGTGGTCAATGCCAGCGGTATGAGCCTGAATCCAGCGCAATTGGGGCGCTTGTTCCGGCTCCGGCACGACACAGTGGGTATAGAGCACCTGGGCGGAAGCCCATGCCTCGTCTGGCACGTCGCGCGCTTGCTCGGCGGGCTGCACGAGCAGCTCGATCCGGTCGGAGACCTGGCGAAACCTGTCCAGCAGGTCATCGCTGAACGGGACGGTGATCAGCACACGGAGTGGTTGAGCAGAGTCCGGCATGAGTCTCCCTCGCCATCATGCGCAAAATGGGCGGCTGTGGCCCGGCGGTCGGTGTGCGGCTGCGCGCTGCCTCCAGTATACCGCATTGCTGAGGGCCTGAGCCATGCGCCCCCGAAGGGGTGTGAGCAAAACCTGTCAGGCAATTTGCCGCGCCCTGGTTTACCTTATCCCCGCTCGGCGCTGGCGCGCAGAGAGAGACTTCCGAAGTTTCGGAAACTTCGGAAGTCTGGTTTCGGGCCGGACGGGGGTGAGGTCAATGCCCCGCGTCCAGCGAGTCGCTGTCAACCTTTGCACGCACCCCCCCCCGAAGCGTCGTCTTGACGTCGCCGGGATTTGGTGTAAAATGATATACGAACGAGCGTTCATACATACTATCATGGGAGGAACGCATGGCCGAGACACCAACGCGCGGCGACCTCGCCCGCGCCGAAATCCTCGACGCAGCGTGCCGCCTGTTCATCACCCAGGGCTATCACGGCACCAGTATGCGCGCCATCGCTCGCGCCGCCGGAGGTCGCGCCGTCGCCGGGCTATACAACCACTTCTCCACCAAAGAGGCTATCTTCATCGCCCTGATCGAAGAGCGCAACCCCTACGACGAGATGCTCGCGCTGCTCGAAGACGTCTCCGGACAGGCCCAGACCGCGCCGGACTTCCTGCGCGCTGCCCTGGAAGATCTCTTGACCATCATGCCGCAGCACTATGACTTCCTGCAGCTCGTCCAGATTGACCTGCGCGAGTTCGGCGGGCGCACGCTGGGGCGCGTCGCCGAGACGCGAGTCTTCCCCCGCGTCCTGGCGGTGATTGAGCGGTTGCAGGGGCTGCCGGGCCTCAAGCCCCTCGCGCCGCCCGTGTGGATACGCCTGGTCGCCAGCCTGGTCATCGGCTACGTCGTCACCGAGAAGTTGGGCTTCTTCGCCCCGTTCCGCCAGTATACCCACGACGAATGGGTGACCATCTTCGCCGGCACGCTGCTCAACGGACTGGCGGCAGAAGGTGCCTGACCGCCTACCGTCGCCCACCGAGCACCCGCTACCCGAAAGGAGCGCCCCAACCCCATGACCTCTGCCGTCGAAGTTCGTGAGGTGCACAAACGCTTTCCGGGCGGCGTACACGCGCTGCGCGGCCTCAGCCTGACTCTGCACCAGGGTGAAATCTACGGGCTGCTGGGGCCGAACGGCGCGGGCAAGAGCACGCTGATACGCGCCATCGCCGGGCTGCTGGCGCCGGACGCTGGCAGCGTCACCGTGTTGGGCCAGGCTATGCCGGACAAGGCCATCCTGGCGCGCGTGGGCTACATGACCCAGGCGTCGGCGCTCTACACTGACCTGACCATCTGGCAGAACGTGGCTTTCTTCGCCGGGCTGATGGGCTGCCACGACCGCGCCGCCATCGCTGAGGCCATCGCCTTCGTAGACCTGTCCGACCGCGCCCACAGCCGCGTCAGCACGCTCTCCGGCGGGATGCGCCAGCGCGTCTCGCTGGCGGTGGCTCTGGCCCATCATCCCACGCTGATCCTGCTCGATGAGCCGACCGTCGGCGTAGACCCGCAACTGCGCGCCCAGTTCTGGCAGCATTTCCGCCAGTTGACGGCGCGCGGGGTCACGCTGCTGGTTTCCAGTCACGTCATGGACGAGGCCGAGCGTTGCGACCGGCTGGGCTTCGTGCGCGATGGGCAGATCATCGCCGAGGGTACCGCCGAGTCGCTGCGCGCGCAGGCGGGCACGGCGACCGTCGAGGAAGCATTCCTGTACTTCGCCGCGCAGAAGGGGGCCGCCACCCATGACCGCTAGCCGCATCCTCATCCTGGCCCGCCGCGTCATCCAGCAAATGCTCGCCGACCGCCGCACGCTCGTCCTGATCGTCGTCGTGCCGGTGATCTTGCTATCGTTCCTGGGCCTTCTCATCCGCGCCGAGCCTGGGGTGCTGGTCGTGGGCATCGTCAATGAGGACACGGGCGCGGCGCTCGGCCCGCTGACGGTCAGCCTGGGCGACCGCCTGTCTGCCCTGCTGGAGTCATTCACCGAGTTCGACGCGCGCGCCCTGACCCCCGCCGAAGCGCGCGCCCTGCTGGACAACGGCACCGCCGACGCGGTGATCACCGTGCCCGCCGGGTTCACCAAGGAAGTCCTGCGCTCGCGGCATCTGGCCCTGGCGGTGGAATTCGAAGGCTCCAACCCGATGATTGCCGAGCGGCTGCGCAAGCTGCTGGAACGGGTGGCGCTCCAGGCGGCGAGTGCCCTCGCGGTGAGCGGGACCGCGCCGGCACTGGCCGGGGGCGAGCCAGTCGAGGCGCTGGACGTGGCGCTGGCCGCCACTTACCGGCACAGCGGGCCGGAGTACGACACGCTCGACTATATGGCCCCGGCGCTGGTCGGCTTCTTCGTCTTCTTCTTCGTCTTCCTGCTGACGTGCATCTCATTTCTGCGCGAGCGCGTCGCTGGCACGTTGGAGCGGCTGCAAGCCACGCCTATCCGCGCCCACGAGATCATCGTCGGATACATGGCCGGGTTTCTGGTCTTTGGGCTGCTGCAAGGGGCGATCACGCTGCTCTTCACTGTGTTCGTGCTGCGCATCCACTACGCCGGCAACCTGCTCAACATGTTTGTGGTGGAGGCGCTGCTGGTCGCCCTGTCGGTCAACCTGGGCATCTTCCTCAGCACCTTCGCCCAGAACGAGTTTCAGGTGCTGCAGTTCGTGCCGCTGGTCGTCGTCTCGCAGGGCTTGCTCGGCGGGGTGATCTGGCAGGTAGAGGATATGCCGGGCTGGTTGCAGCCGGTTTCGCGGCTGATGCCGCTCACCTACGCCAACCGCGCCCTGCGCGAGGTGATGATCAAGGGCGAGTCGCTGTTCGGCGTGGCCGATCTGCTGCTGGTCCTGGTCGCTTTCATCGTCGCGGTCATCGCGCTGTCGGCGCGCACGGCGGGCCGGGCGAAGGTGTAGTGAGCCACCGGCCCAGAGGCGTGTAGCCGGGGCGGAGCAGAACGCCGCCCCGACGTAACCCCAGCTCGCCACAATTCGGGGATGGCCCCCCGCCAGGGGCGCATTTCATTTCTGGGGCAAAGCATCACCGCAGAGCTGTTCATGCTGTTAGCGCAGCACACCAAAGGGATGAAAAAGAGGCAAGGGGTCTGCCCTGGATGGTCAGGGGGTGAGGTTGCGCACGGGAAGGATCGAACTATCAATCAGGGCGGAAG
>DYGW01000278.1 GCA_020724485.1 Thermoflexus sp. | reverse complement strand
GGTGCTGGCCGGTCAATATGGGGGAATCGGCGTGCAGGTCAAGCGAGACGAGCGCGGCGACCTGGTGCTCTTCCCGTTCCGCGACGGCCCGGCGGCCCGCGCTGGCATCACCGACGGCGACTTGCTTCTGGCTGTGGACGGCCTGCCCATTTCCCTCCAGGAGCGCCTGGATGTCGTGGATCGAATGCTGCGCGGCGAGGTCGGTGAGGGGCGCGGCGTGACGGTGACAGTGCGCCAGCCCGACGCCACGACGGCACGCGACACCTTCATCGCCTTCGAGGTGGTGATGGTGCCCTCGGTCGTCTGGCGTGTGCTGCACGAGGCACCCAGTCTGGGCTATGTCCAGGTCATCCGCTTCACGGCGCGCACGCCAGAGGAACTGCGCGTGGCTCTCGCCGACCTTGATGCCCAGGGCACCCAAGGGCTGATCCTTGACCTGCGCGGCAATTCCGGCGGCCTGTTGCAGGAGTCGGTGGCCGTGGCGTCGGAGTTTCTCGACGGCGGTGTGGTCTTCTACGAGCGGACGCGCGGCGGCGAGACGGAGACACTCGCCACGCCGGGCGGCGCAGCCCTCGACCAGCCGCTCGTGGTGCTGGTAGATCACGGCACAGCCAGCGCCGCCGAACTGGTTGCCGGCGCCATTCGTGACCGGGGACGGGGCATTCTCATCGGCCAGAAGACCTACGGCAAGGGGTCCGTCCAGCTCATCTTCCGCCTGGCTGACGGCTCGTCCATTCATATCACCTCTGCCGAATGGTTCACGCCTGCTCGCGCAGCCCTGGACGGTCAGGGCCTCGAGCCGGACATCGCCATGATCCCGGCAGAGGATGGGCGCGATGTCGAGTTGGGCGAAGCCGTCCGCTATCTGACAGCATCCCGCGCCCAGGTCGTCGGCTAAGCGGCGCTATCGGCAACGGGCACCGGTGTGTAGCGCTCAAACTGGAGGCGGTACTCTCATGATCGTCAACAAGCCAGGCGATGATTCCCCTTCCGCCCCAGCGAAGCGCCTCGCCTCGCCGATGCGGACGCAGATGCTTTTCGCAGGGGTGCTGATCGCCGCCATTGCCTTTCTCGGCGGAGTCTGGTTCACTGGCCGGATGGATTCCCCGCACAACACGGACGAGTTTGACCTGTTCTGGCAAAGCTGGGCCATCCTCGAAGACGAGTTCTACTACGAGCTGCCCCCCGACCGTGAATTGATCTACGGTGCCGCTCAAGGACTCCTCGCCGCAGCCGGAGACCGTTACACGTTCTTCGCCCCACCCCAGGCAGCGGCCTATGACCGGCAGACCCTCGCCGGGGAGTTCGGCGGGATCGGCGCGTATGTCGGCCAGGACACGGACGGCCAGTTGGTGATCACGGCGCTTTTCTCAGGGTTTCCGGCCAAAGAAGCGGGCTTGTTGGCCCAGGACGTGATCGAGGAGATTGACGGCGTGCCCATCGCCGGGTGGACGCTGGAAACTGCCGTCGGGTGGCTGCGCGGAGAGATCGGCAGCGAAGTAACCCTCACCGTATACCGTCCGGGTGATGGCTCGCGCTTCACGGTGGAGATCACCCGCGCCCGCGTCGAGCTACCAACTGCCATCGCTGACACCTATGATGGCGTCGGGTACGTGCGCCTGTTCACTTTCAATGACCGGGCCACAGAGTTGCTCGAAGGGGAGATCGAGACGCTGATCCGGCAGGGGGTAACGGGGCTGATCCTCGACCTGCGCGGCAACCCTGGAGGGCTGCTCGACCAGGCAGTGAGCGTCAGCGATCTGTTTCTCGACGAAGGCGTGATCGTCACGCAGCAAGACCGGCAGGGGCGCCGCATGACCTACCGCTCCCAGACCGGCCAGATCGCCGAAGACGTCCCGCTCGTCGTGCTCATAGACGGCGGGAGCGCCAGCGCGTCCGAGGTTGTGGCTGGCGCACTGCAAGATCGGGGACGCGCTGCGCTCATCGGCCAGGTCAGCTTCGGCAAAGGGCTGGTGCAGCACGTCCATGACTTGCCGGGCGGCTCTCAGGTGCATGTGACGGTAGCCTTATGGTTCACGCCCAACGAGACGCCGATCCAGGATCAGGGACTCGCCCCTGACGTTGTCGTGGAGGACTCCGTAGCCGAAGCCGGGCGCGATCCGTTTGTTGACGCGGCCCTGGAGTATCTGGCGCAGGGCGCGGGCGTGGCTGAGCAGGAAGCGCAAACGCTTGAATGACAGGTGACTCACGGTGAGCGAAAATCGCAAGGTTATCTCGACCAATCGCAAAGCGCGGCACGATTACGAATTGCTCGACACCTTTGAGGCCGGTCTGGTTCTCACCGGCTCTGAGATCAAGTCAATCCGTGCCGGGCATGTCAATTTGCGCGAGGGTTACATCCTGCCGCGCGACGGCGAACTGTGGCTGATCAATACCCACATCGCTTCCTACGATCAGGCGGGCCGCTACGGGCATGATCCGCTGCGCCCGCGCAAGCTGCTACTGCATCGCAAGGAGATCGAGCGGATTCTCGCCCGCGTGCAGGAGAAGGGCCTGACCATTGTCCCCACGCTGCTTTACCTGGTGCGCGGGCGGGCCAAAATCGAGGTTGCGCTGGCGCGCGGCAAGCGACAGTATGACAAGCGCGAGGCGCTGCGCAAGCGCGACAGCCAGCGCCAGATCGAGCGGTCTCTGCGCGACCGCGATTAGCTGCCAAACCATGACTTCACACGCAGGGCCAGAGCGCCTGCCTGACACCATCCGCGAGATCAACGACCTGCCATACGCGCAGAAATGCGCTTGCTATGCGACGCTGATCCCCGCGTGGGTCTACGCGCGGCTGGGCATTGCCCCCTACGATCCTGGCGTTGGCGGCCATCCCACAGTGCGCTTCCGCTGTCCGGCTGGCAGTAGCAGCGTTGAGATTTCCGTCTACAGCGCAACCGACACGGACGAGCCAGCCATCTACCTGCATATGGGCGACACACCCCATGCCCAGTTGATCGTCATGATGGTCGTGGCCAACGACCCCGCCTCGCCACGCTTCAACATTGACGTTGATGATCAGGGTCGCGACACGCAGCTTGGCACGCGCTCGCGCAACATCCTCGAAGAGCTACGCGCCCTGTGCGCCGGGCTGGGTCCGGGCCAGGTGCGGGCCGGGCTGCGCTTATTCCGTGCGGCACTGCCCACCTTCGAGGACTTCGTCAGCCGCATGGGGCACGCCCTGTTCTTCATCGAACCGCTGTTCTACCACAACGCGATCACCTTCGAGCGTTACGGCTTCGCCTACTCGCGCGGCCTGCAGAAAATGCTCCGCATTCATCGCGAGTTCCAGCCAGGCGGAGCACTCCACGCCCGTCTCGACGGCTCCACGCCCTTCCGCCCGCCGGACGCCTGGCGCTCGATCACCGGTCGCTCCTGGGCCATTCACGATGGCATACTTGGCGAGCGATTCAACGACGTGCTCATGTACAAGCGCGTCGGCATCCACGCTGGCATCGAGACCTTCCCCGACGCTGTCTGGTCATCTACCCTGCGCGCCTCATCCGAGTGAGCGCCCCCAGTGCCGCACTCAGCACACAATCTCACGATCTGGCGCGTGCAGCCACACGCTGTTATGATTCAGCGTGATAGGCCGCCGTAGCTCAGTGGATAGAGCGCTAGTCTTCGGAACTAGGCGTCGCGGGTTCGAGTCCTGCCGGCGGTACTCGCAGCCAGCCAGCGTTGCTCTGTACTGGCTGCGCTGTCTGTGAAGGGTTGCCGGGTCCACGAACAACCTGTTAAGACTGGGCACTTGGGCGCTGGGATTGCCCCCCATTCCCCAACCCCTTCCCCCACGCT